>JBBSBC010000120.1:0-11433 GCA_038251595.1 Phycisphaerales bacterium | reverse complement strand
TTACTCCGACGGATATTATGATTTAGTTGAGCCGGGATGGAACATGCCTCCCGCATCGACCTTTGTCGATGGCTCGGTGCGACGGTACAAACAATCCGCGTATGCATTGGGATATCCACTTGGTGACGGACCCTGGCACGATGGCAATCACCACATCGCAATCCCTCATCCCCTGCACACGATTGATGGCGTGCGAGGTCGCGATGTTGGACGAAGGTGAACGGAGTGGTCGAGCGATCCCGATGAAGTTTGATCGTGCGAGCGCGCTTGCACAACGTGTCTCACCTCATCCATCCTACGACTGTCTCAGAACTCGATACCCACGGGCTGGAAGCCCGTGCCACCATGTGCTGAAACAGTAAACCGATGCGCCCCACGCCGGTAACCCTCTCGTGTGAAGGGTCAATCTTCCACAACACCGGCCGCACCCCCGCTCTGCCCGCGGTGCGGGTATGACCAGTCGGGCGTTGTGGGCGCGTGGCGCGAGTTGTGCCCGCTTCGCGGCACATGCAGCGAGTGCGGCCACGTCTTCGACTTTGCCCGTGTCATCAACGCCGAACAGCACAAGCTCTCGTGGCTCTATGAACACACGCCGCGCGGGTTGGGCATTCGCCGCGCGTGGTATACATGGCAGCGGATGGTGCTCCCCTGGCGGTTTTGGCGGGAGCACGATGGGCTGCGGCTGGATTCTCCGTTTGTGGGCTGGCGACTGGGGCTCTGGCTTCCATCGCTCATCGCCAGTCTGTGGATTCTCGGCAGCACGACCGAACTCGCCAGCACCCTCATCGACTTGCTTGTCGATCCTGCCGGGCGCACACAGCTCGCGAGCATGAACGCGTATCGCTGGCTGCTGGTTGTGCTTCAATCCTACGTTTCACCAGCCGGGCGAATTGTTTACAACAACACCGGAAGCATCGCCGCCTTCAACTTCCAGATCTTTATGCCCTATCCCGCACAGGCATGGCTCGCGTGCTGCCTGCTGATGCCGGTGCTGCTGCTCACCCTCTCGGCATCGCGTGCGATGGTCAAGATTCGCGCTATACACGTCTTTCGTGCAGCGATCTATGGCGCGGGTGTGACCCTTGCGCTCCCGATCTTCGCTCTCATCCTCAGCTTTATCTACAGCACCGCCGCTTTCCAGCAGTGGTACTGGAGTTGGTCAACCTCGGGGGTCAATGTGGGCTACCTCCAACAAAGCGTCGAACGCGTCTTTGCGGTCGGCGGCGGGCTGCTCGGCATCGCCTGGTTTGCTGCATGGTGGTGGATCGTTCTGATCCGCGTCTTCGCCCTTCCCAACGGACGCTTCGTCTGGGCAATGCTCATGGTCGCCTGCCTGCTGGCCGCGCTGATCGCGGCCTGTCTCAACCCCAGTTTCGGGATGCTGCTCATCCGACATATCCAGCCAGATCCAACGATTCTGTCCGCCTGAATCCGCTCCTGACGCCCGCTACCCTCTGCAGACGCCCGAGGAGCTGCCCCATGCCCACCACCACCCACCCCTCTCCTTCCATCACCCCCACCACCAGCCCCGCGATGCACGACCCGATCGCCCAGTCCACCTTCGATCTCATCCGCGCATCCGACCCGGCCATTGCCGATCTGATGGCCGCGGAATCACATCGGCAGGCGACGACGCTCGAACTCATCGCCAGTGAGAACCACGTCTCGCCCGCCGTCATGCATGCGATGGGTTCGTGCCTGACCAACAAATATGCCGAGGGCTATCCGGGCGCACGCTATTACGGCGGGTGCGAGTTCCACGATCAGGTCGAACAGCTCGCCATCGACCGCGCGTGCCAGCTCTTCGGGTGCGCGTTTGCGAATGTTCAGCCGCACTCCGGCGCACAGGCCAACACCGCCGCCATGATGGCCGTGCTGCAGCCCGGCGACACCTTCGCCTCACTGGTTCTCAAAGATGGCGGCCACCTCTCGCACGGCATGAAGATCAACTTCTCCGGCACGTTCTACAAGCCCGTTCACTACCCGCTTCACTACGACAAGGCCCACCCCGATCACGAGCGCATCGACTACGACGCGGCCATGAAGGTCTGCATGGAACACAAGCCCAAGCTCATCATGTGCGGCTACTCCGCCTATCCGCGCACCATCGACTTTCTCAAGTTTCGCGAAATCGCCAACGCCTGCGGCGCACTGCTGATGGCCGATATCGCCCATATCGCCGGGCTGGTGGCCGGCGGCACGCACCCTTCACCCTTCCCCCATGCCCACATCGTCACCACCACCACGCACAAAACACTGCGCGGACCACGCGGCGGGCTCATCCTCACGAGCGATGAAGACCTCGCAAAGAAGATCAATAAGGCCGTCTTTCCCGGCGTTCAGGGTGGCCCGCTCATGCACACCATCGCGGCCAAGGCCGTGGCCTTTGGCGAGGCTCTTCGTCCGGAGTTCAAGACCTACACCGCGCGGGTCATCGCCAACGCCAAGGCACTCGCCGCGTCACTCACCATGCGCGGCTATCGCATCACCTCCGGCGGCACCGACAACCACCTCATGCTCGTGGATCTTCGTCCCAAGTCCGCCGAACTGACCGGGCAGGATGCCGAGACCTGGCTCGTCGGTGCAGGAATCGTCTGCAACAAGAACGGCATTCCCGACGACCCTCGCCCGCCAAAGTTCACCAGCGGCATCCGACTCGGCACACCCGCGGTCACCACTCGCGGCCTCGGGACCGCCGAGATGGACCTGATCGCCGGGTGGATCGACCGCGTGCTCACGGCCCGTGGCGATGCGAGCACATCAGAAACTGTCCGGCGTGAGGTCGCCACGCTCTGCGCAAAGTTCCAGATGCCCCACTGACTTGGTCATCTCTCACGCTTCTCGAAAGCCCGACCATGAGCACGACCAACGGCGTTCACGATCAGTCAGCCGTGGCACCCGGATCTGATCCTGAGTCGCTGCGCCTCGCGGCCGATGCCTCTCGTTCGGCCAACTGGAAGCGATGGGGACCGTACGTCTCTGAACGGCAATGGGGGACCGTGCGCGAGGACTACTCGCCCGACGGCGACTGCTGGAACTACTTCCCGCACGAGCACGCGCGCAGCCGCGCCTATCGCTGGGGCGAAGATGGCATCATGGGGATCTGCGACCGGCAGTGCCGACTCTGTTTCTCGGTCGCCATGTGGAACGGCAAAGACCCGATCCTCAAAGAGCGACTCTACGGGCTGACCGGCCCCCAGGGCAACCACGGTGAAGATGTCAAGGAACATTACTTTTACCTTGATTCGACACCTACGCATTCTTACATGAAGGCTCTCTACAAGTATCCGCAGTGCGAGTTTCCCTACGCCCGCCTTGTTGAGGAAAATCACCGCCGGGGCCGCACCGAGCCCGAGTACGAACTCGCCGACACAGGTGCCTTTGACGAGTCCCGATACTTTGATGTCCAGACCGAGTACGCCAAGGCCGGCGAGAACGACCTGCTGATCCGCATCGCCATCACCAATCGCGGTCCAGATGAGGCGTCCTTCCACCTCCTGCCAACGCTCTGGCTCCGCAACACCTGGGCATGGGGAACGCAGGAGGAAGGGGCCGAGACCAAAGGGCAGGTTGAGCTTTCGCCGTCCATCGCCAAGGCCACATTTTCGCGGGTCCGCGCCCGTCAGTCATCGCTCGGAACATATGAGTTTTCGTGCGACCATACATCTGGCTATCCAGACCCTGATCTGCTCTTTACTGAGAACGATACCAACACGCAACTTTTGTTCAGCACACCCAACGTACAGCCCTACGTCAAGGATGCCTTCCACAACCGGGTCGTTCACAACCAGACCGGCGCGGTCAATCCCGACATGGTCGGCACAAAGGCCGCGGCGTGGTATCAGTGTTCGATCAAGCCCGGCCATTCGCGCATCGTCCGCTTGCGATTGCGTCAGGAAAGCCAGTCCCCGCGCGAGCCCTTCGGCCCGGAGTTTGAAGCCACGTTCAGCGCCCGTCGGCGCGAGGCCGACGAGTTCTATACCGCCAAGGGGCTGAGCACGCTGCCCGCGGCAGAGCAGCCGGTCTCGCGCCAGGCCATCGCCGGGCTGCTCTGGTCCAAACAGTTTTACCACTACGTTGTTCACTCGTGGATCAAGGGCGACCCGAGCCAGCCCAAGCCGCCTCGGCAGCGCAAGAGCGGCCGCAACGCCGACTGGCGTCACCTCTTCAATCGCGATGTCATCTCGATGCCCGACAAGTGGGAGTATCCGTGGTACGCCGCGTGGGACCTCGCCTTCCACATGATTCCCTTCGCCGCGATCGATCCACACTTCGCCAAGGAGCAGTTGCTTCTGCTCCTTCGCGAGTGGTACATGCACCCCAACGGGCAGTTGCCCGCCTATGAGTTTGCATTTGGCGATGTCAACCCGCCCGTCCACGCATGGGCCTGCTGGCGCGTCTACAAAATCACCGGCGAACGCGGGCAGCGCGATACCGATTTCCTCGCTCGCGCTTTCCAGAAACTCCTGCTGAACTTCACCTGGTGGGTCAACCGCAAAGACCCCAGCGGCAAAAACCTCTTCGCCGGCGGCTTCCTCGGTCTTGACAACATCGGCGTCTTTGATCGCTCACGCCCGCTCCCCACCGGCGGCCATCTCGAACAGGCCGATGGCACTGCATGGATGGCCTTCTATTGCGGCACGATGCTCAGCATGGCGCTGGAGCTGGCCCGCTTCGACCCGGTGTACGAAGACCTCGCCAGCAAGTTCTTCGAGCACTTCGTCGCCATCTCCGACGCCATGAACACGCTCGGCGGCTCGGGCCTGTGGGATGATGATGACGGATTCTACTACGACCAGATCTGGGTGAACGACCAGGCCACCAAGCTGCGCGTCCGCTCATTGGTCGGCATCATCCCCATGCTCGCGGTCGAAGTTCTCGAAGACGAGTCGATCGACAAGCTCGCGGGCTTCCGCAAGCGCATGGATTGGTTCCTGAAGTATCGTCCCGATCTGGCTCGCCACATCTCCTACATGCAGCACCGCGACGACACGCCGGGCGCACCCCCTTGCGCACACCGGCTGCTGGCCATTCCCTCGCACGCGCGACTCGCCAGCGTGCTCACCTACCTGCTCGACGAGTCCGAGTTCCTCTCCCCCTTCGGCATCCGCTCACTCTCACGCATCCACGAATCCAAGCCCTTCGTGCTCAATGTGGCGGGCGAAGAGTTCCGTGTCGATTACACACCCGGCGAATCGACCACCGCCATCTTCGGCGGCAACAGCAACTGGCGCGGGCCGATCTGGTTCCCCTTGAACTTCCTCATCATCGAGGCGCTCGAGCGCTACCACCACTTCTACGGCGAGACCTTCACCGTCGAATGCCCCGTCGGTTCGGGCCAGATGCTCTCGCTCTCGCAGGTCGCCGACGAACTCCGCCGCCGACTCACCTCCCTCTTCCTCCCCGATTCCGCCGGACACCGACCCTCGCTCGCGGGCGATCGCCTCTTTGAAAGTGACCCCCACTCGCGTGATCTGATCCTCTTTCACGAACACTTCCACGCCGATACCGGACGGGGCCTGGGCGCCACGCACCAGACAGGCTGGACCGCGCTCGTGGCAGCCATGCTCCACTGCAAGCGTGCGTGAGTGACAAAGCCGCTGGAGACTTTGTTACTGGTTTTAACCGAACTTTTGCACGCCGTCCCAAGCCATTCCACTCGCAATGAACGCTACTTTCGCCCATCGCCGAGCATGTATCGTCGTGATCAAATCTGGTCTTAACCGAGTATTAATGCATTCGCCAGGTTTTTTCAAACTATTGGCTTATTATATGTGGTTAACTTCTTAACATTGATCGTTGCTTCAATCTGGTGCGTCCTATGTTCTGTTCGACCGGTAGTTTCACAGCCAGCAAATAACTTAAACATGCCGAGCGTGCCCGCAGGCGTACTCACCAACTCAAATGTTAAAGCTGACATCGATCCATTTTCACTCCACAATAAGAGGCTTGCATCGGTAATGACCGACGCAGACGGGAAATGGATCGATTACACAGTATATTCGGATAAGGATGATGCAAAATGCTTTTTACAAACAGTGCTTGGGCAAGAAGCCGGGCTGAAACCACCCGCGGCGACCAAGCGTGCGGAGGCATCTGCACCAAGCGATCAATCGTTGATGACAATAAGATACTTTACTATTGTGAGTTCAACGACACCGGTAAAACTTCTGAGATTTAGTAAAAACGCCGAATGGACTACGCCACGAGTACATTTCTTCGTATATACGTTGTGACCGTAGCTGCTTCTGCCGCAGTTATTTCTATTCAAGGCTGCGGCACGTATTCCCGCAAGCCCTTGCTTCACGAGACACCGCCGTCCGTCGCGCCCATCGGAAACCTCTCACAACGACGTGATTTCGACGGATTTCTCAGACTCACGAACAAGACAAGAATCAGTGGCGATCAACTCGGTGCGGATCACTGGTCATACATAGGTGTCAGGCTTGTTAAACAAGTTGACAACTTTGATCTGACACTTGTTGCTGACCGTGAGCTGCACTGGATCGAGCTTGACGCTCGTGGCCAAGTGGTCGGAGCCGCGGAAGTGCCGTCGAAGCTCGTGCCCGAGTGTTCGCTTGTCCTGAACCATGAGCAAGCACCGGCCACAAGCACGGGTTGGTGGCTCAGCGTAAAGAGCGGGCCATGCACACAGACCTGCAAGCTGACCACTCAGCCTCGCGGCCTAAATATCCGCATACTTTCGGAGTGTCTCGACATCGCGGCTGCGCGGGCTGCTCAATAATGGCCGCCCGAGCAGGATAATCCTGTCACCACGCCATAGTCTGGTGAAAGCATACTTGATGCAAGTGAACTTGGTGCAGGCAAACTTGGTGTGTGCGACTGCCCCGCGCACCTCCAGCCAGGCACACATCCGCACTCTCAAATCTTCTTGTCAGCCACGTTCAGCGAACGACCGACCGCACGCTTGCGGTTAATCATCTTTCGCCCAGCGCGCGTCTTCATTCGCCCGCGAAACCCAAGCCGGCGCTTGCGCTTGATGTAGCTCTTCTTCTTCGGATAAGCCATCGACATGACAGGTACCTCGATCTAAGGGCTGCGCCCGGCCGGAACTGATCCCGGCGTTTCTCCGGGTGGGGATGCTAGGTCACCCGCTCGACCAAGGCCACTTTTCTCGTCCAGTCTCTGTCAACCATGTCTGGTCGCAGAGTGCCGAGCACTCACCATACCCATCTAAAGTTACCGGACCACGACCAAACATCTCATCATCCACAATTCACAAATCTCCGGTTCTCCCCCTGTCCGAGTGGTATATTGACCCTGCGGGACCGGCACGGTTCCGTGTGTGTTTGGTCGGAGTGCGATTGCTCGCCGGCCGCCGTCGGGTTTCGTGTTGCTTCGCTGTTCAAGCGATCCTCCGAAAACCGTCGGCTCGCGAGCAGGCGCGCCCCGCCATTCGCGGCATCCAGCCGCCGGCGTTGCCAAGCATTCGCCCCTTCATGGGCCGAATGTTTGGCTCCACCACGCCGCGCGGATCATCCGGACCTCGGGGGCCATCGCGGCCCACGCCACGGCGCGCTTGCATGACCACCGAACTCATCGACACCGCCCAATCGATCACCGGCCATCGATTTTCCGATGCCCAGCTCCTCATCCGCGCCTTCACCCACGCCTCGGTCGCAGGTTCGCGCCAGGAATCCAACGAGCGCATGGAGTTTCTCGGCGACTCGGTCCTCGGCCTGGTCTGCTGCGAGATGATCTACTCCATCTACCCCGACCTGCTCGAAGGTGAGATGACCAAGATCAAGAGCACGGTGGTCTCACGCCAGACCTGCGCCACCATCGCCCGCGAACTCGGCCTGCACAAGCTGCTCATCCTCGGCAAGGGAATGCTCTCTCAACGCGAACTTCCCCAGAGCCTCGCCGCCGCCACTGTTGAGAGCATCATCGCCGCGCTCTACCTCGATGCGGGCATCGACCCCGTGCGCATATTTCTACGTCCCTTGCTTGAGCCGATGATCCGCCGCGCCGCGGCCAGCGGACACCAGGAAAACTTCAAGAGCGTTCTACAGCAGCACGCACAGCTCACCTTCGGTGAAAGCCCGGTCTACACCGTTCTTGATGAGAAAGGCCCTGACCACGCCAAGTGCTTTGAGATCTGCGTCGAGATCGGCGACCGCCGCTTTCCCGCATGTTGGGGCCAGAGCAAGAAGCAGGCCGAGCAACAGGCCGCGCTGCTGGCGCTCAGTGAGCTGGGCCTTGTCGATCAAACCGGCGACAGCATCCGCATGATGAAGGCCGCGCAGGCCATCGATCCCTGCCCGTAGCCAGGAGCAGCATCGCCATTCCTGGCGACGTTCCCGGCTTTAACCATAAAGCCTGAACAGCAGAAGCACCCCCACTTCCGCTATTCTCTCCCTGTGAACGACCTCTCACCCGATCTCCCCGCGACCCCGCTATCCACAAACACTTCCCGCGCGGTCCTGCTGATTCAGTGGGTCGGGTTCTTCGCTGGCCCACTCATCGCCCTCCTCATCCACGCGCTCGCGCCCGATACGCTCTCTGAGCCGGCGCGCCGTGTGCTCGCCATCGCCGCGTGGATGGCCACGTGGTGGGTGTCCGAGGCTGTCCACGTCAGTGTCACCGCGCTCCTCCCGCTCGTGCTCCTCCCACTGCTGCGCATCTGCACCATGAAAGAGGCCGCCGCACCTTACGGCGATGAAGTCATCTTCCTCTTCGTTGGCGGGTTTGTGATCGGCGAGGCCCTGCAATCCAGCGGCCTGCACAAACGCATCGCCATCAACACGCTGCTCGCCGTCGGCACCAGCCCGGCCCGCATCGTCGGCGGCGTCATGCTCACCACCGCCATCATCAGCATGTGGGTCTCCAACACCGCCACCACCATCATGATGCTCCCCATCGGCATCAGCCTTGTCGCGCTTGTGGAAAAGTGCGCACGCGCCAACAATGAGAACTCCGGTGGCTGGACACCCACCGCCGTTCGCAACCTCGGTATCTCCGTCGTGCTCGGCATCGCCTATGCCGCGTCGATCGGCGGCATGGGCACTCCCATCGGCTCTCCCCCGAACGTCATCATGATGAACTTCGCACGCGACAAGCTCGGACGCGAGATCGACTTCGGTCGGTGGATGACGATCGGCATCCCCCTCGTCGCGATCTTCCTCCCACTCGCCTGGCTGCTCCTCACACGCGTCCTGCACCCCGTTCACGCGCCCGAGATTACTGGCGGACGCGAGATGCTCCGCAACGAACGCCGCAAGCTCGGACGAATGTCGCGCGCCGAATGGGCCACGCTCACGGTCTTCCTCGCCGCGGCCTTCGCGTGGATCGCCCGCTCCTCAATCGTTCAACAGTTCAACCTCACCATCCGAATCAAAGAACGAGACGTCGCCCTGCTTACCGATGCTGGCATCGCCGTCGCCGCCGCGCTCCTGCTCTTCCTCATCCCCCTCAACTTCCGCAGACGAACATTCGTCGTCTCCTATGACAATGTTCAGAAGCTCCCGTGGGGAATCCTCATCCTCTTCGGCGGCGGACTCAGCATCGCCGATGCCATGTCGCGAACAGGTGTCGATGTCTTCATCGGCACCCAGTTCACCGGGCTCGCCGGCCTCCCATTCGTGCTCGTCATGCTGGTCCCGGTCGCCGCGATCGTCTTTCTTGGCGAGCTTGCCAGCAACGCCGCCGTCGTCACCGCGCTCATGCCCGTGCTGGTGGCCGCCGCGCCCGCCATGCAGATGGATCCACTCGTCCTCATGTTCGGCGCAACACTTGCGGCCAGCTGCGGCTTCATGCTTCCCGTCGCCACACCGCCAAACGCCATCGCCTTCGCAACCGGGCGCATCACCCAACCGCAGATGCTCCGCGCCGGTCTGATGCTGGATATTGTCGGCATCCTGCTCATCACCGCCGTCATGGGCTTCGCCGGCAGCCGCCTGCTCAGCAATTAAACAACGCGGTCGTCGCCACACATCCGCCACGGTGGGCCCACAGCGACAGCCGCGTGATCAAAATCACTTCAGAATCCGGCTTACACGCGATCAGTTCAGCGGCTTGCGGCCGAGACCATCGCCGTCGTCACGCCAGAAGACTCAACAATCTGCTGAGTTGACGTGAGCGCGATCGGTTGGCTCGCACGCGGTGCGCTGAAAATCGCCATTGCGGCATTGACCATGCCGAAAGCCACAAGGGTAAAAACGATTGCGCCTGAAAGGCGACGAGAAGAGAGAGACTTCACTTGTAATCTCCGAGAGTGAGATAGGCCACTGAGAGATGGCCGGAACACCATCAACATACCCCAAGATCTCGCCCTTGACAACCCCCCAAATAGGTACCCAACGCAAATTCCAAAATTATCCACACAAAATACAAACGGACTTGCGGTTTTCCCTGGCTTGTGTTAGTATTCTGAAAGGATGATCACCCGCGTATCAACCAACACGCCTTTCCGGAGGTTCCGACAATGAGCATCTTCTTCGCCATGATCGTGCTGACCGCATCGTTCTTCGCGTGCGATCCGCCCGCACTCGACAAACCCGCGCCCAAAGAACTTGAGCCCAAGATCAAAGCCAACGCGCCCACTCTCCCCGCCGAACGCACAGATGATGGTTTCAAGAGGCGCCACGCTTCGTTCAACGCGCGAGCCAAACAAGGCGCGGCCAAGGGTGACATCGGCCTCATCTTTCTTGGCGATTCGATCACCGAAGGTTGGGAAGGCGCGGGCAAGGCCGCGTGGAATGAGCACTTCGCCAAACACAACGCGGTAAACCTCGGCATCGGCGGCGACCAAACCCAGAACGTGCTCTGGCGATTGGCCAACGGCAACGTCGAAGGACTCGCCAAGCCCAAAGAAGGTTCGGCACCCAAGCTCATCGTTCTGATGATCGGCACCAACAACTCCAACGGCACCGACAACACCGCCGAAGAAATCGCCGCGGGAATCACCGCCATCGTCAACGACCTGCGCACACGCCTGCCCGAAACCAGAATCCTCCTCCTCGACATCTTTCCCCGCGGCGAACTGCCCAACGTCCAGCGCGAGAAGAATGTCCAGGCCAGCACCATCGCGGCCAAAATCGCCGATGACCAGATGATCCACCACCTCGACATCGGCCCATCGTTCCTCGAAAAAGATGGCACGATCACCAAAGCCATCATGCCCGATGCCCTGCACCTGAGCGCCGAGGGCTACGCACGCTGGGCCAAAGCCATCGAGCCAAAGGTCAAAGAACTGATGACCAAGTAGCCGCGTGCCATGGCCACGCCGCCTTGGGCATGGCCATGCGGCGAGACTGCATACACACCTGAAGAGTTGGTTGACGAACCACGGACGCTGGACTGTGGGATTGTAAATCTTGTCAAATGGCGATCATTTCCGAGCATTCTCGGACCAATTCACAATCCGCACCCCGCTTCATCGGGTACATTCTGAGTGGCCGGAGAGAGCGACCT
>JBBSBC010000119.1:0-11461 GCA_038251595.1 Phycisphaerales bacterium | reverse complement strand
CTTATGCTTCATCATGCCCGAGCACGACACCACTGCCGCCGACCGCCGCCTTTCACTGCGCATAGTGACGATGCCCAAGGATACCAACCAGTACGGAACAATCTTCGGGGGTGTGATCCTCAGTTCCATCGATCAGGCCGGATTTGTGGAAGCGCGGCGGCATGGTGTGCATCGATGGGTCACCGTCGCGCTTGATCGGGTGGAGTTCAAGCAGCCGGTGCAGCTCGGTGATGTCGTCTCGTTCTACACCACCACGACGCGGCTCGGGACCAGGAGCGTGACGGTGAAGGTGGAAGTCGAGGCCGAGCGTTACACAACCGGTGCAACGGTGTCCGTGACCGAGGCGAGCATCACGCTGGTCTCGGTCGATGCCGAGGGCAAGCCCATCCCGTTCCGCACCGCTGAATGAGCGGCTCAGGAATCACGCTCGTCGACAAGCTCGTCATCAGGCCCGTCATCGAAGGCCGCGGCGGATGCGCGTGTCTGATTGCTATCAATCGGTCTTTCAACAAACTCCCACGAAACGCGGCAGGGATATTGAAACTTGCCGCGAACAACACTCTGCGCGCGGGGCAGACTCTCGAAGGCCGCGGCGGTGTCGATGTGGTCGAGCGTCACCACGCCCTCGCCCCCGCCGATGCGCCGGTTCGGAGCGCGGATGAGTGTGGCCGTAACACCGTGCGGACCTGCGCGGAAGGTATTGATGAACTCGACGATCACGCGGACACCCCGCCCCTCGGCGATATGCGTGAGCTTGGCCTTCGGCACCTCTTCGTTGATCGAGATGCCGAAGAGATCGACCCCGGACTTATCGCGGATGCGGACGATCACATCGAGCTTGAGGATGGGTGTCGCGGCCTTGAACGTGAGCTCGAGCACCACCACCTCACCAAACTCAAAGCCCTCGCGCGGGCGACCGGCCTTGTCAAGGCAGCGCACCGACTCGAAGCGGGCATGGCCTGTGCCGTAGCGGCCCGCGAGCGGGGGAGGTTCTTCCGCATCTATCGCGGCATCGGTCCCCGATGGCTCGATTATCGCAGCATTGGCAGCTCGGTCGGCAAGTTCCTCGTAGCGCTGCACGGAGCGTGCCGACTGCTGTGTGCGCAGCGATGAGAAATAGAGGTCCACCGCCTCGCGCGCCGAGCCGAAGTAGACCTGCTCGCCCTTCACAAGCAGAAGCCCTTTCCGGCAGATGCTCTTGACCGCATCGGCCGCGTGGCTGACAAACAGGAGCGTGACACCGCCCGCGAGCAACTGGTGCAACCGCCCGATGCACCGCTGCTGAAACCCCGCATCGCCCACCGAGAGGATCTCATCAAGGATGAGGATGTCGGGCTCGAGCGCGACACTGACCGCAAAGGCGAGGCGCGCGTGCATGCCGCTTGAATAGATGCTCACCTGTTCATCGATGAAGTCGCCGATCTCGGCAAAGTCCTCGATCTCGGGCAGCCTTGCTTCCATCTGCTTGCGTGAGAGGCCCATGATCGAGCCAGACAGAATGGCGTTCTCACGACCGGTGAAGTACGGGTTGAACCCGCTCCCCAGTTCGAGCAACGCGGCCAGTCGTCCCCGAATGTGCACCTCGCCCACCGTCGGCGCGAGTGTGCCCGCGATGATCTGCATCAGCGTGCTCTTCCCGCTCCCGTTGCGCCCGATGATGCCGATCGCCTCGCCAGGCATGACATCGAAGCTCACATCCTTGATGGCCCAGATGTCGCGCCCGCGCTTATGACCCGTGAGGGTCTGGCGCAGCCGGTCGGTGGGGCTGTGAAAGACCTCGTACTTCTTCCCCAGGCCGCGCACACTGATCGCGGCCTGAATCCCGCGTTGTTCCGGTAGTTCAGATGACATCGCTGAGCCCCTGCCTTGTGCGCATGAAGACGGCATAGCCGAGCTGCATCACAAGCAAACCGAAGAGCATGACCCCACCGAGCGCAAGCCAGTTGGGCCACGTGCCCCAGAGCATCACCGAGCGCGCATTCTCGATGACGATCGTCACGGGGTTGAGCATGTACACGCCGCGCCACTGTTCCGGAATGCGATCGACCGGGTAGAAAACCGGAGTCAGGAACATGGCCAGTTGGGTGAGCACCACGGTGATCTGCCGAACATCGCGGATATAGACACCCATGGTTGCCAGCACCCAACTGATGCCCATGCAAAGGGGCACAAGCGGCGCAACGACGAGCGGGAGCAGCAGTGCAGTCGGTGGCACCGAACCGACCAACAGCATCTGAACGAGCAGCAGGCAGCCAACCGCCACCGCCGGATAGACCAGTGAAGACAGCAGCCCAACGACGGGCAGAATCTCAACGGGGAAGACGACCTTCTTGACGAGATTAGGGCGCGAGGCCACCAGGCCCGGCGCACGATTCACGCACTCGCTGAAAAAGTGGAAGAGCGCGTGCCCAAGAAAGAACGGCAGGACAAACGCGCCGCCGATCGCCTGGCCACCGATACCGTCCGATGCCTCCTGCCATCGGCTCTTGAAGACATACCCGAAGACGAATGTGTAGATCGCCAGCGAGATCAGCGGATTGATCACGTTCCACGCCGCGCCGAGATACGCACCGCGGTGGCGCTCGACGATCTCGCGTGATGTAAACTGCCCGATCAGGCCGCGATGCCGGGCGAGCGTTGCCACAAGCGGCAGCGGACTCAGGTAGGCCCTGAGCGGTGTGGGGATCGATGTGCGGATGACGAGTTGGCTCATTCGAGAGACTGACATTCGAGAGACTGAAACTCATGAGACTGATAATCGAAGCCCGCTGTTCAGGCCACGGTCGCGGCAACACCTGATGTTGCTCCGACCCTGACCACTTCGGTGATGATGTCTCGATGGTTGGCGCAGCGCGGGCACTTGTGCTGACCACCGAGCTTGCCCTTGCTCGTCAGCCATGCGTGGAATGTGCCGATCGGAACCGGCGTGATGGTCGGTGGCACCATCCCCACATCGTCGGTGCGCTTGGTTGTGTAGTCGATATTCTGCCGCTTGAGCGATTGATCAAAGTCATCGCGAAACTGATCGAGCAGCCGATCAGAGTACTTGCCTTCAACCTCGACCGCCAGTTCCAGACCCGCACGCACGGTCGAGCTCGGATACACTGGCGCGGCGGTGAACTCGCCCACCATCACCCCGGCCTTCGATGCCGCGGCGGCTACAGCGTTCTCGATGTGCTCGACGATCAGGTTCTCACCGAACGCATTGATGAAGTGACGGTGCCGACCGACGATGCGGAGCCGGCACGGCCCCTCACCCCCGCGACCCGAAAGCCCAGCGGGAACCGTGTCAAACTCCACAACATCGCCGATCACGTAGCGCCACAGTCCGGCGCACGTGGACATGGTGACGACGTAGCGTTGACCCTTTTCGACCTCCCAGCAGGAGTGGGCGCGTGCGTCAGGGGCATCGATCTCTTCGAGTGGAACAAACTCATAGAAGTTCCCGATGTCGGTCAGCAGCCGAAGCCCGGGGCTGTTGCGTGTGTCTTGAATGGCGATGAAGCCTTCGCTCGCGGGGTAGAGCTCGATGCGATACGGGATGTCATCCCCATCGGCACGCCCGCTGTACATCTGACGCACACGCGGCTCAAAGGGTGTGTACTTCACACCTCCATGCACAAAGAGTGTGAGGTTCTTCCAGACATCCTTCACGCCCCGCACCGAGCGACCATGCTCACGCGCCAACTGCACCACGCGGTCCATCAGTACAATCGCCCAGCTCGGCATCCCGTTGATCATGCGGATGTCCTGATCCACGCAGACCCGGGCCATCGCCTCGATCTTGCTCGGCCAGTGGCTCATGAGCGCGATCTCGGGTCCTGGAGCATAGATCTCGCTGATCGGCCAGCGGATCAGCGGGGTAACAAGCCCGGAGAGGTCGCCGGTGCGGATCCCGTGCGCGTTTGTTGACAGATCGGTAGACCCGCCGAGGAAGAGCGACTTGCCCGCCGTCAGCCGGGGCAGTTCGATCCCGAACCGCATCGCCGTGGCAAAGATATCAAGCGCGGCAAGGTAGTTTGACCGCATCATCTGGCGCGAGACCGGTAAGTATTTGTCGCCCGCGGTGGTGCCCGAGGTCTGCGCAAAGTCCATCACCAGCCCGGGCCACAGGATGTCCGGTCGTCCCTCTTCACGCATCTCGGCGATGGCGGTGCGATAGGTGGAGAAGTCAGCAATCGGCACGGCCGTGCGATAGGCCTTGACAATCTGATCGTCGGGCAGTTGGCGAACGCGGTCGAAGCCATGCTCGCGCCCGAAGCGTGTTGCGCTCGCGACATCCAGCAGCCTGCGGAGCTGCTTCGTCTGCAACGGCGCTGTGTTGTGTGTCCAGAAGGCCAGATCGTCCAGGCGTTTGCGCCGCCGACCCAGGCGAACCTTGAGCGCGTGCCCGACAAGCGCGGTCCAGCGCGGCCCACGTGGAGCCCGGCGAGAGACTTTGAGGGGTGCTTCAGTTCTCGTGGCCGCGCTCACCGGTTTCACCGTTCAGAGTGTGCCGTTCGGCGATCCGGGTACGTCCGCCGCATCATCATTCCCACGTCCGAGCCCCAGGGCAAAGCGATGGAGTGCCTCCGCGAAAAGGTCCGGGCACTCCATCATCGGCGCGTGGCCGCAGTTGTCGAACCACTCGATACGCGAGTTGTGGATCATCTTGTGGAACTCTTCACCCGCTTCGGGCGGCGTGACAACATCCTGCCGACCCCAGATCAGCAGCGTGGGCTGCATGATCTCCTCGATGCGCTTGCCCAGGTGATCGCGCTTGGCCGACTTGCTCAGCCGTACCATGGCCCGTGCACCACCGGGCTCGGTCAGCTCGGCGTGAGCCCGATCAATATCCGCCTCGCGCATCTTGCTCTTGTCGAAGAAAAGCTCGCCGATCTTGCGGCTCAGCCACTCGCGGCTCGGGCGATGCTGCGGCTTATCGACCATCGTCTTCTCAATCAACCCGCTCGAGCCTGCAAGCACCAGCCCGCGAACCAGCTTGGGGTGCTCGAGCGCGATGCGCAGCGCGACGTGCCCGCCAAACGAGTTGCCCACGATCACCACCGGTTCGTTGAACTTCTCGCTCAGGAACTGCGCCGTCAGGCGCGTGGCCCCGTGGATGGAGCAATCGTCACCACGCAGCTGGAGCAGCGGCAGCTCGAAGAGCACGCAGCGCACGCGGTTGCAGACCCGATCGACCACGCCTTCCCAGTGTTCATTGAGCCCGACAAGCCCGTGCAGGAAAACGACGGGCACACCCTCACCAACATCCACAACCGTGGCCGAAAGGTCGCTGTCGGCAGGACCCACACGCCACTCACTGCGGACTCGATTGGTGGTTGTTGGAAGCGCTGCCGTCAACATGGACTCCCAAAAGGATCAAGGGTACCAGAATCTCACTCTCGGCGGCCTCGTGAATCGAAGCCCCGCCAGTTTCCTCAACCTCTGATAATACCGCCCAAAATCCCCCAGCCTAGTGCTCACGAACCGAACATGAGACGACCCTGCCCGGCAGGCTTCTCGGGTCTCACTCGTCCGCCACCCGCCCGTCCACCAGACGAACGATCCGATCGGCCCTTGCAGCCACTTCCTGATCGTGCGTCACCATCACGATCGTCCGTCCCGTTTGCGCCCGGTGCTGCGTGATCAGATCAAGAATTGCCTCGCCCGTCTTGCGGTCAAGGTTGCCCGTCGGCTCATCGGCCAGCAGCACCGGCGGGTCGTTCACCAAGGCCCGTGCAATCGCAACCCGCTGGCGTTCACCACCCGAGAGCTCGGCCGGGCGGTGTCCAAGCCGATGCCCGAGCCCGAAAGCACTGAGCAGCGATTCGGCCCGGGCCTTCAGCTCCACCCGGCGCTTGATGTAGCCCCAGCGCTTGTGCAGCACCATCGCGGGGAGCAGCGTGTTCTCCATGATGTCCAGTTCCGGCAGCAGGTGGTAGAACTGAAAGACAAAGCCCACCGAGGCGTTGCGATACTTATCGAGTTCCGCCGATGACATGCCGCGCAGCATCTGGTCATTGAACATCACCGTCCCGCCCAAGGCCGCGCTGGTGCCGCACTCGGGGCAACGATCGGCCTTGAGGCCAACCAGCGTGTATCCACACTTCGCGCACTTGATCGGTTGAGTGGCCTTGTCGGGCCGGTCAAGCCCGCCGAGCAGATGCAGCAGCGTGCTTTTGCCCGAGCCGGATGCCCCGAGAATCGCCACCCACTCGCCCCGCCCAACCTCGATCGAAGCCCCCTTCAGCACCGGCACTTCAACGCGCCCGAGGCGATAGGTCTTGTACACACTCCATGCCGAGAGCACCGCCGCCCGTCCCGGAGTGGCCGCTCTCACGCCCTGATTCGGCTTGGCGATCACGCTCATCGCGCCGCCTCCGGCCCGTGCATCTCGCCGGGAATCATCGATCGGTGCGAACCATGCAGCCTCATGCCATCCTCCGTGCAACATCATCCCCGCCAACACATGGCCACCCGCAGCACCTACTCAAACCGCAGCGACTTCACCGGGTCATACGTCGCGGCCCGCAGCGCGGGGATCAGCGCCCCCAGCACACTGAAGATCATGCCACCCGCCAGCACGATCATCGCCTTGTATGTCACCACCTTGTTCGGCAGCTCCGCAAAGTAGTACACACGCGGGTCCCACACCACCAGCCCGAACGCCCGCCCCATCCATTCGTGGATCGGGTTGATGTTGAGCACGATGGCGTACGAGAAGCCCAGCCCCAGCAGCGTGCCGACCATCCCGAGTGTGACCCCGTACCGCAGCCAGAGCCACGCGACACCCGCCCGGCTCGCGCCCACCGCCCGCAACACGCCAATATCCTTGGTCTTCTCGCTCACCATGGCCCAGAAGATCGCCAGCACCAGAAACACCGCAACAAACGAGATGAACATCAGCAGCCCCAGCACCATCGCGATCTCTTTCTTCACCGCGCCGATGAACATCGCGTAGTTTTGCTCCCACGTCCCGATCGACTTGGCCCGCGCCAGCGCATCCGGCGAGGGCACATCGTTCCCGTGCGCCGCGGCAAACTCGGCGTAGATCTCCTCGCACCGCTGACGCAGCTCGCCGACCTCAACACCTTCCTTCGCCTTCACAAATATGTGCGTTACGCGGGCCGCGGCGGTGCCCACAACCTTCGGCCTCTGGCCCGAGCCATCCTCAGCAATCTCGAAGGGGTTCACGGGCACATCCGCCAGCTCGGTCCCTTGGTCGAGCTTCAGCATCCGCTGCAACTCGCCCAGTTCCATCAGCACCGTGCCCTTGTCGGCATCAAACAGACCCGTGCGGAACTCGTTGACAACCGGCAGCTTTCGCGAGGCCACCCGGATCTCGCGCCCACCCGCGGTCAGCGGCAACACATTGATGATCACCGAGTGGTTGAGGATGAATGGGTCCAGCCGGCGGTAGGGCTGATTGCCCCCGGTGCTGATCCGCTCAACAATCCCGACCATCGGTTCGTACCAACCGCCCTCCTGCCGTTTGCTGAACCCCGAAAGCTCGATGCCCAGCACCACCCCCGGCTCCAGCGCGCCGGTATCGGGATTCTTGCGCTTCAGCCGCAGTCCATCTTCAAGGGTCTGCTGGTACAGCCGCGGGTTCTTCAATCGCGGGTCATCCCGGTCTTTGTCCTTGGGCAGGGGCTCGGCGATCGGCCTCCACCAGAGCGAGTTGGCAAAGTCCGCCACCCGCGCATAACGCTCGTCGATCCCGCGCACCTTCACGGCCTGCAGCCGCCCATCCGGCAGCCCGATCATCCCGATCGAATCAATGCTCGGCGCGGCGGCCGCGACAGAGGGGTCGCGGTTCAGCCGTTCCATCAGGTCTTCATAACGCCCAAACCCCGCGGTGGGCCACGAGATGCTGACATCACCCTCCATCGTCCGGCCAACTTCCAGAAACTTCACCAGAAACCCGCCCATGATCGACCACGTGATCAGCACCATCGCCGAACACAACATCACCGCAACCGCGGCGAGAAGGGGCATGATTTTGGAGGTCAGGTAACGGCGGGTGAGCAGGGCTTGGTACACGGTGCCACAGCGTAGGTCGCGACAGAGCAAAGGATCCGAACAGAGAGCCCTGAGCGCACGCTCAGGAACCTTCGCCACTGCAAACAGCCTCAACGCACGCAGAAGAAAGGATGGTGATACATACCGGGAGAGAGGATTGCACAGAGTGCTCAGAGAGATACGGCTTGTTGTACTTCTCGACCCTAAATCCCGTGGCACGAACCCGCTGCCCTGAGCGGGTCGTGAGAACTGCGGGGCTTGCGAGCAAACCTCGACTTGGCTTTGGCTTTTCGACCGGGTCGGAACACTTGGCGGGCATTCTGTCCGCGTGCGGCGATTATGATCGATACTAAGTACTCTGTGTGGTACGATCTTTGTAACCAGAGCCGTGCCTCAATCGACAGCACGAGAGCGTCATGCTGAGAAGTCGTGAACTGATGGACAGATCGTTGATCAATCACTCCGTCCGGCATTGCCCGCCAAGGCGGCGGAACAGTGGCACGTATGGAGGGGGTTGGGCGGTGCCATGTTCCGACTGGGACGGCGAGCAGCATTACTACGCCTCGGACCTTTCTGGTACCATCATGGCCATGGTGGACGATCTGGTCGAGCAATGCCGCTACAGCCCGAGCGGCGTGCCTTATGGGCTGCCTGCGGGCGATCTGAACGGGGATGGGCACGTTGAAGATGGGGCTGGCAAGCCCGACTACGACATCTGGCTCGCGGCCACAACCGCCTACCAGGTGCGTGCCGACCTGAACTTTGATGGCACGGTTGCCTTGCCAAGTCAACTGAACGTGCGTTCAGGGCTTTCTGGCCGCGGGGCCTTGGCCCCTACCATGTGCGGTGCTGCGAATCGGAAGCGTTCAACTCCGCACCAACCTGTTGCTTGCCCCCATCGCGGGGTATTGCGATCTGGCCTTTCGCACCATCTGCCGCGAGCAGGGTGGGCTGGGGCTGGCGTGTACCGACCTGTTGTCGCCGCAGGGCTTGTTGCGCGGCACCGCTTCGAGTCTTGACCTCGCGCAGACCAACGACTTTGACAAGCCAGTGGGCATGCAGTTGTACGGGGCCGACCCGGCGATCATGGCCGAGGGGGCGCGCTGGGCACGCGACCACGGGGCGACGGTCATCGACATCAACATGGGTTGCCCGGTGGACAAAGTCTGCAAGAAGGATGGTGGGTCGCGACTCTTGTGCATTCCTGATACCGCCGAGCGCATTGTGGAAGAGGTGCTGAACGCGGTGGGGCCGGGGTCGGTGCATGGGCCGGGCGACGGGGTGCCGGTTACGGCCAAGATGCGGCTCGGGTGGTTTGATCCGCCCGAACCGCCGGTGGCCGAGTGGCTCGCCCCGCGGCTGGTGCGCGCGGGCGCTTCGATGATCACCATCCACGGGCGCACCACGCAGCAGAAGTTTTCGGGCGCGGTCAACCGCGAGGGCATCCGTCGCGTCGTCGCGGCGGTGAAGGCCGAGTATCCCGCGGTCCCGGTCATCGGCAACGGCGATGTGATCGAGCCTGAACATGTCGTCGCGATGATGCGCATCACCGGGTGCGATGGGGTGATGATCGGTCGGGGCGCGCTCTCAACCCCGTGGATCTTCCGCGATGCGTGGTCGCTCCAGACCACCGGTCTCGTTCCGCCCGCGCCCACGCGGAGCGAGATCCTCGCCATCATGCGCCGATACTTCGACCTGATGCGCGAGTACCGCAACGATCATTATGCGATGATGCAGATCCGCCGCCGTGTCTCGTGGTTTGCCAAGCGACTACGCGGCCCGTGCAAGCAGTTCAAAGAGAAGATCCGCGTTGCGCCGCACCCGCAGGCTGTCTATGAGGCTATCGAGTTGTACGATGAGCTGCCCGCGATGATGAACCCGCAAGAGTCTGAGGAGACGACTGACAGCACTATGGCCGCGGCGGGTGTGGTTGAGCCGGAGATGATGGACGCATCGCGGTAAACGCCGCACGAAGTGGTCAGGGCTTGCCCATGGCCAGCGTCTCGACCATCACCTTCAACCCGTGCGGCAGACAGGACATGCTCGCCGAGTTGTACGAAGATGGCTCGGTCTCGCAGCGACCTTTCTCACCATTCGCACCACCCACAATGCAATGGGCCATGGCCTGCGCCCGCTCATCGGTGGTGGGGAGTTCATCGCGAGGTCCGGTCAGCCCGACGGCGATAAGCGTGTGTGGACCAACAACGCAATGCTGCCCGTACGTCGCGGCCGAGAGATCACCGGGGCGGACATCGGCCAGCCCCCCCGCGCCGAAGTCGTGCTCACGCCACTTCACACACCGCACGATGCCCGACGCATCTTCAAAGATCGCCAGCACGACCGAACCCTGCGTCGAGTCACGATTGGCGAAGGTGATGGCCGGTGCTGCCGTGCTGTCCGGGGGTTGGCTCACGGATGCAACCGCGCTCGGTATTGCTGGTGTGGCCAGATCGGATGGACCGGTGGCGAGCTCGGTCTGTTCGATGTTCATCGGCATGGGAAGGACGACCACCGGCCAAGGGTTGGGGCGCGGTGCCGGGGTCGGAAGACCGATCCGCACAGCCAGCCCAGCGCAGGCCGCCGCGCTCGCAATGAGGGTCATGCGGATGAACCAACGCTTGCGGTGCTTGGTTTGGGCCTGGTCGCCCACGAGTCGCAAGCTGGTTTGCGCTCGGGGATCATGAGCCGCGTGAACGATTGATGCAGAAGGGGCTGAGAGCGCAGAACGCTCAAGTTCATCCGCCTCCGCCGCCATCCGGATCAGGTTGTTGAGTTGACGATCGTTCATAATTGATCCCCTTCCGCACTGAGTTATTCGCGTGTCGGGGTTGTGCGCTCGGAGATTTCCGGCCGATGCCCGGTTCGTGCGAGGAATCGGCGAACCTTCCCCCATCCCGACTGCTTCTTGTCGTTGATCGTGCTCGGGGCAAGGGCCAGTCGGGCCGCCAGTTCTCGGTCGCTCGTCCCGCTCGCCGCGGCGGTGATGATCTCACGCTCCTGTTCGGTCAGGGCTCCATCACCCGTTCGGGTTCGCAGAAAGGCGCGCACCGCATCGATCTGCTCGGCGGTCGCCATCAGTTCGGGTCCATCAGATGGCGATGCGAGCCCGAGCGCATCCTCAGATTCCTCATCGTGAAGGCTCAGCGGCACGTTGGAGGCCGAGCGTTTCTCGCGGAGGTGCTGAAGCCAGGTCTTGTTGGCGACGGCATAAAGAAAGGTAGAAAGAGCGGCTCGTTCCGGGTCGTAGCGGCCTCGAACGAGCGCGGACCATGCGGATATCCATGTCCGCTGTACGAGTTCTTCCGCCTGTTCTGGCCCGATTGAACCTCGGCGATGAAAGAGGGCGAGCAACCCGCGATTGAAACGGGCATGGAGGGAATCGAAGGCCGCACGATCGCCCGCCGCACACGCGGCGGCCAGATCATCCAGATCGGTGCGCGCCGGCTTGAGGAGGTGG
>JBBSBC010000118.1:0-11491 GCA_038251595.1 Phycisphaerales bacterium | reverse complement strand
GGCTGGCGAGATCAACCACCTGCTTAGCCTGTTCGGGCGTAACAGCAGCCCTTTCCACAATCCGCCCTGTCAGAGGCTCGAGCAACTCGATCTCAGCCTGAATGCCTTCAGCTTCGCCCACAATCAGACGAACGGGTATGGCCCGCTGAACTCCGTAGTACGTCCGCTCCGGAATGATCTGACCCATGGCCATCCCGCACATGACCATCGACATCACCGCCGCAACAAGCCCGCACGCGATCGTCCGCACTCCTGCAAAATCCTGCCATCGGGCCAGCGCGTTTCGATTCGGCATCACGATCATTCAGGAGTGCTCCGTACATCCGCACATCGCGGCCAGATGGGCTTGCACCAACAACGTGAACCAACAAATGGATCCCAAAGTAAAACGACGCATCAACCCTGATGGTCATTTCCACTGACAGTGATCATCGTAGAAGCATTTCGCGGATGGTCGCCACTCACAAGTGTCTCCCGTGCAAGCCTCTCGGCATGGTCGGGGGGGCGTAATGCGCAAGTGTGCCGGTGGAGACTGTGCCCGAGGAAATTGTGCGACAGATCGTCCCGAGTGCGATCGCAGCGTTATGGCGCGTACCGCAGCGCATCATCGATCGCCTGCCAGGCCTGATCAACCCTTGGCCCAGCATCCGAGTCCCGACCATCCAAAGGCAACCCTACAGAGACTTGACGTGCCGGATCATTAAACCATCCGACACCGAAGTCACCCTTCAAGACATTCGAGCCAACTTGATGACTGAAATCGACCTGACTCCGCAGCGCATCGGTGACCATCGCCTTTTCGTCCTGCAGCGAATCAAGCCGAATGCCGATGCCCCCTCGGAACTGGTAGTTGCTCTCGATCGCACCCGAATCGCTCGTCCACACGCTTGCAAAGTCAGCCAACCTGGCTTGGCCTCGGTGCGAAGGACAATAAAAAACACCCGGTGCTTCGA
Source organism: Phycisphaerales bacterium (assembly GCA_038251595.1). Lineage (GTDB taxonomy): Bacteria > Planctomycetota > Phycisphaerae > Phycisphaerales > UBA1924 > JADLCX01. Next base: position 10,538 of record JBBSBC010000118.1, on the reverse strand, counting down.
GATATTCCAGTCGATACAGCACGCCAAGACCATCCCATGCCGCAGGCGTGTCATCCGTACGCAGCATCGTCATGCGATCAGGTGAATACGTACCAGCTCTTGCGGCATTGCCATACTTCGACTGCGGAAGGAACCCGCCGGAATCAGCCGCGTACATTGCGATACCCAACCCGTGCTGCCTGACATTTGAGGCACACACCACGCGGCGGGCGGTCTCGCGTACAGACGTGAGGCTGGGCATAAGAAGGCCGATGAGCACCGTTATCACGGCCATCGAAACCAGAAGGTCGATAAGAGAAAAACCCGCGCACCCCGCGCAAGAAGGTGCGCGCGCAGCACCCCTCGCACGCGATAACGCGCGGGGTCCATCGACCCGTGCAAGGCAAGCGAAGTTTCTTTGGCTCGTCGCCCTTGGACCCGCCACTGTGGTCTCCAGTCACCCGTGGACCATGACACTCTATCAGGTTTCGTGAGACACGGCAACATGATTTACGCTGACCGTGGTTGGTAAGTTTGCGCATCGGATACTATCAAAATACGAACAATCATCTTTACCGCATCCCAGATACTCAAAGAACTTTCTTGCCTCCATTCGAATCCAACGCATCCGTTTGCTGCTGCTGGACGTACAGAAATACGTCTCGTGCCGGTTTGTTCGCGGGGCCTTGTTCTGCCTCCTCGAACCCCTTTCCCGTTCAATACGGTTTTCAAAATATCGGTCGGTGCAATTATGGTCGAAGCGGACCACAGCTCGGACCCAGACTTGGCGTTAATGCGACGTGTCGCATCAAACGATCCAATCGCTGTTTCCGAACTCTACGACCGGTTCGCTTCCCTGGTCTTCAGGCTGGCGTTTCAAGCCATGCCCACTCGGGCCGATGCCGAAGATGCCGTGCAGGAAGTGTTCGTCCGGCTCTGGCGGACTGCGGATCGCTATGACCCCAAGCGGGCCGCTCTGGTCACTTGGGTCATGCTGATCTCGCGTAGACATCTTGTCGATCGGCTTCGGCGCACCAAGGCGCGTGTCAAAGCCGTCAGTCTCGACGAAAAACAGTCTGAGCCGCTCAGGTCCAATGAGATCCTCGGCTCGGGAATGGAACGCAGCGAACGATATCTTGAGCTTATGGACCGCATCTCCAAACTCCCCGAACTGCAACAGACCGTTGTCACCCGGGCCTATCTCGGTGGGCAGACACTCCGACAGATCGGTGAGGAACTTGGAACACCGATCGGCACGATCAAGTCAGCGCTCAGCCGAGCGTTAGTGAGACTCCGCGAGCGGAGTCCGAACGAGGAACTCTCATCATGAACCCATACACCACACACGAACTTCTCGAACTCGCCTCTCTCGATGTTCTCGGCCTCCTTGATGCCGAAGAGCGCGAGTCCTTCGAGCTCGCCTTCCGTGCGGCAGCTCCCGCCCTTCAGGCACAGATTCGGCGAGAGCAGACCCGTCTGGCAGGCTCGGGGATGGACCCCCTCCTGCCCCAGGTTGAAACCCCGCTCGGCCTCCGTGCCCGCGTGCTCAACGCTCTGCGCGAAGCGATGCAGTCCGCCTCCGCTCGTCACCGTGAGCCCGATATCGCCGGACGGATTATCCCCCACATCGCCCCTTCAAGTGGTGTCAACCGATGGTGGCGCGCCGGTGCAATCGGTGCCGCCGCCGCCTCAATCGTTTTCGGCTTCGCCGCTCAGCAGATGCGCTCCGACAACCGGCAGCTTGCCCAGGCCCAAGAAAACAACATGATGACCGAACTGTTTATGAAGCAGTACGGCCCGAACTTCGAGAAATCCTTTCTCAGCCCGCAGACTCGCTTTGTGCAGTTCACCCCGGCCGCAAGCACCGGCGGGCGCGAACCCGAAGGGGCGGCCAAGGCCATGCTTGTTCTCGATCAGAGCACGAAAAAGGCCCAGCTCTTCCTCAAAAATCTCGCCAGCGATGCTGGTCAATATTCCCTCGTCATCATTGATAACGATGGCAAAGTCACCCAGGCCGTCCTCGACTTCCGCCCCACCGGCAACGGCATCGAGCGTCGCGAAATTCCCAGCCTCGACCTCGAGGGTGTTGGCAGTCTCGCCATTATTGAGAACGGGTCAAGCAGGGTCCAGGGTGGTATCGCCGCCGTTCTTAAGTCCAGCAAGCTCTGACTCTGCACTCAGCCCTCGTCCCGAACCTAGCCCTCGTCCGGAACCTTGCTCTGATTGGCCCGGGGTCTTGGACCGCAGCTTGAAAGAAGCAGCAGACCCCCTCGGCTTTCTCTCCTGACCCGCCGCCCAACCGCGGCGGGTTTTTTCTTCCCACTCGCGCCGACATCAACCCTTCTTGCGACCCTTGCGAACCTCGGAGTCTGCCCGCTCAACCGGTGTGACACCCTTCTTGTACGTCTGCTCAATCGCGCCCCAATCCACCTCGTTCAGCGCCGAATCAACCGCCTGAGCGTGCTCAAACGTGTGCTTCGCACGGGCCAACCGACTCCAGATCACCATCCCAAACAATCCGGCCGCCAGCGCACCGCCCGCCAGCAACGCCCCGGCCCGCTCAAGCCGCGCATCGCTCAGCGGTTCAGCACCCACCGTCGCGGCCTGCGCGATCACAATCCCCAGATCATCAGGCCGTTGATCGCGCTGCGCATCCGAAATGCTCTTCAGTGACGTGATGAACGTATCCAGCACCGTCTTGGACTTCTCCGCACCCTCGTGCTTCAACTCAATCGTCAAACTTCCCGGCATCGAACTCTGATGGTAAAGGTCGGCCTTGAGCTTCGCCCGCAGTTCAGCCGGCGAGCCATACTGCACAATGCCCCGCCTCGCCATGCGCTCGGCCGCCATCTCGATCATGGCCGGATTCTCGAGAAGCTGTGTGTGGTAGTTCTGCCAAGTGGCAAGCTCGGTCTCGTTGGGTTGCCGACCATGTGTATCCGCCTCGACCACCGCGGTCGCGACATATGTTCCCGGCCAGAGCTGCCCCGCGACCTGCCAGGAGATCACACCGAGAATCGCCAGCGTGGCCACCGCGTACAGCAACGCCGCCGACGCGCCCGATCTCGCCTTGGCCGAATCGATCTTCTTCTCCCGTCTGGTAATCTCGGCCGCGATGTTCGCGAGGCGCGCCCGCTGATGCAGCACCTGCTCGCAGTCCGCGTGCCGCTTCGCAAGCGCGGTCTGCGCCGTCACAATCTTTCGTGCCTGCGACTGCAACAGTGACTTGTACCGCCGCAACCGCTCGCGCCGTGTTGCCGGATCGGCACACCGTTCCTGCTCCGCACCGCGGTCATCCACTTGCGCGTCGAACGGCCCCGCAGCCTTCATCGCCTCCAGCGTGTCGGCAAGGTTCGAGGCGTGCTCCTCCGCCTGATCCAGCCGCTGCTTCAACATAGCGATCGCCTGATCTCGCTTGGCGATCTCAGCCATCGCGACGCGTTCATCTCCGTTACTCACCGCCTTTGACATCATGCTCGCCTCTTCAAGCCGTTGGTTCAGACTCTTGTTCACGCCGCCTGCCTCCTTGAGCTTGCCGCGCAGTTCCGCAACCAACGCGTCTCGTTCAGCAATCTGTGCCTGTGAGACCGTGTTTGCCGCGGCTCGCTCGGTCTTCGCAAGCCGCTCGGTCATGTCCTTGATCGTCTGCCGGCTCTCGGCCAGCTCGGTTTCCAGTTCCGCAAGCGCGGACTCGCGACGGGCAACCTCGCCGCGCGAGGCTTCCTGAGACTTGTTCACCGCGGAGGTCAATCCACGCAGCTCATCAAAGAGACGGGAGATCTCCTTGCGAGCCTGCAAGAGTTCGGTTTCCACCGATGCACGCTTCGCGTTTGCCTCGCCCAGCTGAATCTGAACCTGCTCCATTCGCCCGGAGAAAATCGCCCCGCCATGGTGCGGTTCGCCCGCCGCCGCCGTCAGCGTCTTGGCCTGCTCCGCAACCGCCACGCGGTCCCGCTCAACCTTGTCCGCCTGACGACGAACTTCCGACAGTCGGTCGCGAACCGAAACCTCGTTCTCACGAACCTTCGTCTCGCGTTCGTCAAGTTCATGGCGATAGTTCGCGAGCTCTTCCCTGGCCGCCCGCAACTCCTCGGCGTGCGCGGCCTGCCGCTCCGCAACTTCTGTCTCACGAGTCATCATTGCCGCGCGTTCTTCCTGAACTTCGCGCTCGCGATCCTTGAGCCCCTGCTCCAGTTCCGCAAGCGCCTTCTCCTGTTCTTCAAGATTCTCATGCGACATCGCCACCGTTGCTTCTCGTTCAACAACCGCCCGATCTCGCTCCCACACCGCGCTCTCCAGCGTGGCAACCTTCTCCTCGCGCTCGGCAAACGTCGCCTCGGCCCCCGCAAGTTCTTTCATCCGCTCCGAAGCACGCTGCTCCGTCGCGCGGTGTTCCTGCTGAGCCGTCGCGGCCGCCTGCTCTCGCTCACTCAGTTCTCGTTCACGCAACCCAACCTTGTTCAACTCGGCCTGCACCGCTTGCCGCTCTGCCGCCAGTTCATTCGCGGCCTTGTCCAGCGCCTCTTCGCGCTCGGCCACACGCACGGCCTGCTCGGCAAACCGCTTCTTCAACCCCTCGACTTCCGCTTCACGCACGCCAATCTGCGACTCTCGGCCCGCCAGCTTCCGCTCCCGTTCCGCCGAAGCCTCAACCTCGCGCCCCACGGTCTGCCTCTGCTCAACCAGCCGAAACTCCGCCGTCGCATTTTTCTTCTCATCCTCAGCCGCGCGACGCTCGCGCTCCGCGATCTTCCGGTCCTGCTCGGCAACCACATGCTCGCGCTCCGCCAGATGCTCCTCCAGCTTCATCGCCGCGGCACGAGACTCCTCCAACCCCCGCGCTTGCTCCCCAAGTCGCTGCAACCGAGCCGCAATCCCGCTCTCCTCTTCCCGCGCCTTCATCTCCCGCGCACTCAGCTCGCGCTCGCGCTCCTCCGCCTCCAGCCGCAGTTGCTCAACCACCTTCCGCTCACTCGCAGCCTCGGCAATGCACCTCTTTCCCTCTTGTTCCAGAAGAGCAACCGCATCGCGTCGCTCCTCGATCGTCGCGGCCTGCTGCCGAACCTCGGCTTCGAGCCTGGCAACCGCCTCCGCACGATGATTCAACTCAAGATCTCGTCGCACACTCTCTTCGTGCAGTTGCTTGAGCGAGCCGAATCGCGACTCCAACTCGTGAATGGTGCTCAGCAGCGAATCCGATGATGGCGAACCACCACCCGCTCCCGACGCGCCCGCCCGTCCACCATTGCCGTCAGTCTGTACGCCCCGATGGTTCGGATCTGAACTCATTGCCAAACCTCGGCCACGCGGCCATTTGAAATTCCCGACACCCCGCGTCCTATCGGCCCTTGTCATCACCCGCTTGATCATGCCCTCCAACACACGCGCGCATCCAATCCCGGCTGCGCCATCTGCACCACCCTCCTCCTCCTTTGCCCTCCTCTCGCACCCCGATAACACACGCCCGGTAACACCTACAGTCACCGCGATATGGCCACTTTCCTCCTCAAAACCGAGCCCGGTGAATACTCATTTGACCAACTGCGCACCGATGGCCACACAACATGGAGTGGCGTGAAAAACAATACCGCGCTCGCGCACCTTCGCACCGCGCGCACCGGCGACCACGCACTCATCTACCACACCCGCGACCAAAGGGCCATCGTCGGCCTCGCACAGTTTGTAAGCAATCCGTACGAAGATCCCGCGCACCCCGGCCTCAACAATGCCGGCGCGCCCAAGCTCCCCGTGATCGATCTCAAACCCCTGCGCACCGCCAAGCACCCCGCCACACTCGCTCAGCTCAAATCCGACAAGCGTTTCGCAGCCTTCGACCTCATCCGCCAATCACGCCTCTCGGTCATGCCTGTTCCTCCCGAGCTTGACCGACTCATCCGCACCATGACCGGTCTCTGACATCCAACAATCACAGCTCGAACATCGTGCCTTTGTCGCCGCGTCTCCACATCAATACGCCGCGACCACGCGAGCACCCGGATAAAACCGCGTCAGCATCGCACGCCAGTCTTCGCCCCGCTCGGCAAACCCTTTCGCGCAGTACTGGCACATCCCCACACCATGCCCGAACCCTCGACCGTTGATCGTGACGGTCGTCCCCATCACCGCCACGTTCCCACCAAACGCTCGCGGCACATCCACTTCCATATCCCCGCTGTACACGCGCGACTTCCGGTCAATGTCCGGCAACCCACCCACCCTTGTCCCCATCACAATCCCATCCGAGCTCGTGGCGTTCGCGTTCGCCACCGATTGATTGCACGCCAACCGAAACTGCTCACCCGAGAGCTGATACCACACCCCGCCCGGTTCAATGATCTTGTACAGACTCGGTCGTCCATCCGCATTGACCGACAGCGTCTCAATCCCCGCCAGATCACGGATCCGCCGCACCATCAACTGACTCTTCTCCCCATATGCACGAAGCCGCGCAACCAGTTCCACCTTCTCACGCTTCTGTGTCCATCTATACAGCGACGCACTCTGACACGCGTGCTCTCGCGTCCTCGCCTGAAGCGGCCCGGCCAGATTGAACTCATACCCCGGCCCCGTCGGCCACGTATCTTTCGCCGAGCCAACACGCCCACCGCAGGTGCTTGAGTAATAGGCACGCAACAACTGGTCACCATCCGCCAGCACCATCCCGCGCGTGCTCCTCACCGCCTGCACCGCAACCTTGTTGTTCGTCGCGCCCCCATACGCCTGATCGCGCTCGTTGTTCTCCACATCAAAGTGCGACCGCAAGCCCCCGCTCGCTCCCCCGCTCCACACCCGCACCCGCTCATGCAGCGCATAGCTCCGGGCGCACACCGCCTGAACCTCATACGCCGCCCGCGGCCAGCCCGCAAGCATCTCCTTGCCCACCACACCCGGCAAATAGTCTTCGAGCGACACATGCTCCACCGCATCAAACCGGCGATCACCAAGCTCCGATCTGCCCACCAGCCTGATCCGCCCGACGTGCCTCACACCGTTCACCTCCACCGACCCCTTCTCACCCGTCAACACAATCCCTTCGCCCTCCAGCGCTCTTCCCACTTCGCTCCCACCCCCCTTGATCCGCACGACCCACGCCCCGCCTTCCAACTTCACCTCACCCGGCACGCGCAACATCGCGATCGGCCCACCAACCATCACGCCCATCAGGTTTGAACGGCCCACCACTACCCCAGCACCGATCCGCACCTCATCCACCCCCGCCTGAACACGCACGCGAACCTCAGGCTCACCCACAATCCGTGCTAGACCAAAGTCCGTCCGACTCCCCGAACCGATCACACCCGGCCCCGCCTCGCCTTCAGCTCCAATCGGCGGCATCGCGCCACTCCCGGCCCTTCCCCCACTCCACCCCCGACCACCCATTGCGCACGAGACCAGCGCAACATTGACCAGCATCGCCACCGTCGCGATCAACAACACACACACCGCCGCCAGTTTCGATTCCGGTCGGTTCAACATACGCATGGCTCTCTGGAACAATGGGTTCATCCGCGCGCCCTTTCATCGTCATCCTGCGCGCTCGAACACCACTCGTCCGGATCACCCTTTGACGATCCCAATATCCTCATTCCAAAGGTCCGGCCTTGATCGAATAAACTCCCGCATCAGTGCAATGCACCTCGCGTCTAACAGGTTCTTCACCTCCACACCCTCCGCCGCAAACCAATCCTCCCGACCCACAAAGTTCTGGTTCTCACCAATCACCACCCGCGGCACCTTGTGAAGGATCGAAGTTCCCGTACACATCGCACAAGGGCTGAGCGTCGAAGCCAGCGTCAGCGTGTGCCAATCGCGACGCCGACCCGCATTCCTTATACACACCGTCTCTGCGTGCGCGGTCGAGTCCCCATCCTGAACGCGACGGTTGTGCCCGATCGCCACCACCACACCCCCCGCCGTCACCAGTGCCGAGCCGATCGGTATTCCCCCCTCACGCGCCGACTTCAACGCCTGCTCGTACGCCGCATCCAACGCCAGCATGTCAATCTCGTGCTGATTCATGCCCGGAGCCTACCTCACATCCGCACGAGTCGTCGCTCCGATTCCAAAAAAGTCGGCGGGGCCGACACTCATCCCTCTCACGTTCCCACTCGCCGCTGAGCTGCACGCGAGTCAGGCTCATGGCCCTCTCCTCGACCTTCCCTTTCCCATCTCAACGGTGCTTCGGCACCGCTGAGCCCGGCTCTCGTTCCCGAGCACACAGGTTGTCAACCGGTCCACAATCCCACCCATGGGCGCCACCTCCAAACCACCACCCTCACCCGAATCTTCCCTATACCTACAGCACCCATTTCGCTATCCTCAATGCCCATGTCCCTTGCAAGCCCAACCACCCGCGACCTCCTCCGCCTCACCCTCACCCCCGGGCTCGGACCAATCCTCATCGCGAGACTCATCCATTCACTCGGCTCCCCATCCGCCGTTATCCAGGCCAACGAACACACCCTCCGATCCGTCAAGGGCATCGGGGATGAACGTGCTCGCGCCATCGTTCGCGGCCTTGCCGATTCAGACCGGCTCGCCGATTCCGAACTCAAGCTCGCCTCCCAACTCGGCGTACGCCTCCTCGGGATCACCGAGCCCGACTATCCCCCACTTCTCCGCCAGATCCCCGATGCCCCCCCTCTCCTCTACATTCGCGGCCACATCGACCACGCCACCCTCGACCAATACACCATCGCCCTCGTCGGCTCCCGTTCATGTACGCTCTACGGCACCGAACAGGCTGATCGCTTCGCACTCGGTCTGGCCCAATCCGGCCTCACCATCGTCTCCGGCGGCGCACGCGGCATCGATACCGCCGCCCATCGCGCCGCCCTGCGCGTCAATGGCCGCACCCTCGTCGTCCTCGGATGTGGCCTCTCACACTGCTACCCGCCCGACAATCAAGATCTCTTCGACACCATCGCCGGCCTTCCCGATGGCCACCCACGCGGAGCCATCATCTCCGAACTCCCCCTCAACACCCCACCCACCGCCGAAAACTTCCCCGCGCGCAACCGCATCATCTCCGGCCTGTCCCTCGGTGTCCTCGTCATCGAAGCTGGCCGCCGCTCCGGAGCACTCATCACCGCGCGCGTCGCCGTCGAAGAGCATGGCCGCGAAGTCTTCGCCCTTCCCGCTCGCGTCGATTCAGCCGCCAGCTTCGGCTCACTCGATCTCCTCAAATCAGGCGGCGCGGCCATGGTCACCCATCCAGACGACATCCTCTCCGCTCTCGAATCACCCGCTCGACACCTGCATGGCGGCACACACGAAGCCCGCTTCTCTCGCACCGAATCCGAACGTCCATTGACCGAGCACGCCAGCGACGTGACCAGTTCACCCTCAAGCGGTACACCCACGCTCTTTCCGCCCACTCCGCTCTCACCACACCCATCACCCCGCCCATCACCGCGCGATGCAACCCTCTCCCCCTCTCAATCCGCCATCCTCGCCGCGCTCGATGAACCCCGATCACTCGACGACCTCGCCCGCATCATCACCATCGAGCCCTCGGCGCTCCGCGCCGACATCACGATCCTCGAAATCCGCCGGCGATTGGAACGACGTGGCTCGCTCGTGGCCCGTAAGCCCTAAAATTCCCGAAAATTAAACCAAACATAACCCTTTGGTAGGGCGTATGTTGGGGCATGACCCGATCAAAAGCCACAAAATATTGACCAAACAGCTTGCTGTGTGGCCGATGATCGGCTATCTTCTACCAAACACGCATCGCCATGGTTTGTGTGGTCTTTATGAGAACTCGGCCGATCAACATCTCTGACCTCAGTAGGCCCAACCTGTCGCGGATCGACAGGACCAAACATCAATGGGTGGAACCCAACCCCTCTCGACAGCCACCAGCTTTTGAGCGAGTCCTACGCGGATTTCGGTGCCTGCCCGTACCCAACAGGTTCGTCTCTAACACGTTCGCCTGCACCGAACAACCCCGCGTACCAGACCAAAGGGGAAACGGCATTCTCGCTCGCATCAGTTGCTCAAGCAACAGTCCAAGCAGTCAGCCCAAAGCCTTGATGCGACGAACTTCCCCACGAGCGGGCCAAACTGGCCCAACTGGGAGCACCCCATGCCCTCGATCCACGGACGGAACGATTCTGCACTCACCCGCACCCTCTCCAATGCCCGACCAAACCCTCAACTTGCCGATGCCCTCGTCGTTCTCGGTCCAGGCGGCGATTTCACAGATTCCTACCACCCCGGACCCGACGGTCGCCTCCATTCACCCGCCAACTCGCGAGCAAGGCGACCTTCTCCCGCGGCCTCATCAACGCCCCAGCTCGTCGTTCGAGATCGTCTCGATCTGTCTAGCCTCGCCATCCGCATCGCTCGCATCCTCTCGGCCGAGCGATCGCTCGCAGAGCAAGGCTCGGCACTCTCGAACCTCTCTTCTCAACTGGTGGCGGTTCGCGTTCGGCTTCCCGTTGCATCCGACTGGTCCACGCTCCGCGTACCCGTTTCCAGTCCGACCCATTCAACCCCAACTATTTCAACTCAGTTCCGAAACCCCATTTCAAGTTCGCACCGCGGCCTGATCGCTG
>JBBSBC010000117.1:0-11696 GCA_038251595.1 Phycisphaerales bacterium | reverse complement strand
GGCACCGCGACCTCCACCACAGGAGTTCGGGTTGATTGGGTGAACGTAGCGGTGTGAATCTCGCTTGCCCAAACGACAAAGCGGCACGGTTGGGGAACCGTGCCGCTTCAGTGATCGAGTTGTCGGGTTCGGGTGTCTACGCGCAGCCGGCAAAGTACGCCGCGAGGAAGTCGAAGATGTCCTGGACAGAGATCGCGCCGGACGTGTTGAAGTCGGCACGCGGGTCGTGTGAAAAATATCCGGCGAGGAAGTCGAAGATGTCCTGCACGCTAAGCGCGCCGGAGTTGTTGAAGTCGGCGCGGCAGATCGTCTGGCACTCGTCCGGGGTGCCGTCTTCGTTATAGTCAGCGCTCGCGCCGGAGATGACATCGATGAGGTCGTCCTCGCCATTGCCGTTGCAGTCTGTGCCCGAGAGCGGGAACTCCTCGATCGGTGGATTGAAAGAGCACGGAACGCCCGACGTGTTCAGCCCCGCTCCCGGGACGATGCACTGCGAATCGCACGGCGCGCCCGCGGGGCCGACGCTCAACACGATCTGCGATGCCGGTATGGTCGCGGGGCAACGTACCTGGACATAGAACACGCCGGGGAACCTGGTTGACGTCCATTCCCGCGCCACGACGTGCCCGTTGCTTGGAACACCCGGCAAGGGGCACCTGGCCTGAATGCTCGCCGCAAAGCTCGCGGCAAGCTGATTCCGGCTCACAGTCGTGTTGGAGTTCACAGGCACACCGGGAACGTTCAGGTTCTGAACACTCATGCAGCACGGCTTGCTCAGGCACCAGGCCCAGGCCGTGTTGTTCGAGGGCCCCACGACCTGGAACGCCCGTGTCATCCAGACCCCGGTGGGCGGTATCTGTTGCGGGCACGTTCCCCCGCCTGGATTAGGCCCAACATTGTTGAGCCGTCCGCACACGTAGTTGCCGTTGATCGGCGAGCCGACACGGATGAAGTAGTTGGTGTTCGCGATGGCGACAAACTGAAGGAACGACTGCACCGGTCCGAGGCACCCCGGCACCGGACCGCCGCCCGGGAAGCACGGCGCGGCCGGGTCGTCGTTGAACGCCCGCAGCGTGAGCGGTCAGCACGCGGTCGCCCCTGGCCGTGCCCGCTCCCGCGACACGGATGTAGCACGACTGGCACGCGACGGCGGTAAACGACACAAGGGACTGGAGCCCACAGAAGTTGTCGTTGCACGCGAGCTCGACGCCGCCAGAGGCGGGGCAACCGTTGTACACGCTGAGTACCGTGTCATAGGCCGGCCCACACAGCCCCGGCTCGCAGAGGTTGATGGTGTAGTTTCCCGGACAGGCCGGAGAAAAAACATACCACACATCCAGATTGCCCGGAAAGCACACACCCGGGTCCGAGGCGGTGGCGCACCATGTGGCTCCGAAGACGTCCCGCCCGGGGACGATTGGTATGGCACCGGAACAGAGATCGTTGGGCATCGCGGCCGGAGTAAACGTGAGATTTATCGGTCCACTGCCGGTATTGTTCGCGGCCCCGCCGAGCCGGATCCGGAATGATCGGCCCCCTTCGGCGTAAAACCGCACCGATGCAAACCCCGATAGGGTTGGGCAGTTCGGATTGTAAACCGTGTCGCGGCTGCACGTCATCAGACCGACCCCAGGGCAGCCGTCGCAGTAGATCCCGATTGATGGCTGGAAGTTGCAGACCTCGCTCGCACTCACGATGACATTGCCGCAGACGCCCGTCGGCGGCACGAATGTGTACCAGATGTCATTACACCCCGGGCAGTCCGTGGGGCCGTCGGTCGTGGCGCCGCAGGTCGAGAAAGGTTGGTTGGCGATCGGAGCGGTGAGCGGGATTGCCGCGGCGCAGGCGTTGTTCGACGGCACGCAGTTGGGCTGCGTGAGGAGCACGAAGAACGGGTTCGGCGTGCACGAGCCACCGCACCACGCGAGGCGGATGTAGTACGGCTGGCCCGGGGTCGGCATAAATGTCAGCCACGAACCCGGCGGACATGGGCCTCCGGGCCCGCTCATATTGCACGCGACTTGGTTGGCGGCTGTGCCTGGACAATCGGTGTGGACAGACACAGTAACTCCCGTCGGGCTGCACGCGGCGACGGTGATGGGGCACGGGCAGCAGGGATTAACGCAGTACCACACGTCGCCGCCTCCGGCGAAACAGCAGATATCTTCGATGGTGTCGCAGGACGAGGATCCGTCGATGGTTGCCCCCGCCGGAGTCACCAGCCGTTCCTCGTTCACGCCGATGGAAGAGCAAATAAACAGGAGTCGTTCGCGGGCTGGGCGCTTGCGCTGCGAACAGCACCAAGCCCCAGCAGCACGCTGGCGAGAACGCTCGCGATGGTTTGTATAAACGACAAATGCACACTATGCAGACGCTGCATGGCCTGGTTCCTTCCCAAGTAGTCATTCCCAACGAACTGGGTCAGGGTCACCCCGGGTCCCCCAGAAATACCAGCATATTTGAACGATCCAAAGCCTTTTGCCGAACAAGCATTGTGCATAAGTGAACCTGGTTTCCAAAGTGGGATGTCCGGAAGTACCTGCAATCCACTTGCACGTTCTCGCATTTCGCGTCAGGGGGGATTCAGTATCTCTTCAGCCGCCTGCAACCAAACATTGACCGAGTGGCGTGAACGGGGTGAGGCGGGTACAACTGTGGCGTGGGCAAGGACGCCGGTCAACAAGCCGAGATTCGAGCGATCGTGGACGCGGCGCTGCGCGGCGTCTTGACCGAAGCGTTGGCGCGGCAGGCGTTGGCTCTGGGCGAGGATGCGGCGCTGACCGTCATGCTCGCGGCCAACAGGCACATCGCCGAGCAGGCGCGGCATCTGGTCGGGAACATCCCACGCGCCGGCCCGCACACGCCCTCGGGCGCGATCCCGCCGTACGCCAAAGGTGTGAACAAGAGCAAGCGGCCCGGCAGGCCCGGGGCACGCAAGGGCCACGCGGGCCATCGCCGCGCCGCGCCGATCCCCGATCGCGTCGAGAATCTCGATGAGCTCAAGGTCTGCCCCGCGTGCCACAGCGCGGTCGGCGGTCTTCTGTACGCGCTGTTGGCGGAGGTACGCGCGTCAAAGTGGCGCAGCATGCAGCCGAACTGGCCCGCACCGAGCGGCAATCGAATCTTGGCAACGTCGCGTAGTTCGCGAGTTTGCAAAGCAATACGGCACCGTGCTGGACGGTGCCGTTTGCGAAAGTGACCCCATGGGGATTCGAACCCCAGTTTCTAGGATGAGAACCTAGCGTCCTAGACCAGGCTAGACGATGGGGCCGTCTGCCGAGTTACAAAAATAGGCGACCTGAGTGGATCTCTCCACTGCTCTGTGAAGTCTGATCACGCACAAGCAGACTGGTTAAACGCTGGCAAGGCTGCGGCGAAGCTGCGACAGGGCGTACACGGCCGCTTCGGCTTCGCTGTGCCCGACGACGCTTTGCGTTTCCTTCGCGCCCGCTTCGCACCACTCCGCCCTGAAGCAGTTGAACTCGGGCACTTGGGTGATCTTCAACTCAAAGCCCGACGCGGCGAACTCCGTGAAGACGCGCGGCACGCTCGGATAGGCGCGACCATCGGTGTCGTAGGAACATCCGGAACTGTCGAGCCCCGACCAGCCGGTTGATTGGAGTTCATCGAGTGCGAAGCTCAGGCCCATGACCATCTCCATTTCGTTCCCGAACATGCTGTGAGAATCCGTTGGCGATCTCTGCGAGCATTGACAGGTTGTATAGATCAGTTGGCACTGATGAACCCGACAACCTTGCGATGCAAGTCTAGTCGGCTGGGTCGAGCAGACTCCACCAGAATCACGTCGTGGACGCGGTTTCTATCAACCCTGTAAGCCCGATAAACCACGCCCCCAACCAGCGAACATGTACCGTCCAGAACTGGCAGGTGTGGGGGCGCACTCGGTTCGAGTTGTTTGTGAATCCAAGCAAAGGAGCACAGATGCTTTAGCGCTGACATTGCCCGAGTCCCGCAATCAAACGTTCAGACAATCTCCACAATCTCAAACCGCTTCATTCCCCGCGGCCCGCGCACCGCGATCGTCTCTCCCACCCGAGCCTTCATCAGGGCCTCACCGAACGGGCTTGAAACCGTCGCCTCGAAGTATTCGCCCATCGCCTCGCCGCTTGCTTCACCCACCAGCTTCACCAACTCCACCTCATCGCTTCCCTCTTCTTTGATCTTCACCACAGCGCCCATGAAGACCACGCCGGTGGACTTGTGGCTCTCACCAACCACCTGGCACTCCGCCAGTCGCCTTGCCAGCCGTTCAATCTCGGCCTCCTGCATCCCCTGATCCTCGCGCGCGGCGTGATAATCGCCATTTTCCTTCAGGTCGCCGAGCTCGCGCGCCTCAGCAATCCGCCTGGAGATCACCGGGCGATTGGCGGTCAACGCGGCGAGCTTTGCCGCCAGGTTGTCCTTCTCAAGTTGGGTCACCAGTTCCATCGCGAAGTCTCCGAGATCGGTCATACACCGATGAGATAATCCGGACTTGGCCCATTTGACCGAAGCCACCAAGGTCGCCACTCGACCATGTTCCACGCACGCATACCCCGCCCCGCTTGCCTGCGACCCCTATATCCTAACCGCGAGAGTACCGATGAATCTAGGCCGCGACTGATGTTCTTGCCAGCCCATTTCGTAAAGCGGCCAAAGCCCATGCAAAGACCCCCACACTCAACGTGGTGAAGATCGCATCCCATTGTATTTGCGAAACGGGGGCTCCAGGCCCGATCAGGCCCCGACCGGTCAAGGCCGGAATCGCCGTAATCGGAGAAATCATGGTCAGCCACTTGGGAGGCTCGGCCCCGCGAGCGAACATCACCGCTTCCACCAAGGGTGCCGAAAGCAGCAGGACAAGCACGAGGACCATCCACCCCACACGTCCGCCGAGGCGTGGGTCACGGACCAATGTGACTGGACGCCCGCCCAGGGCTAGAGCGATCACACCCCCGGCCAGCACACCCCACACACCCATGATCGCCGCGACCGCATGAATGATGTCGCGCGGCCAGTTGGCCAGCACGTAAAGTGGCCAGACAACAATTTGAACAGGCAGTTGCACCACGATCAGATCGGCAAGCATTGGCAACAGCGAGTTGCGCTCTGGCGAGGCCTGGCTGAGCCTCGCCATAGGCCACAACACGACCATCCCAACGGCCACCACAACCAGCATGATGCGTGCCGCGGGGCCATAGGCACCGACGGTGACGACGCTTGACCGGGCAAGCCAGGTCACGCTACCGGCAACCGAGAGAAGCACATAAAACGTCCAGAAGAACGCAAAGAGTCTGGGCTCGCCCCGCCGGTGTGCCCAAGGGTCGTCACGGTTTGAGGAACGACCACCTTGAATAGAAGGTTGAGTCTCGCTTCCCGCGGGCGCGGCCAGAGTCGTGTTCGCAACGTCGGTCACTGACCCATCAAGTGGATCGGTGATCGAGATGTTGCCAGGTGAGTGGATGGGCGCATCACTGAGCGCGGGCACATCGAAATAGACAACGCGCCCGGATCTCGCATCGGGCGATGTCGGCCCGAAGGAAACGGGGGTGACCACCGACGAGGGCTCGGGCGGTGGTGGGGGGGATGAAGAAGGTTGGGGTGGCGAAGGGTCGGGCGTCACTTGTGGACCGTGGTGTTCCGGGCGATGTAACCGTCATCTTGAAGATACACCCCATCTTCCGGACGGACATCCACAACCGTACGCCCCGCATCGAGTTGTCCAAACCGCTGATAGACCATGGCAAGCCGTTCGCGTTTGGCACTCGATGAAGCCTGCCCCGGGTGAAACTGATCAAGGCTGCCACCCCAGAGAACCCTGCCGCCGGTGGTCGTCAGGATGCTGAGCTTCTTATCTTCCGCAAAGTCGGAGACATCAACAGCCATCACCTGGTCATAGCCGGGGACCGGACGAAGAAAGTTCAAAAGCTCGATACCCGCCTGGGCTGACCCGCCCGGCCACTTTTCACCGAGTGCGGCGGGCGGCGCGCCCCCCCCCACGACAACCTTCATGCCCGAGCGGCCGCGCGGATACTCAGCCACCAGCATCTCGCCTTGAGAGGCAACCAGTCGATCGGTCTCGCCCGTGCGCACCGCCGCGACAGGCACCCGCCACTTGCCGCTGATGACGACCACGCCGTTCTCGTGCCGCTTGAGCCACGGACCATCGGCAAACCAACCCGTCTCGCGCAGCGCGTTGCGGGTGCGTTCGAGCGATGTCCCGTCGAACGGATCGCCATTGAGGAGCTTGAGGGCCAGGTTCTCGAGATCGGCCCGTTGTTCACGGTTCAACCACGTCGCCGCTTCCTGATCGGTTCGTGCCGAACGACTCGTCGATTTGCCCGCGAGCGGGGGCCAGTCGAACGCGACGCTGAACTTTGAACCACGCAGTTCCGAAGCCCGCGCGAGCAGTGGGCCTCGGCCGATCACCATCGTGGCGATGACGGTGACGACGATCGCCGCGGTAACGATTGATGTGAGTGTGTGCAACACCTTGGCTCGATCAGCAAAGGCCGCACGCAGCCAAGTAAAGCGTTGTTTCTTTTCGTTGTTCTTCCGCGACATCATTCACCATCCATGGTTGATTGTTCACTCCGCACGGGGCGGGAAATGAGGATGCTTTACCGTAGCCCGCCATCACGAAGCGCCATCTCGACCAGCCTGCTGCACAACTCGGGCATTTCAAGCCCGGTACTCTTCGCCGCCTTGGGCACCAGCGAGTGATCCGTGAATCCCGGCAGGGTGTTGATCTCAAGAAACCAGGCCAAACCCTCGCCATCAAGCATGAAGTCAGCGCGGGCCACGTGCCGCACATCCATTTCCGCGGCCAGGTCTGCGGTCTGTTTCTTGATGAGGGCATCGACCCCGGTCGGCAGTGGAGGGTTGATCAGGTACTGCGTGTCTTCGCGCGTGTACTTCGCTTCATAGTCGTACAGCCCTTCGGCTGGTTTGATCTCGATGACCGGCAGCGGTTGCCCATCCAGCACGCCCACCGTCAGTTCGCGGGCCTTCGCACCACCCCTGCCCATGATGCACGGCTCGATCATGAAGTGGCGCTTCTCTCCCATATGCTCAGCATCTTCGATCGTTCGTCGTGCCACCGCCCACTCCCCGAGATCGCGGCAGACAAACAGCCCCACCGTCGATCCTTCGTGGATCGGCTTGATCACGACCGGAAAGGGCAAGGGGCAGACGATGTCACGCAGATCCATCACATGAACACGCGGCGTCAAAACGCCGAGCTTCTGGGCGGCGAACTTCGTGGCCACCTTATCCATGGCCCAGCGTGCCGCGCCCGAGGCGCTGCCAACAAACGCTCGCCCGTCAAACTCAAGCAAATCCTGCAATGGACCGCCCTCGCCCCAGCCGCCGTGCAGCGCAGGAAAGATCACCTGACCGGGCAACGACTTCAACTCATCAATGCTCAGCCGATCGATGGTCGATCGTTCGGCGCGGTAGCGATCGGTGGCGTCGAGCGCATCGGCAATGCACATCGCGCTTCGGAGCGAGACTTCGCGCTCCGAATCCGGGCCACCACCAAGCACGAGCACCGTGAGCTTTGCCATAAGTTCCGCCTGCTGCCTCGTGCCTAATGCCTTCTCCACACCACGACCTCGGGTTCCAACATCACACCAAACTTCTCCATCACCCGAAGTTTGGTCTGCTCCATGAGTTCGATCACATCGCGAGCCTTCGCGCCGATCTGGGTCACCACGAAGTTTGCATGGCGCGGGCTTACGCTGGCCCCGCCAACGCTGAGACCTTTGCACCCCGTTCGGTCGATCAGCATCCCCGCGCTCACACGGTCGCCGGCCGCGCCAATGTCGGCCGTGTCGGCGGTCAGGGTCGGGTTCTTCCACACGCAACCCGCGCTCTGATCGGCCATGGGCTGCGAACCCTTCTTGTACTCCATGACCTCTTTCAGCCGCGCCCGGAGCGCGGCGGGGTCCTCCTCGCGAAGATCAAACTCCACGGAGGTGATGATCAGGTCTCTAAGCCCCGAGTGGCGATACGAAAAATCGATCTCATCGCGTCCAAGCACAACACCGTTCGCGTCGCGATCAATCGCATGAACAATCGCCACGCTCTCGCTGATCTGCCCGAACGCGCCACCCGCGTTCATGATGACCGCGCCCCCGATGGTCGCGGGGATGCCCCCGAGCCCTTCAAGACCCGCCAATCCCTGGCGCACAGTGTCGGTAATCAGCTTCGGAAGATTCGTGCCCGCGCCCGCCACCACCCGCCCGCTCGCCTTCTCCTGATGAACGCCGGTAAAGGTCTTGCCGCTCAGACTCACGATCAGACCGTCGGTCCCATCATCATCCACCAGCAGGTTTGCGCCATCGCCTAGCACCCGCAGTTTGCCCTCGGCACGCCGCACGCACTCGCGAAGCTGCTCGGCGCTTGTGGGGCGCGCCAGCCGATCGGCGCGTCCACCGATCCCGAACCAGGTCGGAATCGGTGCATCCTTCTCGATCATGAGTTCTTCCGAGGTCATCGTCCGGTCCTCAACAACCCGAATCATCTCGACCACCGGTTTCATGTGCGCATCCCTGCAAACATTGTTCCGACCAAAGTCACTTCCAATCAAGCCCGCCGCTCAAGCCTTGTTGCCAGCCGCCAGATACCCCTTCGCCACCTGATCGACCGGCCCAGCGCCCATCACCACCAGAAGATCTCCCGGTCGGCCAAGAACCTCCAAGTGCTCGATGATGGCCTCGAACGGGTACAGGTGCATGGCCTGCACGCCGCGATGCCGCAGGCGATCCACCAGATCGCTCGCCGTCACCTTCGTTCGCTCTTCGATCGAGTCGCGCACGAAGTAGATGTGCGGCACGATCACCACATCCGCCGCGCTGAACGCGCTGGCAAACTCTTCCAGCAGAAACCGTGTGCGTGAATGCTGGTGCGGCTGGAAGACGCAGAGCAACCTTCCGCCCCGATCCTGCGGACGCTCAAACTCCCTGAGCGCTGTGAGCGTCGCGGCCACTTCGGTTGGATGGTGCCCATAATCGTCGTAGACCCGCACACCCATCGATTTGCCCGGCAGTCGTTTCTCACCTAGAAACTGCATCCGTCGTTCGATTCCCTTGAACTGGGCCAGTGATCGCGCCACCGCATCGGCATCGGCCCCCGCGCTGATGGCGAGCGCGGCCGCGGTCGCGCTGTTCATCGCGTTGTGCTCGCCCGGAAGACTCGTGACCCACGCCGCGATAAGGCCAAGTCCTTTGCGAACCAATCCGGTGCGGCGTGTCAGCGGCTCGTACTGCACACTCCAATCGCAGCTCGGCGACCACCCGATGGTCTGCACAGCGCACTCGAGCCCCGCCGTCACTTCGCGCCGGTGGCTGTCCTTGTCCGCGATGATCAACAGCCCACCCTCGCTGGCGGGGGGTAGCAGCCTGGCAAAGTGGTGGAACGACTCGATCACCGCTTCAAGCGATCCATAAACATCGAGGTGATCGGCTTCGACCGAGGTGATGGCCGCGATTCGGGGGCGGTAGTTGTGAAAGCTCCGGTTGAACTCGCACGCCTCGACCACCAGCAACCCCGGCTGACCGCGCATCGAACCGAGCGGGATGGTCTTCGCCCCAAGCCGGAACCCGCCGCCCATCTGCGGGCACGTCGCACCGACAATCACGTTCGGTTCAAGCCCCGCATCGGCAAGGGCCAGCCCGAGCATCGCGGTCGTCGTGCTCTTGCCGTGCGTGCCCGCCACGCAGATACCCGAGCAACCAACCATCGCCCGCCCCAGGGCCTCGGCATAGTTCATCACGGCCACACCGCGCCGCTCAGCCTCGAGCAACTGGGGATGATCCGGCTTGATCGCTGCGGATGCGATGACCAGGTCGCAATCATCCGGCAGCCACTTGCGGGATTGATCAAACCCAACCACGATCCCCTCAGACTTCAGCGAATCGGTATAGCTCGAAGGTGCGGAGTCCGAACCATCAACCAAAGCCCCACGGGTGCGAAGCATCCGGGCCAGTCCCGACATTCCGCAACCACCAATCCCGATCAGATAGACATGCCGACCTGTGAGGTCGAGTCCATCGGTGCTTCCCTGAATTGGGGGTTTGGGGTGTGGATACACGGTGGATAACCCCAGCCTTTCAACCTCGTCAACAGGCACACTGACGGCTCCGGCAACGAACTTCGTGGTAGTCATAGGCATCGCCCCAAACATCGGGCGGGGATGCTCATCGGCGTGAGCAACGGTCGGTCGGGTTTGGGCTCTACCCTCTGGCCGCATGAATCCTTCCCCCTTGCCGCCCTTGCCGTACAAGCTTGCCTGTCTTTGTGACCTTCGCGACGCGGAGGGTCGAATCCTACTTTTGCGTCGGTTGCGCGAGCCTAATCGGGGTCTCTGTTCGCCGATCGGGGGCAAGCTGGATATGGTGACGGGTGAATCGCCGGCTCGGTGTGCGCAGCGTGAGATCCTCGAAGAGGCGGGGATTCATGTCCCGATCGAGCGATTGCACCTGGGCGGGCTGATCAGCGAGCAGGCTTACGAGGGGAAGGGTCACTGGTTGATGTTCTATTACCGCGTGCTCGGCCCGGTCGAGGTGACGTGGACCCAGATCAATGAAGGCGCGCTTGAATGGTTCCATCCGCATGAAATCGATGGGCTGCCGCTCCCAGAAACCGATCGGCGGATCATCTGGCCCATGATCCGCAAGGGTGAGAAGTCGTACGACCCGGGTGTGCCCACATCGCGTCCGGGGTTCTTTGCGCTGCACATCGACTGTTCAAAGGTCGATGCGGCGGGCCAGGCCCAGATGAGCTGGAGTGTGGAGCAGGAAGAGTTCTAGTTTGGCGGGAGATGGAAGGTTTGGGGTCGGGAACGCACTTATAGTTGAGGAACATGCCTGATCTCAAGTTGCTTTCGATGATTCGTGCCGCGATTGTGCTGATCGCGCTGGTGGTGGTGTGCGGGTTTGCACGCGCGCAGTCGGTTCCCGCCGGTCGTGCGGCGAAAAACATCGCGGTCATCACCATCCGTGATGAGATCGACAAGTGGACGGCCTTCGGGATTGACCGGCGGATCAAGCGGGCGGTCGCGGATGGCGCGGATGCGATTGTCTTTGACATCGATACGCCCGGCGGTGATCTGCAAGCCTGCTTGAAGATCTGCAATGCGATCAAGTCGTGCCCGGTGAGCAACACCGTGGCGTGGATCAACCCCAATGCCTATTCGGCGGGGGCGATTATCGCCCTTGCATGCCGCGAGATCGTGACCAATGAGCCGGCGACGCTCGGCGATGCGCTGCCGATCATCGGCGACCCGATCTTTGGTGTGCAGGCGATGCCCGATGCGGAGCGCGAGAAGTTTCTCGGTCCGCTGCTGAGCGAGGTTGTGGATTCGGCGCGGCGGAACGGGCAGGATGAGATGCTCGTGCAAGGCCTGGTGCGCCGCGGTGTGGAGTTGTGGCTGGTAGAGCACACAGTCACGGGTGAACGGTTGTTTGTGACGGCCGAGCAGTATCAGCGGGCTGTGGGCGAAAAGCCGCAGCGAACGACGCCGCAGATCACCTCGGCGACGGGTGGGAGTGGCAAGCCGCTGGAAGTGATTAAGGACCCCGATGCGCCGCCCGCGACCACGCCCGGAACGGGCGCGGTGGATGAGGAACTGGTCTTCGAGCCGGCCGCGCCGGGAATGTCGAAGGGGTTGACGCGCGAAGTGAACGCGAACCTGG
>JBBSBC010000116.1:0-11879 GCA_038251595.1 Phycisphaerales bacterium | reverse complement strand
GCGCCGCCGCCCCCCCCCCTTCTCGCGCCTGTGCCCGCCCCGCCCCCCGGCCCCCCCCCGCCGCCCCGCCGCCCCCCCCCCCGGCCGGCCCCCGCCCCCCCCCCCGGCCGCGGCGAGGTGCTCGAATCGCTTCGCGCCCATGGCCAGATAGCGCTCACCTACGCGAGCGATGACAACCCCAACGGTTCGGTCGCTGATATTGCCGGGATTTGCGATGTGAGCGGACGAATCTTCGGGTTGATGCCGCACCCGGAGCGATACCTGGAGTGGACCAACCATCCGTTCTGGACGCGGCTCGATATATCCGCACAAACAGGCGAGGCACCGGGCGCGATGATGTTCCGTGCGGCGGTCGAGGCCGCGGTAGCGATGCACGCGTAATCTGGCAGTGAACACAAAGTTCGCAGAACACACAGAGGCCGCGGAGGTGATTCGGATTCATACTCGAAGTCGGTTCGCCTGTGTAAAGTCTGCATAATCTCCAGGCACCCGGTGTTCTGCGCGAAATCAGCCGTGCGAATCACCGAGCTACCATTCGTTTCATGCCTTTCTCCAAGCCCAAAGTTCTGGTCGCCATGTCTGGCGGGGTGGATTCATCCGTCGCCGCGGCGCTGTTGGTGCGAGAAGGGTACGAGGTGGTCGGGTGCTTCATGCGGCTGGGCTCGCCGGGTGAAGAGCTTGACGCAATCATCGAGTATGACGAGGCGAAGATCGCGTGCAGCCCGAGTCGCGTGAAGATCGGGCATCAGGGGTGCTGCTCGATCAACGATGCCGCCGATGCGCGGCTGGTCGCGGCGGAACTCGGTGTCCCTTTTTACGTCTGCAACTTCAAGAAGGATTTCGGGCGCATCATCGATTACTTCGTGGATGAGTACGCCAACGGACGCACGCCCAACCCCTGTGTGCGGTGCAACGATTGGCTGAAGTTCGGCAAGCTGCATGAATATGCCGAGCAGATCGGTGCGGAGTTTGTGGCGAGCGGGCACTACGCGCGGGTTGAGCGGTCGTCCGGTTCACCGCGCATGTTGCGCGGACTTG
This sequence comes from Phycisphaerales bacterium, assembly GCA_038251595.1. Taxonomy (GTDB): domain Bacteria; phylum Planctomycetota; class Phycisphaerae; order Phycisphaerales; family UBA1924; genus JADLCX01. The sequence goes on along the minus strand of JBBSBC010000116.1, from coordinate 10,841 downwards.
ATCACAGCAAAGATCAGAGTTACGTCTTGTTTGGTGTGCCGCGACCGCAGCTCGGCCAGATGCTGCTGCCGATTGGTGGGTTTGAGAAGGCGCGGGTGCGTGAGATGGCGCGCGAGTTTGGTCTGCCAACGTTTGACAAGCCCGACTCTCAGGAAATCTGTTTCGTGCCCGACAACGACTACGCGGGATTGGTGGAGCGACGACGACCCGAACTCGCGTACGCGGGCACGATTGTCGATACCCACGGACAGACGCTCGGCGCGCACAGCGGGCAGCACAGGTTCACCATCGGGCAGCGTAAGGGGCTGGGCATCGGCGGTGTGACGGCCGATGTCCCGCTGTTTGTGTTGAACAAAGATGCGGCCACGAACACGGTAACCGTTGGCCCGCGCGAAATGCTGATGGCCCGCGGGTGCGAGGCCGGCGAGGCCAACTGGCTCATGGATAGCCCGCGCGAGGGCGAGTGGCGTGAGTGCTGGGCGAAGTATCGGTACAACTCATCGCCGACGCGGGCGCGTGTGCGGGTGGTGACCGAGAATGGCCGCAGGCCCATCACACTGGTTACCCCTTCGGGTCGAAATGGCACGTTCGAGGTGCTCTTCGATGAGCCGCAACAGGCCGTCGCGCCGGGGCAGGCCGTCGTGCTGTACGACGCGTGCGACGCGGTCATGGGCGGCGGTTGGATCAGTGCGGTGCATCGGGCGGAGTGATCACGCTCAGGGGACTTGCCCCCGATGCCCTGGCAGATGCACAGGCAGGCGCGCTGGCAGATGCGCAGGAAGCTTGCTTCCAAACTGATCCACACTCGGGGCACCTCGCATCGCGAACACCCGCGAGGCTGTATCCGCATATCACGCATCGCCCGCGCCGCCGGCGCACCATCGGGCGAAAGACCAAAAACCAACTCGTGGAAGCCCACGCCAGCCCAAGCCACGCGGATGCGTATCCGCCGTGAATGCCGCACTTGAAATGTTGCCACCCGCCCATCCCACTGCCGGAGTTGCAGAATACGCCCAGAAGCTCGAAACTCCGCGATCTGAATGTTCGAATATCTTTGCCGCCATCATAAGAAAATACGAACGCCGCTTGATCAAAGCCGACCCACGAGCAGGTGCGGTCGGTGCTACGGTAAAGCCGTTTGGGATGATCGGATTGGGCCGCGACCCAGAGCCAGGCCAGCGTGCCCGTCGCACCGACGAGCACCGCAACCCATATCCACTTCAATGCAACTCGACCACAAGAACGTTTCATTGTGTTAAGTTGACCGGCATTCGCTTGCAAGCATTCGTTCCTATTTCTTCATAATAAACAAGTAGTTAAACCCACGCAGAAAAAAGTTGCCTTCCTCCGCAACCTTGTGCCAGTTGCCACGCGCAAGCTTCTGGTTGTATCGAACCACCGAGATGATGTCGATCGGCTTGAAGCCCTGCTTCTGCATCATGCCGAACAACTCGAACCCAAGGGGCATGAAGACACCACCCCCATCTCCGGGCGCACCGCGGCGCTTGCGCCACGAATCGCTCACATAAAGCCCAATGTACCGTCGCGGCTTCAAAACGCGGTGAATCTCGGCGATCACCTTGTGCATCGCTTCAAAGTATGCCCGCCCACCATCATCAGCATCGGGCGAAGCATCGAGCTTGCCGATGCACTTGGGGTCGTTCGAGTAATCGATGTGTGTCGAGTACGGTGGATCGATAAACACAAAGTCGGCCTTGCCATCTTCCAGCGGAAGCTTGCGTGCATCTGCGCGGATTATGTCCTCACGCGGCGGCGCAAGGTCATACCCAAGCCCGCGCCGCCCGAGGTCTCTGGCAACATCAATCGTCGTTCCGCTGCCGCACATGGGGTCAACGACCAGATCCTTCTCGCGTGTGTAGCGTTGCAGCAACTGCCAGATGATCCACGATGGCGTCGCGCCAGCGTAGTCCTTATCGCCCTGCATCTCCCCACTTGGCTGGCCCGTTTGCACGCCAGCATGCCGGTTCTCCGAACCGGTTGTCCCTTCGCCACCGTTCTCACTCGGCATGCCCGGCTTGAACGAATCATAATGCTGACTCGGATATTCCCACAGCGTCGTCGTAAAGATGCGCAGCGGCGGACGCTTGCCCGGCCGCACCCGCATGGGTGCGCTCTTGCCGCGTGCATCGCCCCCTGTTGCGTCCTTACCTCCCCTATTCCGTCGGCCATCGCGCCGCGGATCTTGTCCACGCTCGCCCGACCCACCACCCGTCCAACCCCCAGCCCCACCCCCAGCCCCACCCTGCTGCCCGCGTCGTTCATCGTTCACGGGCATACTCCAACAGTTTGATCTGTGCCGCATCAAGATCTACTCGAACCTTTGCCCCCGCCGCGTGGAAATGTCCGCCCCCACCGAGTTTCTTGGTCAGCGTGCCGACATCGAGCGAGCCCGGGCCGGGCTTACTGCGGATGCTGATCTTGGTCAGCGGCGGCTCGCCCGGTGCAACATCCGCCTCGGTCAGAATCGCGCTCGAACCAACCTCGGCCACGGTGAGCACCATGTCGGCAAGCCCGCCAGTCTCATTGCGATCAGCCTGGCATTCATCAAAGTCTTGCAGCGTCAATCGCGAGACCGCGAGCTTGCCGCTTTCGCTTCCAATGTCGTGCAGTTGAACCGAACTCAGCGCACGCCCGGTCAGGCGAACACGGCTGATGGAATCCTGCTGTTCGATCAGCCGATAGAGCCGTGTGTGATCGACCCCCGCCTCGATCAAATCGGCCGCGAGGCGCAGCGTGCCGGGTGTGACGGAGTTGAAACGAAACCATCCGGTATCGGTGGCAAGGCCGAGAAAGAGCGGTTCGGCCACTTCTCGCGGCAGTGTCGCCGCACTCCCCTTGTTCAAGAGGGCACAGCAAACGGGCGCAAGAACCTCGGTGCATGAAGCCGCGCCCGCTTTGACCAGTCGCATCGCAGCGATCTCGGGGTCACCGTGTGAGTGGTGATCGATGATGACCGTCTGCTTCGCCTTGCCTTCAAGCCACGACCGCATCTCGGCGAGCTGCTGCCACGAGCCGGTATCCACAATCACCGCAAGGTCCGGAGTTGGTGCGCTCCAACCGCGACCATCAACAGGCTCATTCGCTTGCATCGGCGCAAACTCGCGTCGCGGCGTTGATCCTGCAAGCTCTCCAAGCCACTTCGGTTGCGGCCCGACGTACCACACTTCCGCATCGATCCGGCAGAGCGCGAGTGTACGCGCAATGGCCAGTGTCGAGCCGACCGCATCTCCATCAGGCTTGGCGTGGGTCAGCACCACCGCCGCACGCGCACGCTTGAGTGTCTGGGCGATCTCCGCCGCGCTGGCATTCGACTCATATTTCAACTCGTCACCTCCGTACCGCCGCTGCTCAGCGCGGCGTGTGCTTGCCCGTTCGGATCAATGACACCCTGCACCGCGGCACAATCACGCCCGAGCTGATCGAGCAACTGTGGCAGTGAGTCAAACTTCACCTGATCGCGCACCCACCCATGAAACTCGAGCGCGAGTCTCCACCCATACTCCGGAAGGCTCGGTAGTGGCAGCCACATCGAACCGACTCCCCATCCTTCAGTCAAAAGCACCGCCTCAACCGCCCGCGCGTGTTCGCCAAACGTCGGTTTGGTGCCGATGCTGATCGCTGCGGCGAATGACCGTCCATCCGCAACGCGCCCGATGCCCGAATACACACCATCGGCCGGAATCATGTGCGACGATCGAAGGTTCGCCGTAGGAAAACCGATCGCCCGACCCCGCCGATCACCGCGCACCACTTCACCTTCCATCACGTATCGGTGTCCCATCACGCGGGCCGCATCGGCCACTCGGCCGTTGTTGAGCAGCCACCGCACCATTGTGCTGCGCGCCGGTGCGATCGTATGATCGTTCAACACCACCGAAATAGGTTCAACGACCTCGACCATGAACCCCATTTTCGAGCCAAGTGCCTTCAGCGTCTCGGCCGTCCCCCCGCGTCCCTTCCCGAAGTGAAAGTCCGGCCCTTCCACAATCCCGATCATGTTGTGCCGCTTCAGAATCTCAGCCATGAACTGCTCAGGCGTCTCGCCCAGCAAAGATATGGTCGGTTCAAGCTGATGCACATCATCAACCCCAGCCCGCACCAGCAACTCCCGTTTCTGCTCAAAGCTCGTCAGCCGCGGCGGAGCCTGCCCAGGACGCAAAACTTCAATGGGGTTCGGATCAAACACCAGCGCGGCAACCCGCACATCAGGCCCGGCCCGATCGGCCATCGCTCGCGCGCGGCTCACCAACGCCTGATGCCCACGATGAACCCCATCGAACGTTCCTACGGTCACCACATGACGCACCGCTCCCCGCGCCTGGTTGCCCTCGGAAGCTCCGTCGCGGCCTAAATGTCTGCCCTTATTGGTCAACGCTCTCCTTGTTGCGGAAAGTAACTGGCGAAACCATACACTAGGCCAGCCGTGGCCCGCGCTCAGGCCACGCTCAATCGTTCACCGGTTCGCTTAGCCCTCACGTCTTGTGCCCAACGGAGCTTTCATGGCGATCTTCTCTCGCAAGCCACGCACCGAATCACAACCCGCGCCCGCGACTCAACAAGCGGGAAACGGTCATGCGGCATTCCCCGCCGGGGTTCAGCCCGCGACCATCCGCCCGGGTTCGACCGATGAATCCCAGGTCCTTGAGTTTGGTACCCGCCTGCTTGATCTGGCTCGCAAGCACAAGTCAGGAATGCTCTCGGCAAAGTTTTACAGCGACTGGCTCATGGAATGGTCCATGAAGGACCCGAACTTCAAGGTGCAGATGTTCCGATTTGTCGATGCCTTTCCGATGTTGCGCACCACCGATGACAAGTTCGAGCATCTTAAGGACTACCTCGGTCAGCCCGGTGTGACAGTCCCCGCCCCGATCGAGCTCGGCATCAAAGCCGGCGGACTGGCCAAGGGCCTCTTCGTCGGAACCGTCAGCAAGCAGATCGAGGGCATGGCCGCAAAGTTCATCGCCGGAACCGATGCCGCCAGCGCGCTCGGCAATCTGAAAAGTCTCTGGAGCGACGGAATCGCGTTCAGCGTTGACCTGCTCGGCGAGGCGTGCGTCAGCGATGAAGAGGCCGACGCGTATCAGCGCAAATACCTCGACCTTATCAACAACCTGCCCGCCTCGGTCGAATCGTGGAAGCCAAACTCCCGGCTTGAGTCCGATCACCTCGGCCCGATCCCCCGCACCAACGTCTCGATCAAAATCAGCTCGCTGAGCGCGCGGTGCGATCCGATCGATACCGACGGCAGCATCAACGACCTCATGCGCCGCATCGTGCCCATTCTTGAATCCGCGAGTTCCAAGGGTGTCTTTGTCAACTTTGACATGGAACAGTTCGCGCTCAAAGACCTCACCATCGAGCTCTTCCAGCGTTGCTGCGAGAAGGTCGTCTTCCACGCCGGTCTGGCCATGCAGGCTTATCTCCGCAGCGGCGAAGATGATGCCCGCCGCGTGTGCGAGTGGGCGACTCGCACCGGGCGCATCGTCACGGTTCGACTCGTCAAAGGTGCATATTGGGATTACCAGGTCATCAACGCCGAGCAGCAGGGCTGGCCCTGCCCCGTCTGGCCCACCAAGCGACAGACCGACGCCTGCTTCGAACGAATGACCGACATCTTTCTTGATGCCTGTCCGCTCGGTATTCCGGCTCTCCGAGCCGGTTCTTCACCTCAACAATCATCCGGCTCTCAAACCCCGACCGCCGGCGGGGTCAAGCTCGCGCTCGGCTCGCACAACGCACGCTCTATCGCCTATGCCCTCGCCGGCATGCACAGACGCAACCTGCCCCAGGCCGCCATCGAGCTCCAGATGCTCCACGGCATGGCCGATCAGCTCAAATACGCCGCGGCCGAGATGGGCCTCCGCATCCGTGAATACGTCCCCGTCGGCGAGATGATTCCCGGCATGGCCTACCTCGTCCGTCGCCTCCTCGAAAACACCAGCAACGAAAGCTGGCTCAAAGCCGGCTTTCTCGACAACGCCGATGTTCCCCGCCTGCTCGCAAGCCCGCACGACCCCGGCACGCGAACTCGGCCTAGCGCCGGCATCGCGCTCGAAGCTGGCGGCAAGTCCACGGGCACCGACCCCAACAAGCACAAGCTCTCACCCGCCGTCGAAGGTGTTGGTGATGGTCGTCCGTTTTTCAATGAGCCCATGCGAGACTTTTCGCAGCGCGATACTCGCACGGCATTCGCCGCCGCCCTCGCCGCCGCGATAGTCCCGCAGGTCGCCAACACAATCACGCCCGCTGTCGCCCGCAAAATGGTCGAAAAGGCGCACTCCGCTTTCCCTCTCTGGCGCGATCAGGATCCGCTCAAACGCTGCGCAGTCCTCATCAAAGCGGCCGCCGTTATGCGAACTCGTCGCGATGAGCTCAGCGCCGTCATGATTCGCGAAGCCGGCAAGACCTGGCGCGAAGCCGATGCCGATACCTGCGAAGCCATTGACTTTTGCGAGTACTACGCACGCCTTGCTGTCCCCATGTTCGTGCGCGAACGTCTCGGCAAGTTCATCGGCGAACTCGATGAGCAGTGGTACCAGCCCCGCGGCGTCGCCGTTGTCATCAGCCCATGGAACTTTCCACTCGCCATCTGCTGCGGCATGACCGTCGCCGCACTGGTCATGGGCAACACGGTGATCGTCAAGCCCGCCGAGCAGACCCCCGGCATCGCCAAGCTCATGTGCGACATCCTTCAGGAGGCACTGCTATCAGTTCTTAGTGGGCCAGGCATCCCGCCCGACAGCACCCGCAACATCCTCCACTTCTGTCCCGCCCCCGGCGAGACCACCGGTGCCGCACTCGTCCGCGATCCTCACGTCGCCCTCATTGCCTTCACTGGCTCACGGGATGTCGGTCTTGATATCCTGCACGCCGCCGCGCCCGCATCCCCGTTCGCCGCGCCCGCATCCCCGTTCGCTGCGCCCGCCGCAACACCCACGGCAGATTTCCCTCATCACATCAAACGCGTCATCTGCGAAATGGGCGGCAAAAACGCCCTCATTATTGATACCAGCGCAGATCTTGACGAAGCGGTCCTCGCCGTCCGTCACTCGGCCTTCGGATTTCAGGGCCAGAAATGCTCCGCCTGCTCACGCCTCATCGTGGTCGATCCTGAAGGCGAGCACGGGCCCGCGATCACCAACGTCATCCGCCGACTCGTCGAAGCCACTCGCGCACTCGTGATTGGCGATTCTGCCCGGCCCGGCACCGACATAGGCCCCATCATCGATGCCGAGTCACAGGCCAAGATTCTCGGCATGATTGCCGTCGCCAGGCATGAAGGTTGCAAGCTCGAACTCGCGCTCGATGTTCCCGCCGCGATCGAACAATCGACCGGCAGAAAGTACGTCGGCCCGCACATCTTCAGCGCGGTCAAGCCCTCACACACCATCGCGCGTGAAGAGATCTTCGGCCCCGTGCTTGCGGTCATGCACGCATCAACCTTCACCGAGGCCCTCGCCATCGCCAACGCTTCACCCTACAAGCTCACCGGCGGCGTCTTCACGCGTCGTCCTCGTCACCTCGAACAAGCCAAGCGCGAGTTCCGTGTCGGCAACCTCTACATCAATCGCGGCATCACCGGCGCGCTCGTCGCACGCCAGCCCTTCGGCGGTTTCGGCATGTCGGGTGTCGGCTCAAAGGCCGGCGGCAAGGACTACCTCCTCCAGTTTGTTGAGCCGCGCGCCAGTTGCGAAAACACCATGCGCCGCGGCTTTGCCCCAGAGCTTTGATCGCCCACGCTGCGCACCTGCAGTTGTCCCCGAACACGCGGGCTTCGTGGTCGTACAACTCGCGCAACCTGGTGCCCGCGTGCCTGCCGAAACGCCCCCGCAACGTCCGCTATCAGGTGTAACGGCGCGGAGTCATATAGTTATCGCCGTACCAAATCCGTGATTTTAAACATTTCTTAAGTCGTTGTCTTGCAAGATGTTAGAGTCACGCTAGCTTCACCCTCGGAGAACCGAACCTCTGTTGGTTCGGAGTAGTTTGTGGGCTGTTTGCGCAGCCCGGAGAGGGAGAAATCCATGCGTCTTTCGCCACGTTACGTGGCCGCGGTCTGCGCACTTTGCGCAGTCCCGGTCGTTTCCCATGCCAATGTCAACGTCGATCTCGAGCTGTCGCTCGTTGTCGATGTCTCTGGCAGCATCAACAACTCTGAGTTCGGCCTTCAACGGGGCGGATATTCGGCCGCGTTCCGTACGCCCGGCATCCAGAGCCAGATCACCGGCACGACCAACGGTCGCGTCGGCAAAATCGCCGTCAACCTGATCTACTGGTCCGGCGCCAATCAGCAGGCCGAAGTCGTTCCCTTCACGCTCCTCGACAGCATCGCCGCCTGCAACGCCTTCGCCGATGCGATTGATGCCACCACCCGTCAGTTCGACGGTCAGACCTCGATCTCAAGCGCCCTCAACTTCGCGGCCCCGCGATTCGGGACCAACATGTTCGACGGCTTCCGCAAAGTCATCGACATCTCCAGCGACGGCGCCAACAACGACGGACCCATCGTCGGCCCCGCCCGTACCTCGGCACTCGCTCAGGTCGATGCCATCAACGCCCTCGTCATCGGCGATACCGATCTGCTCAACTACTATATCAACAACGTCGTTGGCGGCACCAACTTCTTCGCGCTCCAAGCCACGACCTTCGACGCCTTCCGCGACACCATCTTCACCAAGCTCACGTTTGAAATTCCCGCACCCGGCGCGGCGGCCGTCCTCGGCTTCGGCGGCCTCGTCAGCCTCCGTCGCCGTCGTCGCTGATCTCTGCCTCGACAACTTCACCTGGTCTCTGCACGTTCCCGTGCTGTGATGATCCGCCCCGCTTGGAGAGTGGGGCGGGTCTTTTTTTGTGCCAATCTCCCCCTTCCAGAGGGAGGGGGCGGGGGGGAGGGCAGTGCTATCGCACAGTCTGCTACCGCCCGCCAAACGTTGATTCACGTCTGCAAAACCCCGGTCCTGAACCCCCGCGAATAATCCCACCCCCGCGTCATTTCCAGCGCGGCGATAAGCTCATCTCGCGTCCTGTGCGGCTCAATCAGCCGATCCACCCACCCCCGCGCCGCCGCGTGGCGAATGTCCGCCTGCTCGGTGTATCCCGCGTGAATCGCGCTGTAAATGGCTCTGTGCGCCTCCTCGTCAATCGATTCACCCTTGCGCTTTCGCGAAGCCTCTTCGATGGTCGTGAGCACACCCGTCGCCTGATTTGCACCCATCACCGCGCACTTGGCGTTCGGCCATGCATAACTCACAAACGGATCAAACGCCCGCCCGCACATCGCATAGTTTCCCGCGCCGTAACTGCCACCCATAATCACCACAATCTTCGGCACCACGCTGTTGCTCATCGCGTTCACCATCTTCGCGCCAGCGCGAATGATCCCCTGCTGCTCGGATTCCTTTCCAACCATGAAGCCCGTCGTGTCGTGCAGAAACACAATCGGAATCTTCCGCTGGTTGCAGTCCATGATGAACCGCGCCGCCTTGTCCGCTGAATCGTGATAGATCACTCCAGGAAGTTGCACCGCGCCCGCGCCTGTCTTCGTCAGTTTCTTCTGATTCGCAACAATGCCACACGCCCGCCCACCGATCCTCGCATACCCGCACACAATGCTCGGGCCATACTCGGCCTTGTACTCATCCCAATCCGATGCAAGCTTGGTTTCTGCATGTCCGTCCCCCGGCCCGACTACCTGCTCCCCCCGCGAATCCACCACCGCCGTGATGATCTCCCGAACCTCGTACTGTGCGCCCTGCTTGTCGCTGAACACGTCGTACACCGAGTTCAAATCCCGGTACGCCGGCGGCACGCGCCGCCTTGATGCCTCGATGCCTTCCTGCCTTGTTGCCTCCCCCGTCTTCGACATCAACTCCCGCAATCGCCGCAGGCACGACTCATCATCCTTCTCCCGAAAATCAATCGTCCCGCTCACCCCCGCGTGCATCTTCGCGCCGCCCAACTCCTCATCCGTCACCACCTGCCCGATCGCCGCCTTCACCAGCGCAGGTCCAGCAAGGTACAACCCACTCCCCTCCGTCATCAGCAGCGTATCGCACAGCACCGGCAAATACCCGCCTCCCGCCACGCAATACCCCATGATCGCCGCGATCTGCGGAATGCCCTCGGCGCTCAGCACCGCGTTGTTCCTGAAGATCCGCCCGAAATCATCCGTATCCGGAAACACATCCTCCTGCAGCGGCAGAAAAACTCCCGCCGAATCCACCAGATAGATCAACGGCATTCGCGCCATCTGCGCAATCATCTGCGCTCTGATGATCTTTTTGCACGTCATCGGAAAGAACGCGCCGGCCTTCACCGTCGCATCATTCGCAATGACCATGCACTCGCGCCCATGCACCTTGCCCACACCCGTCACCACTCCAGCAGCAGGCGCGCCACCATACTCCGCGTACATCCCAAACGCGCTCCACAAACCCAGTTCCGTGAACCGGTCTGCCGCTTCTCCCGGCCGGTCTCCCTCCGCCGCATCAACCAACCGCGCCACCCGCTCGCGCGCTGTCAGCCGACCCTTCTCATGTTGCCGATCAATCCCCGCTTGTCCTCCACCCAGACGCAGCTTCGCCTCTCCATTCAACATCTCACGAGTCATCGCTCGAAGATCTGTCGGCAGTGGCGGCGTGGATGGGGCTGTGGCAGCAACAGTCGTCATGCGTGGCGTTCCCTTCGTGACCTGATCGAATAATCGGCAGAGTAGCCGAACACATCATCCGCATGAGGTTCTTACCACAACCACCACCTTCCGCATCGAACCTCGCACGCACCGACAAGCCCTCAAATATTTTTCACCCAGCCAACGAATC
>JBBSBC010000115.1:0-11888 GCA_038251595.1 Phycisphaerales bacterium | reverse complement strand
TGTGTAGCGTGTCTCTTGAGTCTTGACCGACTCTTTCGGGCCCGAGCCGAGGTAGTAGGTACCGTCGATCGGAACCCATGCCTTGACACGCTTGAGGTTGTGGAAGAGGCGCGAGCGATCGACCCAGAGATCGCGGATCACGGGAAACTTGCTCATGGGTTCGAGGGTAAGTTCATCGCCCTCATCAGGAGCCAGCGCATCAATAAGCGCCGAGCATGACTGGCGGACTTTGCCGTTGATGACCATCGTACACGCGCCGCAGACCTCTTCGAGACACCCGGAATCCCACACGACCGGCGTTGTTCGTCGCCCATCGCTGGTCAAGGGATGGGCCGCGATCTGCTGAAGACACGAGATGACATTGGACCCGACCTCCGGCTTTACGTCGAAGGACTCCCAGCGCGTGGGCTTGCCCGGCCCATCGCATCGTGCGATACGAACGCGGATGACGCGGCCAGCCGTCGCGGTCTTCTTTGAACCATTCAGCGTTGACCCATTCAATGTCGGGAAGGAAATGGTGGTCATGCGTGCATCTCTCGAAGCGTTGCGTTGATACTGCTGAAGATCGATACCTGGAAATCGATACGGAAGTACTGTCGCCTCCTACACCATCACCGCGGCGGGCTCGCGCGGCTTTGTGCTCGCTGGCGAGGTTGGGGGACCATCCTTCTTGCCGTAGGTGCGGGCGGTGGGCTTGATGAGTGAGGCATCGACCGGCAACAGGTCCACGCGTGTCTGGCCTGTTGCGCCATCGAACTTTGCAATGGTCGATTTCATGAAGTTGGCATCATCGCGGTTCGGAAAGTCGGTGCGGTAGTGCGCGCCGCGGCTCTCCTTGCGCTGAATGCTCCCGAGCACCATGGCCTCGGCCAGCACGAGCATATCTCCAGATGCACGCGTAAAGGTGAAACTTTGGTTGGTCCAGCCCGCACCATCGGCGAGCTTGGCGCGTGCGTATCTCTCGCGAAGATCGCTGATCCGTGCGCGAGCCTGCTCCAGCCGCGGGCCGCTCTTGACCACGGTACAGGCCGCGGTCATCTCGACGCCAAGTTCCTTGTGGATCAGGTACGGATTGGTCTGGTCGTCGCTCGAGCCTTCGGCCGCGGTATCGAGCAACCTTTTGGCTTTGGCCTCTTCCTGCTTCACGATCCGGTCATAAATCGCTGAGGTGACCTGATCGTGCGGGGTGGTGCTCGGCGCACCGTTCTTGAGATAGTTGACGACCCCCACACCGCAGAACAGCCCATCGAAGATGCACGAGAGGAGCGCGTTGGCACCCAACCGGTTGGCGCCGTGGTAGGCGAAGTTGACCTCACCGAAGGCATAGAGCCCTTCGATGTTTGTTCGAGCATTCTCAACAGCCCCCATCTGCATGCCTTGACCGATCTTGGCATCGATCGGTGCAACACTCCCCGACTTGTGCTTTTCTCTCGCCTCTGCGGGGTTGTAGCTGCCCTTGGCGAAGCCCGTCCACAGGCCGCCCATGCTGTAGTGAACGCTGGGAAAGATGCGCATCGGCTCGAACTGCGGATCTTCGCCGGCGAACTTCTTGTAGATTTCCAGAATGCCCTCAAGCTTGTGGTGGGTGCTCGCGGAAAGATGCGTCAGGTCGAGATAAACCTGATTCTCGCCGCGTACACCCATACCGTCGTTGACACAGACGCTGAAGATTTCACGTGTGGCGATATCGCGCGGCACGATGTTGCCGTAGGCCGGGTAGCGCTCTTCGAGGAAGTAAAACCGCTCGGCTTCGGGTATCTCGCGCGGGCGGCGCGTCTCACCCTTCTTGCGTGGAACCCACACTCGCCCACCCTCACCCCGCGCGCTCTCGCTCATCAGTCGAGTCTTGTCCGCACCGGGGATGGCCGTTGGATGAACCTGGATCATCTCGGGGTTTCCGTACCACACCCCGGCCTGATAGCAGCGGGCCGCCGCCGCGCCGGTGCAGATGATCGAGTTGGTGCTCTTTCCGAACACCAATCCACACCCGCCGGTGGCGATAACCACGGCATCGGCACGGAAGGACCGGATCTGCATCGTCCGCATGTCCTGCGCCACGATTCCGACGGCTCGGCCCTCTTCAATCACCGGCCACAGAAACTCCCAGAACTCATACTTGTTGACCTTGCCCTCGGCCTCATACCTACGCACCTGCTCGTCGAGCGCGTAAATCAACTGCTGGCCGGTTGTCGCGCCCGAGAAGTGAGTGCGCTTGAAGAGCGAGCCGCCGAAGAGCCGCAGATCGCGGAAGCCTTCGTTTGTGCGGTTGAACGGCACACCCATCCGGTCGAGCAGATCGATCACGCGGGGCGCCCAGTTGGCCATCTCCAGCACCGGGTGCTGATCGGCGAGGAAGTCGCCGCCATAAATCGTCTCGTCAAAGTGTTCGTACTCCGAGTAGCCCTGCTGACGGGCGACATCGTTGCAGGCGTTGATCCCGCCCTGGGCGCAGACCGAATGCGAACGTTTGACGGGCACCACGCTGAACAGATCGACAGGCACACCGGCCTCGCCGATGCGCACCGTGGCCGACAATCCGGCCAATCCCCCTCCAACCACGATGACGCGATGTTGCGACATAAGTTGAGCCGCCTGAAACTTGCCGATACTTGTGAACAGACGATTCCGGAATGATTCAAAACGATGCCCGCAGCCACTTATGCATTCGCACACGGTGCTCGGCACGATTCATGTTGGGAAGGTCGGCAGACTATCGGCCTTCCACTAGATCAATCGCGTTGAACGCTCACCTCCGGCACAACGTTCTCCGCGACCGACTCGCCCATCATGCGTAGTTCGGTTGCCCTGGCACGTTTGACATCAAGCGTTGCAAAGGCAAACACCGAAGACCAGGCCATCACCATGAGCATGGCCCCGAGCCCCGCACAGGCGTATCCCCACCTTCGCTGTGAAGCCTCGCTGATCGTCAGCCCCCAACTGATCGCCGCGGTCCAAAGACCATTGGCGAAGTGAAACACCAGAAGAGTAATGCCGATCAGGTATCCCGCGGTCACCAATACACCCGCGAGTTTGACACCGTTCCCTTGCAGAATCGTGGCCATGGTGCTTGCGGCAAACTCCGCAGACCAGCGCGTTCCGCCGGGGACCAGGAATGTCCACCCCCATCGCAGCGTGGCGACGTGGTAGAGGATGAACAGAATGCCCACGTACCCACTGATCCGCTGGAGTGTATAGCGCCAGTTTCCCTGATAGTCATATCGGCGAACGTTCGACTTGCCGGTGCTGGCGATGTAAAACCCGTAAACCGAATGAAAGCCAATCGCCAGCCAGAGCGATATCTCGATCAGGATCAGGAAAGGCACCGAGTTGTTGATGAAATCAACATCGTGTTGAAACGAGGCAACGCCCGCGTGGCCCAGCTCGCCGGCACGCTCCTGACTGCGGGGATCGATCATTCCCCAGACCACCGATGAGTTGGTCGTCAGATGTGCGATCAGAAACAGGCCGATCGGGATGATGCCCGAAAAGGAATGCAGTCGTCGAAGCAGAAAATCATGCCGTTCCAGAAACGAACCACCCGAGGCAGAACTCTTGACTTTCAGACCGGTCGAATCGCTCTCCACACCCATTACTCCTGACGCAGCTTCAAGTTCGGAAGTCCACCATCCGCACCACCCATCAAACTTCCGGGCTGCCCGCCGGGCATACTCATGGCCGAGGCCGCCTGCTTGGCCTGCATCTGAAGCACAGCGCGGGAAATCTCAACAAATCGAGTCCGAAGTTCGCCGAGGGCCTGAGAGAGGAACTTTGATTCCATCTCGTTCAGATTTCCCTTGGTCTTCTGTTCGAGCATGGAGAGCAAGTCGATGTTGAAACTGGCGTGTTCAATCGAGACCACCGCGCGCCCCGTCTGCGGGTCGGGGATTCCGCCCAGATAAAGCACGGCCTGTGTGGCCAGACTCTCGACAAGGGTCAGAAAGTCGGGCTGTGGCATCTGGCCCATATCACCATCGGGTGATTCACCGGCACCACCCACACCAGCACCAGCCACACCAGCACCAGCCACACCAGCACCACCCACACCAGCACCAGCCGCTCCAGCACCAGCAACGCCAGCACCAGCAACGCCGAGAACTTCCGCACGGCTTGCCGCCTTGGCCGACTTGGCGGCCGCGGCCTCGCGTTCCTGGGTGGCCAGACGTTCCTTCTCGCGTTGGGCCTGGGCTTTCCAATCGCTGTCAACGATAATCTTGCCACCACCATCGGCCGGGCCGGTGGAGTTGCGTAACGCATTGGGAGTGGTACGGGTTGGGTCAGACATCGGTGCCTTTGGCTCAAGGAGTGTGTGTGCAAGCCAGTATAGCGCGAGCGGGTTTGGATCCAGCCCGGAGCGTTTGCCCTCGTGTGTGAAAGGGCTATTTCTGTGCCTTACAACTCGGTCACAAAGGCGGCGGTCGCGGGTCTGGACTCGGATGCCGCTCGGCCCCATCCCAAATACCTCTTCCGTCCGCGTGGCAATCTTGACCGTTTCGGGCGGGCCGCGTCGATGGCATATGCTCGTGCGTACCAATTCTGAAGGCCAGCGGAGCTTGCCATGATGACCGAAACACGGATGATGCCGCCACACCCCATTGCCCACGTGCCGCCAGCCCGTATCGACACACTTCGCCGTCGCCATAATCGATTGCTCGCTGTGCTCTTTCTCACCTCTGCGGTGGGCAGCGCGTGCGGGCTTGCGGGTTGTGGTCTGTTTTCGAGCAGCGGAACACGAGGCGAGGGCCGCGCTCTGACCACCAGTGACTTCGTCAAGTCCGAAGGCTCAGGTGCGACCACGACGAGACCAGGTGCATCTGCCCAACCATTGGCTGCACCCAACGCCATTCCGATACCACCCAACTCGGCCAGAGCCCCCGATCGTTTCCATCCCATACCCTCGCCTCACACGCCACGAGGCGATGAGACGCTCGACGTCTCAGCCCTTATCGGCGCGCCCAAGCTCCCACCCACTCCGCCAACGGTCGAGCCGACGAACACAACTGCATCTCCATCGACCAGTTCGACACCCGCACAACTCCCTTTGAATGCGCCGGCACCCTTTGTGCTTGAATCGCTGGTCGGGCAGATCAATGGCCGTCCGGTCTTTGCCTCTGAAATCCTCGAGCCGCTTGACGGGCGCCTGCGGGCCATGGCGGCAAAGACCAAAGATCGCGCCAAGTGGACCGCCGATGCCAAGAACGCGGTCATTCAGCAGCTTCGACAGTTGATTGAGGAAGAGCTCATTCTCGCCGAGGCGCGCTCATCGCTCTCGCCCGACCAGCGGCAGGGACTCTTTCAGTTTCTAGGTCGCATTCAAGAAACGATGGTCGCGCAACAAGGTGGCAGCACCGTCGCGGCGGATGAGGCTGCTCGCGCCAGCTCGGGCCGTTCGCTCACCCAGAAGACGCGCGACAAGCTCGACGAGATCCTGATCGCTGAAGAGATTCGCCAACGGGTCGGTGCGCGTGTGCTGGTGACGTGGCGGCAGATTCAGCTCGAGTATGAGCGGCAGTTCGATAAATACAACCCCAAGCCCGCGGCGGTTTTCCGCATGATTGCCGTGCCCGCATCCAAGGCCGACGCGATTGAGCAGGTCAAGGCCCGGCTCATCGCGGGCGAACTTTTCGAGGATGTAGCCGACGATGCCGTCAACGTCCTCGGTGAAGGCGAGGCCAGCACGATCTACCCGACCTTCACAGGCGCGCTCTCTGAAGGGAAGTACTTTGATATCCCCGCGCTGAACGATGCCGCCCGCTCGCTCAATGTCGGACAGGCTGCCGGGCCGATCATGCACGATGGTTCCGCATGGTGGCTTCAGCTTGCACGGATCGATCGCCCCGCGGCACGGTCGCTCTACGATGCCCAACTTGAAATCGAGAATGGCCTGCTCGAGAAACGCAAGGAAAAAGAGCTTTCCCGCTATTTCAACCGCCTCAAGGCGCGCGGCAACTTCAGCAAGATTGAGGACATGGTGGACCGGCTGATGGCGGTCGCGACTGAACGCTATCTGCCCCCGCGAAACTGAATCGCGCTCAACCCGAGAGTCATCCCTCGTGCTCCAGTTCCTGCTCGATTCGTGGGCAATCCGACAAGCGGGGCGTTCGACCAGTTCGCTCGGTCGTGCCGGTGAGGTTGTGGCCGCGCGAACACTCCGGAGATCGGGCTACCGCATTCTTGGTCGGAACCTGCACGTTCCCATGGGTGAGGCCGACCTGCTTTGCCTGGATCCTGATCGTGAAACCATTGTGCTTGTCGAGGTCAAGACCCGCCAAATCGCAGAAGGCTCGGACTCGGCGTATCTACCACCCGAAGCCGCGATCACCGCCGAGAAGCGCGAGAAGCTGAGAAAGATCCTCCGTCACTTGCTGCGCGCCAACCGATGGGCCTCGCGACGCGCTCGAATTGATGTCCTAGCGGTTGACTGGCGCTCTGCTGAAAAACCTCTGGTTCGTCACCACCGAGATGCTGTCGCGTTTCAATAGGCACGAATGGTCAGGGCTTCTGTCGAGACCCGCCGGATGACTTGGGCACATCGTTGCGCGGGTTGAGCCGGATGGGCACCATCAACACCTCGCGTGTGACCGAGTGGGTGATGGCCACGGGCATGTCAAACGTGGGCATGGCGCGTGGCGGAAGCAGTCCGCTGACCGTGATGTGCATGACGCCGACTTCGTCGCCCGGCACCGCGTCGATCACGCACGAAGCGACACCATACAATGGCTTCACCGCCAGTTCGATCATCCCGGGCAGAAGCGGGTCGCCCGAGTGGGTCAACACTTCAAACTCCGCTGTAAAGACACTCTCGGGACGCATCGCCTTCAGCGTCACGTGGTCGGGCCGCGCAAACATATCACCAACCACGCGCCCTTCGATGCTGAAGCCGACAACCGCCTTTCGCGAATCAGTCGTGCGGATCGAGATTGACCCATTGAACGCTCCGAGCGGCACCCCCGGCTTCACCTTCAATGTGATTTCATGAACTGTACATTCTTCATCGAGATCCTTAACCTTCTTGCCGGGTGATGCCACAACATCCAGCCACGGCGAGAGACTCTCGACCCCCGTCACAGCAAAGTCCTTGCCGCGACCGGTGATCGTGATGATCTCCGTCGCCCCCTTCATACGCACAATCTCCGGAAGGTTGATGCCCGGTGGTTCCACACGAACCGTGGGCCTCACCTGTGCCGCAAGCACAATGTTCACGCCCCTTCCCTTCACCCCCGCTACACCAACATCCGCATTCGCCGACACATCACCGTACTTTCCCATGGTCACCAGCTCGAGCACCACAACCCCTGACTCGCCCGGAAGGTACTGCTTCTTGTCGGTCTCGGGCTCAGGACAGAAGCTGCAGTGACCGACGGCCAGGCTGATGATCCGCCCGCTGTTGTTCACAAACTTGAATGCCCGTTTTACAGTCTCGGCATCCGAGACTGGGCCGACATCGATCCGCGTCTGTTCAAACAGCAGCTGATCACCTTCGTCAGCCGACCATGCGGCGAGCGTTGACGCGCCCATCGCGTGCAAACCGATCAGAGCGAGGAATATGGCCGCGACAAGGTGGTTCCGCATCGTCCATCTATCGGTTGTACAGACTGGAAACACGTACGAGCCTCGCTGGTAGTGAGCAGTTTGCGACCGGGTGAAAATCACGGGCCTGCCAATCGCCAATGAAGGTCCGGGAAAATCGTCGGTACACAGCACTCGTAAAGAAACCCGAAAAGTCTATACGTCCAAGTGCCTCACCCTGCTTGTTTCTGCAAAATCGAGAGGTAAACTCCGCCTGTCAAGAGACTTGCGCACAACGCGCAGGCTTTGTGACGGGAGAGGGAGTTTCAAAAATGCATCGTTCATTCGCGCCTTGCGCATGCGCCGTCCTTGCGCTCGCCGGTACCGGTCTTGCACGCGCGGCCATCATTGATGCCGCGATCACCGCCGACAACCATTACGCCCTGTACACCACGACCAACGTCGGGCTCGAACTTGTTGGTCAGAATGAGGCGGGTGCATCCGGATCGCCCGGCACGTACAACTGGTCAATACCCGAGCCCTACTCATTCTTCGCATTGAACGAAGTTTACATCGCTGCATGGTCCGACGACGCGGTGGCACAAGGCGTGCTCGCGCAAGTTTTCGTCGATTCGGGCGAGTCCCTTCACAGCGGCGACAGCAAGTGGGAGGTCTACGCAACCCACGTGAATCGTGGTGATGGCGACCCGGTCCCGACACTCTCCGAGATGAGCGGACACATCGCCGACGCCACCACCGGCGGCCTCTGGGAGACGCCCTTTGCTGGCGGGAACAACGGCATCGCGCCCTGGGGCTCGATCCCCGGAATCACATCCGCCGCGCGCTGGATGTGGTGGAACACCCCTGGCGACTCCGATCCGATTCACGGCGGCTCTGGCGCGGGCGAGTTCCTGATCTTCCGCATCGCGGTGCCCACACCCGGGTCCGCCGCGCTGCTTGGGGCGGGCGCGCTCCTGGCCTTCCGCAGGAAGCGGTAGTTCTGCGAGATACCCACGGATGGGTGGAGAACATTCTGAACGGAAAATCTGAATAGGCTGTCGTGTTCCGCCGCGCACTCCGCTGTGGAGATGAGGAGCACGCATGGACCAGAGTTCAGACCCAAAGGTCATTGAGAGTGTCGGACAGCGAATCGGCGCGAAGGTCGGGAGGCGAGCCAACTCATTTCTCGACCGGATCGAGCCTTGCACGCGCTGGATCATGCATCTGCGGCGATACTTGTGGAACCGGTGGACCCGTCACTCACCCGGTCGGCCATCGTGCCGCACGCGACATTTGAGGCGTGTTCGTCGCCTGAACGAGGTTCGCAAAGTCCTCTCCATCATGCGGGCGAGCCTGCTGGTTTCGTTCATGATCGGATTGCTGGTCAGCCTCCCCGATCAGGCGATCGAGTGCCACCAGGTGCTGGCCGAAGACCTGCGTACCAATCCGCTGCAACTGCTCTGGGTCTCGCTTGCCGCGTTGCTCGCCTGTCTGATGATCTGGTATTGGGCGCGTGCGCTCACGTACATGTTCGCAGCGGGTGCCGTTGATGCGCCGGGACTGCACGGAAAGGCCGCGCGACACCTGCCACGCATGCTGGGAACTGTTCCACTTCTCGCGATGGCGATCGGTTCGCTTCGGGCGTTCCTCAATGTTGAATCCGGCGGCAGCGAGGCACTCACGCGCCCGGTATTAACTGCACTCTGCGTTCTTTCCCTCGCAGGTGCCGCGCTGCTCTATCTCTTCTTTGTCAAGCGGACCGAGTGGTTCGGCATTCATCGTCCGTCCCCTTCTCCAACAGCCGATATTGGAACATACTCTGCGCTTGAACGAAGCACATCGGCCTTCCTCTTCCTTTACATCCTCCTCGCGATCGCCCTCTTCGCGGCGTTCTCACTCAGTGATGATCTCTCTGTGGGTGCCAAGCCACTCGCCATTCTTCTCGCGAGCGCATCGCTCTGGGTGGCGTTCCTCAGCATCCTCCGCCTCATCGGTCTGCGGCTGCGCATCCAGACCATTCTTCTGGTCTTCGGTGCCGCGATCCTTTTCAGCGTGCTCGATCTCAACGACAACCATGCGATACGTGTCGTCCCGCGTTCGGCATCCGCTGCCCCCACTGAACCCGCCAACTTTGATGACGGCTTCAAGACGTGGCTGAACAATCGAACCGATGCTCGCCGCTGGAACGAGGCCCCCTACCCCGTCGTGCTGGTGTGCGCTGAAGGAGGCGGCATCTACGCCGCGTACTTTACCGCACGTGTGCTTGCCTCGCTTGAAGAGGCGAATCCCAACTTTTCAAGGCACGTCTTTGCCATCAGTGGTGTCTCGGGAGGGAGCGTCGGCGCGGGTATCTTTGCGGGCCTGATCGCGCAACGCGATGCTCGGCGCGGTCTCTGGTCGCCCCTGCGCCCCGAGTCAACATCCGTTCCCGAAGCCGTCAGACGCGTATTGAACAATGATCTACTCTCGCCCGTGCTTGCCGCGGCCCTCTACCCCGATCTTGTGCAGCGGTTCATCCCGTTCCCTATCCGCCGCTTCGACCGCGCGCGTGCGCTCGAGCGTTCGTTCGAGTCTGCCTGGTCAACCGCAACCGGCGATTCGCAGATGAGCGATGACTTCTTTGCCCTCTGGCCAAACTTCGCACAAGGCTCCACACCCGGCCTATTTCTCAACACCACCGAGGTCGAGACCGGCGAACGCATCGTCATCAGCAATCTTCGCTTCCAGCGTGCGACCGACGATGGTCTGCTCCGACCCGATCTCCGCCGCTTCAAGACCCTTGCCGATGTGCTTCCTCCCGAACAGCTTCACATCTCTCTTGCCGCCGCCGTCGGGCTCAGTGCCCGCTTCCCGCTCGTCACCCCCGCAGCCCGTCTTCCCGAATATCTTGATGACAAAGGCCGTCTCCATCACTCCCGCCGTCTTGCCGATGGCGGCTACTTCGACAACTCAGGTGCGGCGACATTGCTTGATATTCTCAACGCGATTGCCATCGATGACAAACAGATTCCCGACCGCAAGCCGTTCTCGCTCGTCATCATCCGCATCGGTACCATCATCACCGATGAGGATCAGGATGATGTGGCGGATGACCGAACACAGTATCAGTGGCGCGGGCTTGGTGAGGCGCTCTCACCGGTTCGGGCGTTGATGAACACCCGCGGAGCCCGCGGCCGCGCCAGCGTCCAGCAACTCCGCATCGCGGTCGAGAAAGTTAAGCGCGCAGGCTATGGCGCCAACATGATTGATTTCGGCCTCGATACCGAACGTGACGCCATTCCCCTTGGCTGGTTGCTCTCCGAACGGGCACGTTCACGAATCGATGCCCAGCTTGCCAGCGACCCAAGCAAAAACCACAACGCCTTCTGCGCAGCGCGGCAAGCCTTAAACCCCTCAGCCCCGTAAGCCAACGCAGAGTCAAAAAACGGGCCGGCGGTTTGCACACGCACTGTCGCCCAAACCTCACCTTTCGGATGAGCACCCGACGGCTTGGGCCAAGGATCGGTTCGGAATCGGGCGGAAGATTTTCCCTTCCCCACTTCCAACCTTGCGCGCAATATAGTGCCGATGATCTCGTGTCCCCACACTTCACCCAGCCAGGGAGGGCTGCGATGCCCGCTGTAGCCCAACCGCTCGAAACACCGACCTCATCCACCCGCGTGAGCAAAAAAACAAGCAATCAAACCCGTGAGCCCAAGGTCACGGCCGAGTCCATGGCCTTGCGACAGCGCGATATCTCGGTCTCGGAGTTCTTTGCCAAAAACCGACATCTGCTCGGCTTCGACAACCCGCGCAAGGCCCTGCTCACCACGGTCAAGGAAGCCGTGGACAACGCGCTCGATGCCTGCGAAGAAGCCTCGATTCTGCCCGACATCACCATCGTGATCGAGGACCTCTCCGAGGCTGGTTCGGCACCTCGAGCCGGGTCGGCCGGTGGACCATCCAGAAACGGTTCGGAGACTCGTGCCGCCCAATCCAAGACTTCCCGCTACCGCATCACCGTCATCGATAATGGCCCGGGCATCGTCCGCAAACAGGTCGAGAATATTTTCGGACGGCTCCTCTACGGCTCCAAGTTTCATCGCTTAAAGATGTCTCGCGGCCAACAGGGCATCGGTATTTCCGCCGCGGGAATGTTCGGGCTTATCACCACCGGCAAGCCCATGGCGATTCAGACCCGTCCCAGCGCGCACAAGCCCGCGCACCATATCGAGCTCGCGATGAACACCAAAACCAACCGTGCCGAAGTCACGGTTGACGAAGAAACAGACGATTTCCCCCTCGCGCGCTTGCGCAACCTCACAACCGGCACGCGTGAACTCGCCGCCGAAGGTAAGTTCCTCTCGCCCACCGATTATCCCACCGGCACCAGCGTCTCCATC
>JBBSBC010000114.1:0-12013 GCA_038251595.1 Phycisphaerales bacterium | reverse complement strand
GATCGATGGCCATTGTGAGCATTCCTTATGAACACCAAAGTGTTTGAGCAGATGGGGTTGGGGTTGGGGTTGGGGTCGGGGTCGGGGGTTCAGAAGTGCCGGTTGGTCGATTCCGGCTGAGCATCTATGATGTTTACCATCATCGCGGCCATTGCACAAGCGGAGATGTATCGATTGTGCGAACACCCGCCGTAAAGGTTTGTGTACGCCGTGCGTGCGGCGGCAAGTGTGTGTGAATTAGCCCGTGAAGCAGTCAGCGAAACAACCAGCAAATGTGCCAGCGAGTTTGGCGGCGTGAACCGGCCGCGAGGGAAGTCCGATGCGTGACGACATTCATTACAACAACATCATCGACGGTGAAGAAGCGCATCGCGCCCAGGCGATGGCCGACGAGGCCCCCAACACCGCATCGGAACTGATCGATCCGCGCCAATTCTACATCACGCAGCACTACCACCTTTACACGCGCGAGAATCACGAAGTCTGGCGCGACCTGTTCAATCGACGATGGACCGTGCTCGAAGAGCAGGTGAGCCGAACGTTTCTTGACGGGATGAAGGTCCTGCGACTTTCGGGCGAACGCATCCCTCTGCTTTGCGACGCGGTGCTCAGCCGCGATTGCGAAGTTGCCGATGGCAAGGTGCTCAAGGCTGGAACCAAGCTCGAAGGTATCAACCGTTACCTTGGCGAAGTGAGCGACTGGGCGAGCTATGGCGTTCCCGGCTACCTCCCGGCCAAGGCCTTCTTTGCCTGCCTGGCCAAGCGGCAGTTCCCGACCACCGTGCTCATCCGCCCGCGCGAGGTGATGGATTATCTTCCCGAGCCCGACATCTTCCACGATGTGTTCGGGCACGTGCCCCTGCACGCACACCGCGTCTTCGCCGACTTCCTGCAGACCTACGGCAAGGCCGCGTTGATGTGTGAAGATGAAGTCCACGTCAAGCGGCTCAGCCGCCTCTTCTGGTTCACGGTCGAGTTCGGGTTGATCAAGGAGGACGGGCGAACCAAGGTCTATGGCTCGGGCCTGGTGAGCAGCCATAGCGAGGCGGAGTATTCGCTGAAAGGCCAGTGGGCCAAGGCAGGCCGGGCAGCGCAGGCATGCACACCACGCGAGGTTGCCGAGTGGCGTCCGTTCGATATGGAAGAAGTCTGCGAGACCGACTTTGAGATCGACCACTTTCAGCCTATCTATTACGTGCTGGAGAGTTTCGAGCAGTTGCGCGATGCGATGAACCGGTACGCTGAACGGGTATTGGGCAGCGGGGCCAGAGGTGCGCTCGCCGCGAGCAGTGTGTGACCTTAGAGGTTGGCGCAACATTGCGCCAACCGATGGGAACCTTCAAACGTACCAACCTTCAACGACCTCGCCAACGGTCTGCTCTTGAAGCTCGGATTCAATTATCAGCCGTGACCATCAAACGTTCGCAGGCTCATGGAGCTGTCCGTTGCAGCAGTTCGCGAGAACAGTCCGCTTCCACCTCGACGGTCTGCGCCTCCACCCCAAGCGCCGCCTCATCACGGCCGCGTTGGTCGGCGGTCTGCTCGGCGCCATCATTCTCGCCATCACCATCATCAACATCGCTGTCAGCGCTCCGCAAGGTTCGCCCCCGCCGAGGCCGATGGGCCTGCTCCCTGAAGTTGCCGAAGGTCCGCGCCAGCTCGATGAACTCAAGAGCCTATCCGGTCTGGTCATTCCCAACCTTGGGTCCGGTGGTTGGCGGCTGGTCGGAGGCACAGCTTCCACCAATCCAGATCGGGCCGAAACCCGCTCGTGGATGTTCATGCTCGCCCCGACCGACAATCGCGCGGCCAAAGTTACCGATTTCAAGAAGCTCGCGCCAGATGTGGGCAAGCTTGTCCCGGCCCTCGCTCTTTCCGAATCGTTCGCCTTGGAACTCGGTCGAATGTCGGTCGGCAAAGCCGTCGAAGCCTGGAAGAGCGCACGTTGGAAAGTCCAGGGTGGTGGAGACGCGGCGATCGACATCCTTGAAACCGATCTGGCCGTCGTGGCGCGTGTGGTGTGGGTGAAGACCACGCCGCGATAATCCGCGGACAGCACGGCGCCCAAACAGCCAACTTCTTACCACTTCAAAGGCGCGCCCTCAATCAGTTCCGGTGCTATTATTTTTCTTCGGCTCGGTCTGCGCGCGGCGAACACCCGCGCACCCGTGTCGGGTGGGTGAGGCGACCACAAGACAAGGAGTGGCCGCGACCTTGGCTGCACCCGGCCATGTTTGGATTTCGCAGAGCGCCGCGCGGCGTAAAGCGATGCGGGGCGGAACCCGGCCTTTCGGCCGTGTATGCCCAATAGGGGCCGTGATGGCGACCGTGACGATGCCGAAGAATGCGTTTCTCCATGGCCGATGGACTGTGGAGGACTCCACCCGCTTGTACGGATTGGCCGATTGGGGCAAGGGCTACTTCGGTGTAAACCCGACGGGTCACCTGACCGTCATGCCCCATAAGAACCCGCTCGAGCAGATCGACCTGCTCGATCTTGTTAACGGCCTGGCCGATCGCGGCGTTCACACGCCGGTGCTCATCCGGTTCTCCGGAATACTCGACCACCGCCTGCGCGAGATCCGCAGCGCATTCGACCGGGCCATCGCCGAGAACCAGTACGCCGGGCAATACCACTGCGTCTACCCGATCAAGGTCAACCAGCAGCGCCACGTCTGCGAAGAGGTGGCCAAGCTCGGCAAAGAGTTGAAGTTTGGTCTGGAAGCCGGCAGCAAGCCCGAGCTCCTGGCCGTCCTCGCCCTCTCCGAGGGCCAGGACGAAATGCCCATCGTCTGCAACGGGTTCAAAGATGATGAGTTCATCGAAACCGTCGTGCTGGCCACCAAGCTCGGGCGGAACATCATCCCCGTTGTCGAGAAGTTCAGCGAGCTTGAGCTGATCTGCAAGCACGCCGAACGCTACGGTGTGCGGCCCAAGATCGGCATCCGCGTCAAGCTCTCCAGCCGCGGCGCAGGCCGGTGGGAGGCCTCCGCCGGCGCACGCTCCAAGTTCGGTCTTTTTGTGACCGAGGTCCTTGAAGCACTCGAGTTCCTCAAGGCCCGCGGCATGGCCGATTGCCTCAACATGCTCCACTGCCACGTCGGCAGCCAGCTCTTCGATATCTCCCAGCTCAAAAACGCCGTCAACGAGTTGACACACATCTACGCCGAGCTCGTCCGTCTCGGCGCGGGCATGACGATGATCGACATCGGCGGCGGAATGGGCGTTGATTACGACGGCTCTCAGTCCGCATGGACCAGCTCGATCAACTACACCGTCGATGAATACGCGGCCGACGTCGTCTACCGCATCAAGACCGTCTGCGATGATGCTGGCGTCGCACACCCGACCATCCTCAGCGAGTCCGGGCGCGCCATGGTCGCCTATCACAGCGTGTTGGTTGTCAATGTCCTCGGCAAAAGCAGCTTCAACGTCGAGCCTGAGATGGTGCGCATCAAGGCCGACCTCGCACTCGAGAAAGAACCACCTCAGCCCGTGCTCGACCTCATGGATGCCTACGAGCGGCTCGGTGATCGCAGCGTGCTCGAGGTCTATCACGATGCCATGCAGGCCCGCGATGAGGCCATGAGCCTCTTCAGCCTCGGGTACATGTCCCTCCCCATGCGTGCCGCAAGCGAGCGGCTCTTCTGGTCGATCGGGAGCAGGGTGCTTGAAACATGCGCGAAAAAGGGCGAGGTTCCCGAAGAGTTTGAAGCCCTCCCCGAAATCCTAAGCGATATCTACTTCTGCAACTTCTCACTCTTCCAATCCATGCCCGACTCGTGGGCCATCGATCAGCTCTTCCCCATCGTCCCCATTCACCGCCTCGACGAAGAGCCCACCCGTCGCGGCGTCCTCGCCGACATCACCTGCGACTCCGACGGCAAGATCGACAACTTCGTCGATAAGCGCATCGAGAAGAAAACCCTCGAACTCCACGAACTGCGAAGCGTGCCAACCAACGGTCATGCGGCTCAGACTTCGCCCAACGGCCACACGCCCGCCACAACTGCCGGCCCCGTAACAACAGCCGGAGCAGTTCCCGAGCCTTACTACCTCGGCGTCTTCCTCCTCGGTGCCTATCAGGAAATTCTCGGCGATCTGCACAACCTGCTCGGCGATACCCACGCCGTCCACGTCAGCTTCAACCACGATGGCAACGCTAACGATGGTCCCGAAGGCGGCAACTGGTCCATAGATGAGGTCATCGAGGGTGACACCGTCAAAGAAGTCTTGAGCTACGTGCAGTTCGACGACCAGGACATGCGCCGCGCTGTCCGACGCGATATCGAGCGTGCCATCAAGGCCAACCGCGTGACCGTCGCCGAGGGCAAGAGCCTGCTGGCCTTCTACGAAAGCGGCCTAGATGGGTACACGTATCTGGAAGAATAAATCGTGACCAGCGAAAAACCCGGGCGCACGCTCAAAGCCGTCCCATTCCGGCCCTCCCGAATCCATCTGGGCGGCGGAAGATCACTCGAAATTGCACACCCCGAACTTGCACTCATCTCGCCTGGTGGTCGAATCGTCGCGATCTACGATGAGCCCGATGCTCTTGAGATCGTTGACGTGTTCATGATCCAATCTATCCAGTTCCTCCCCGATCGCCGCGGCGGCCAGACCCGCCGCAAAGCGAGCTGAGTCAACATTGCTCCCCCCGCTTCACCCGATCCACCGTTCGTGTGCGATGTCCAGCTTTCATCAACGCTGAACCGAATCAGTGTGGGTGCAGCTGATCCTTCGGATGCCACCACCCGCGGTCGAGCCCGTGGGTGGTGATGCGAGCCCTCAGAATCTTGTTTGAATCCGAGCGGTGTCCATCCATGTTTATCCGTGGTGCTTCGTATTTCGCGCGTACCCTCCCCTCCCTTGCTCCTCACCGCCCAACGCATCACCAAGACCCACGGCCTCCAGACCCTTTTCACCGGAGTCGCCCTCAGCATCGCCGAAGGCGAGCGCGTTGGCTTCATCGGTCCCAATGGCGCGGGCAAAAGCACCCTCCTCAAAATCCTTGCCGGCCACGAGCTGCCCGATGATGGCACCCTCAGCGCCGCCAAAGGTCTGCGGGTCGTCTACGTTCCTCAGCAAGACGACTTTCCCGCAACCATCAACGGCCAGCCCGCCACCTCGCACGCCGTCGTCACCGATGCCGCGCTCAAGGGCGGCTTCATGCACGATCTTCATGAGGCCGAGCTTCAAGCCGACATCATCCTCGGGCGCATCGGCTTTGATGACAACCACATCACCGCGCTCGCCAACGCACTTTCCGGCGGTTGGAAGAAGCGACTCTCGATCGCCCGCGGGCTGGCTACTTGTGCCGGTGAGCCAGATCTGCTCCTGCTTGATGAGCCCACCAACCACCTCGATCTCGACGGCATTGACTGGCTCGATGATCTCCTCAAGCACCCGCCCACCTCCAACGCCTCGTTCACCTCGGTCTTTGTCACCCACGACCGCGCGTTCCTCGAAAGCGTCGCCACGCGCGTCGTCGAGCTCAGCCTCGCCTATCCACAGGGCACGCTCAGTGTCGATGGCAACTACACCGAGTTTCTTCGCCGCAAAGATGAGTTCCTCTCCGGACAGGCCCGCGCCGAGCAGGCCCTGGCCAATCAGGTCCGCAAAGACATCGCCTGGCTCGCACGCGGCCCGCAGGCCCGCCGCACCAAGTCCAAAGCCCGTGCCGAATCGGGCTACGACCGCATCGATGAACTCGCTGAAATCAAGAGCCGCAACACCGCCGCCGCCGGGGGCGCGGCCCGTGTCGATTTCACCGCCACCGGTCGCAAGACCCGCAAGCTCATCAGCGCGGTCAACATCGCCAAGGCGTTCGGCGATCGCAAGCTCTTCAGCGATGTCAACATCTCGCTCGGCGTCGGCGATTGCCTCGGCCTGCTCGGCCCCAACGGCAGCGGCAAAACCACCCTCATCCGCGTCCTCACTGGTGAGCTTGCGACAGACCATGGCGAGGTCCGCAAATCCGAACCACCCCCTCGCATCGTCGTCTTCAGCCAGCACCGCAAAGACTTTGACCCGACCACCAAGCTGAGCGAAGCCCTCTGCCCCGTCAGCGATGCCGTCCGCTTCCGTGGCCAATCCATGCACATCACCGCGTGGTCGCGCCGCTTCCTTTTCCGCGACGATCAGCTCGATCAGCCCGTCGGCTCGCTGTCGGGCGGTGAGCTGGCCCGCATCCACATCGCACGAATCATGCTCGAACCCGCCGATGTCCTCGTGCTTGACGAGCCGACCAACGACCTCGATATCCCAACGCTCGAAGTTCTCGAAGAAGCCCTCGAAGACTTTCCCGGCGCGCTCGTCCTTGTCACCCACGATCGCGCCATGCTCGACCGCCTCGCCACCGACATCCTCGCCCTCGATGGTCGCGGCAACTCCGGCCTCTACGCCAGCATCGATCAGGCCCTCGCCGCGCACGCCGCCGCCGAGTCCGCGCGCATCGCCGCCATAAAGAAGGCCGCCACACCGGCAACCCCCGTCGCTGCTCCCAACGCGCCCGCTCGCAAAAAACTCAACTACAACGACCAGCGCGAGCTCGACACCATCGAGAAGCGCATTCACGATGCCGAGAAGCTCGCCGCCGATGCCGAGTCCAAACTCGCCGACCCCGCCGTCGCTCTCGATCACGAAAAAATGGCCGAGGCCTGCGCCAACCTCGGCGCGGCCCAGGCCTCCGTCGCGGCGCTGTACGCTCGCTGGGAAGAGCTCGAAGCCAAGTCCAGCTAAGTCCTCACCCGCGCCGCTGCGTCACACCCAGTTCTTCTTCCGAAACATCCGCCTCGTGAATGTCGCCCACGCTCCGCGTGCGCACCACAATCGTCGGCCCGCCGCGCTTCTCGCCGCTCCCCGCGTGCATGCTCCGCTCGTGCAGCGCCGCCTCGCGCCCATCTTCCGTCACGGTGTACACCATCCCGATCGTGTGCTCCGCCTCACCCAGCAGCAGACGGTTCACAAGCTCCACACCCTGCATCAACGTGTGGTCAGTGTTGCTCACCTCATACTTCCACATCCCGAAACGCCCGCGCGAATAGATGTCCCGCGCCTCAAGCCACGGAATCACATCCGTCAAAATCTCGTCACGATCAACCGTCGGTGTCGGGTACGAATAGTCGGCGTAGTAACACCAGCGACTGATGATGTTCGCCCGCTCCCCCTTCCCGAGCAGCCCGGCATTCTCCAGCCCGATGATGCACTGTTCAATCACTGCATCCGCATTCTTCCCATCCTGCCCCGGTGTAGCCTTGAACGCGCTCTCGCTCACTTCGCAGAGCAGCGAGTAGCAGTTGTCCTTGTCGGGCGTCATGTTCGGTGAATAGTTCGAGAGGTACGTCACGCGATAGAACGGGCAGTTCTCTTCAGGAAAGTACATCCAACTCTTCGTATCCGGTGTCCCCGCGCCCGCCGCGCGGCTCTTTAGCCCGATCCCCACCATGTACCCCGAAGAGTGCCTCAGCTTCCCCGCAAGACCGGCAATCTCTTTCAACCCTCGATGCCTTGATGCCTCCTTGCCTTGCTGCCTCTCTTCCTTCAACAGCTCGCCGCACAGCACATCCAGCGGCAGCGCACTGATCAGGATGTCATACCCCTCGCTCGCGCCATCCGCAAAGTGGATGATCTTCCGATCAAGGTCGATCCTCTCCACGGTCATGTTCAACCGAACATGACCGCCCAGCACGCGCTCGAACCGTCTGTAAAACTCGCCCGTGCCACCGTGCAGCGGAAACTTGAACTGGTTGTTTGGTCCCCACCCGAAGTCATCCTGACCCAGCATCACGTTCTTCAGCGCGCGATCAATATCAAGCACCGCCACCCGCTCTCCGATCCACTGCTTGTTCATCATCTCGGGCGGGTGCGCCCACACCTTGAAGTTGTACGGACGCATGAAGTGCTTGGCGATCCCCTCGCCAAAAACCGCGTCGATAAACTCGCCAAAGTTCTTCGCCGCGCCCGGCGATGAAACCTTCCCCTTCCCCGTCTGAGCCTTGATCAATCCCGACATGCACTCATACGCCGCATCTCGCGGCAGGTATCGAATGTTGTTCTGAAACGGGTACGGAACCCATGTGTCGAACATCCGCACCCAACTCTCCCGGTTGTTCAGCGTGAACTCATCACCCATCAGCTTCTGAAAAACTTCGTCGTAGTACGTGTAGTGACTGAACATCACGTGCCCGCCGATATCCCACGTGAACCCTTGCGGGTCCACAAAGCTGTGCGCCAGCCCCCCGATATATGGGTGACGATCGAAGATCGCAAAGTTTGAATAGCCAAGCTCTTTGAGCCGGTACCCAGCCCCTAGACCGGTGGGTCCAGCGCCCAGAATAACAATCTTCGCCTCAGCATCACTTCCACCAAATGGGGGATCTTTGGGGATAACTTGACTTCCCCGCTCTGCCATGTTAGGATGAAGATTGGTATCGGTCGTGCGTGCTGACATCCGTGACTCACTGTTTTCTAGGGGATGACCGTGGGCCTTGCCGTGACGAAGTCGCCGGGTCTTGCTCGCCTCGCGCGCTATCCGTCACTCCAAACCGAGACCTCGGAGCCTAAGCGTAGCGTGGATCAGCCTTCGGTGCGCCTCGCGACGAGCGATTGGCGTAAGTACCTGTCATCAAACGACTTGCGTGAGGTATCCTGCAAATTTGTTCCCTGCTCCTTTGCGCAACTCGCACGCACCTTGCAGAACCCTCTCCCTTCCAGCCGACAATACTCCGTTCCCTCTGCCAGTGCCTCACATCTTTGGGGGATCAGACCGCCCAACCCTCCCCGACAGTCGCCATTCATTCTTTCCAACACCGAAACGTGGGA
The DNA here is from genome assembly GCA_038251595.1 of Phycisphaerales bacterium. GTDB lineage: Bacteria > Planctomycetota > Phycisphaerae > Phycisphaerales > UBA1924 > JADLCX01. The sequence continues at coordinate 3,190 of JBBSBC010000114.1, read as the reverse complement.
TATCGCCAGTTCGGGGTGTCTTTCCAGGGGTCATGTCGGGTATTCTACTTCTCCAGTGATGTCCGCATTCTGTAACTCCCGCGTTCCGGCCAGGGTCTTGCCAGGAGCCCAACTTTCATCCGCGCCACTCTCCAAGGTGGCTCCGGAGGTGTGGCGATGAATATGCTGGTCAAGGAAGCTCAGCAGGCTCTTCGAGCCGCAGTACGGATGACCGAGAAGGTCTGCGCGCTCCCCGCAGTCGCGACGCAGGATTGGTGTGATCGCGCCGCCGCCGCACTTCTTCCTCCCGATAAACCTGCCGTTACTGTTGTGCTTGTCGGTCAGGTTGATGAGCACGGCGTGATTCTGCGCACCGAGGCAACGGGTGTCGCCGGGTGTTATGCGGCCGAAGTCACCACCACCGTTGGTCGGTCGCAATCCTCCACGAGTGTGGTCAGCCTTGATCCGAACGATGCGATGCTGATGCGTGTCAAGACTTCGATGCACCAGGCGCGTGAACTTGCCTGGGGGCCGGGTACGCTCGCCATCGCCGCGGCCAAAGTCACGATGATTGATCGAAGCAACCCCGGGGCTTCGGCACCCGCCGGGCTGCTCCGCCGGTGGGATGGACTGAAGCTTTCGGGCATCTTGCTCGGTGCCACGGGCATCGGCAATGATCGACGCATTCTTGTGATCGAGATCGGGCTTACCGGTCCCGCCTCCGGCCAGCTTGAAAGCGATGCGGCGGCACTCGAAGCCGTGATTCCGTCGCTCGCGCGGCGCGCGGTCATGGCTATTGGGCCCGATACCTCCGATGGCGCGCAGTGGCTCACCGCGCGCGAGCAGATCATTCTTCAACACCTTCTGCTCGGCGAGAGTGTCCGCACCATCGCCACCAAACTCGAACGCAGCCCGCACACCGTCCACGATCACGTCAAAAGTCTGCACCGCAAGCTCAACGCCAAGAGTCGCGGCGAACTCGTGGCCCGTGCACTCGGGCATGTTGATCCGGCGGCCATCCTCGTGGGCAAGCCCGTCATCAACACCAGTGCCACCGCCACCGCAAAGCCCTCGACCCACGCCTGATTTCGCGCTCGCTCGCGGGCCGCGGCTTATGCTCGTCGGATGATCCCACGCCGCCTCAACCCGTTCGCGAACCTTCCCCGCGGACGCGAGGTTTGGGCTTGGGGCATGTACGATCTTGCCAATCAGTCGTTTCAACTTCTCGTTGATACGTTGTTGCTCGTGATCTATTTCAAGAACGTGGTCGCGCCCACGCCCGAGAAGGGCGTCGCCCTCTGGGGGCCGATGGTCGGTGCGGCGATGCTTCTGGTGGTGATCCTCTCACCGATTCTCGGCGCGCTCGCCGATGCACGATCGTGGAAGAAACCACTCCTGATCGCCACCGGGCTGGGCGCTGTGCCGCTTACGTGCGCCCTCGCCCTGATGGAACCGGGCATGGTCTGGCAGACCGCCGCCCTCTACATCACGGCCAAGCTGCTTGTCGGGCTTGGTGAAAACTTCCTCGGCTCGTTCCTGCCCGAACTCTCGACCCCGCAGACGGTGGGCAAGGTCAGCGCCATCGGCTGGACGATGTCGTATATCGGCGCGCTCCTCTTGCTCGGCATCACCGCGATCGTGATCTGGGGCTTCAACGCCACCGACCCGCACCAGTGGCGATGGATCTTCGTTCTTGCCGGCGCGTGGTTCCTCGGGGGCATGATTCCCGCCATGGTTCTGCTTCACGAGCGACAACCGCCCGCCACCATCACGCGCGATCCGCGCCAGCACTCGCTCGCCGCAATCACCACCGACAGCGTCCGCGGCCTGCGACAGACCATCCGCGATGTCAGACGCTACAGGCAGTTGGTCCGCTTCCTCGCCGTCTTCTTTGTCTACAGCCTGGGCACCAACACCGTCATCTTCTTTCTTGGCTCGATCGGCGACAGCTTCGGGTTCAAGATCGGCGAACTCACGCTCATGGCCCTTGTCATGGCCGCAACCGCTGGCGCGGCCGCGGCGGGCGCGGCGGTCTTTCAAGACCGCATCGGTCACAAGCGGCTCATCACCATCGTGCTCATCGTGTGGGTGGTCAGCACGCTCGCCATGGCGTTGCTCTCGCGTTCAAGTTCGGCCGTCGCGAGCGAGACGATGCGGCTGGCCATCTGGCCCCTTGCGGGCGCGCTCGGGCTTGCGCTCGGGGGCATCGGCACCGGCAGCCGCGCCTTGATCGGTGCGTTTACACCCGTCGCGAAGTCGGGCGCGTTCTTCGGGCTTTGGGGCATGGTCTACAAGTTTGCGGGCGTGGTGGGGCCGGTCTGCTTCGGACTGGTGAGCGGGCACATCGGGCGCAGCACTTCGCTCTTCGTGTTGTGCGGGTTCTTCCTTGCGGGCCTTCTGCTTCTGCCATGGGTCGATGATCAGGAAGGCATGCAAGACGCACGTGGCTCCGCCATCCCTGGCGATGTGTCCACCTGATGATCCCACCCCGCACCCGTTATCCAACCGCCATCGCACCACATACCCATGCCCTTCCTGTGAAGCTGGGTAGCCTTCCCGTCCTGTCGCATCACCAATTGTTTGTTATTGTCACCGGCACGTGTCAGCGACCATCTCCGTGGTACGCTTGAGTATCGAGTCTGTGCGTTTCAGATGCGTTGTTGCAGGTCCGCGATCGGCGTGACCACCAGGAGGATGTCGATGCGTTTTTCAACGAGTGTATTGGCCGCTGCGTTCACGTGTGCTCTGGCCGCGCCCGCGATGGCGACCAATGTCTGCGGCCCGATCACCGTCAACACGACGTGGAACATCGCCAACAGCCCATACCTGCTGACGTGCGATGTGCGCGTTCTGACCGGCGCGCTGCTCACGATCGATCCGGGTGTGGATGTGGTCTTTGCACCAAACACCACGCTGGTGGCTGAGGGTGGGCAGATTCACGCGATCGGAACCATTTCCAACTACATCCGATTCTATTCGCAGAACAATGTCAATCGTGGCGAGGGTGTGCGCGTGCAGGGTGGAGAGTTCCGGGTGGATTACGGAAAGTTCACCACGCTGAACAACGGCACAAGCCTCACCTGCTGCGGCAGCCCGTTCAACCCGCCTCTGTTGGTAAATCACAGCGAGTACGTCGGCAATCAGAACGGCATCTCGGGATACACGCTCCCGACTGCGCAGATCCTCAACACCTATTTCCAGGGCAATGTCT
>JBBSBC010000113.1:0-12029 GCA_038251595.1 Phycisphaerales bacterium | reverse complement strand
GCGGCGGGTCGATGCCCGAGCAGGCACGAAAGCTGGTTGAACGTCTGATTGCCACGCCGCGGGCCAAGCTCTCTGGACTCATGACGCACTTTGCCAGCCCGTGTTGCGATGGCCCGTTCACGCGCGAGCAGGCGCGGCTCTTCCGCGACTTTGTCGAGAGCATCAAGCCCGTGTTGAAGGCCGCGGTCACGAGCGCGGCGGGTGGCGGGGCTGGTGGTGGCTCGGTCTCGCCGCACGAGTTGAGCCTGCACGCGTCGAACTCGTGCGCGATGTTCCGTGCGCGCAGCTATCACGGCACCATGGTGCGTGTGGGGCAGGCCATGCTGGGGTTTGCGCTCGAAGACCTCGGGAGCGATGAGCGCTCGGTGTTTGAGTTTGGCGAGGCGGCGGCGCGATTGGAACCGGTGATGCGATGGACAACCACCATCGCGCACATCGGCGAGATTCCGGCGGGTTGGCCCGTTGGGTATGGCAGCGTATGGCGGGCACCGTGGCGTGCCGATGGCAAGATGACGCGCATCGCACTGGTGCCGGTCGGCTATGCCGATGGATATCCACGCGCGCTTGGCGGCCGGGGCACGGGCGGGCCGGGGTATGTCGGCCTGACCGGTCGGGCGTGGGTGCGCAAGTCGGGGGGAGAGTCGGACGATGCGGGCGCGACCGAGGGTGCGCGACGCGAAACGCTCTATGCCCCGGTGGTGGGGCGGGTGAGCATGGATCAGATCACCATCGACGTGACCGACATTCCGGAGCAATACCTCACCGGCAGCGGGCCGATCGGCGTGCTCGATGCGGGTCCGGAGGTCGAGCTCTTCAGCAAGGTACGCGGCGCGCCAAACTTCATCTCCACCATGGCTGGCGCGGCGGGGTCGATCACCCATGAGCAGCTCTGCCGCATCGGCGCGCGGGTCGAGCGTACCTACCGCTACCCGGCAACCTCAGCAACCGGCGGGATGGGCGGCGGAGGGCTGATCGCCCCGGTGAAGTTTGAGACGGTGGTGCCGAGCATCCGTCCGACACCCGCCCGCGATGGGCGCAGCGGCGAAGGCATGGGCGGCATCGCGGCACTGGCCCAGTGAACAGCGTGCCTGCAAAGGGCTATGAACCAAAGTAATCGGCGAGGAAGTCGAAGATGTCCTGCACCGAGGCGGCACCATCGCCGTTCCAATCTCCGACCGAGCCTCCGGTGAAGTAGGCGGCGAGGAAGTCGAAGATATCCTGCACACTGATCGCGCCGTCGAGGTTGAAGTCGCCGAGGATCGGACGTGGCATCAGCACCATGGCCACGTTGTACGCCTGATCGGGGCTGTTGCTCGCGCCGCTGCTGGGGTCGGCGTAGTTCCCATCGTTATCGATGTCGTACACGATCTTGGCACGGAAGGTCAGTGCTCCCAGCGAGAGCGGGCTGCCGAACTGGGCATTGGCGGCGGCGAGCGAACCGCTCAATCCACCAATCGCATCCTGCACGATGTTGCTGCTGAAGATGCCGCCGCTGGCCACGCTGTCGTTGTCGGCGAAGCCCATGAACTGGATCTGGTAGCTCGTGCCCGAGTTGAGCCCGGGCAGAACATCGCCGAGGCGTGCGAGCAGTTCGAGCCTGTACCCGTTGTTGGAGGTATCTCGATTGCCGCGGAGGAGTGCGGATGTGTACTCGAGCGATCCATCGTTTGTGCGGAGCGCGACGGTCGCCATGAAGTAGAGGTTGCCACGCAGATCAAACGCGGGGCACGAGATGCTGGGGCCGGCGGTCTGCGATGGGAAGACCTCGGTGAGCCTCGCCAGTCGGCCGATCCACGCGCCGGGCGCGGTATCGACAACACCATCGCCCTCACCGGTATCGGCGGTGTTGGGAAGACCATCAAGCCCGTTGTCGCCGAGGATCACCTTGCTCAGCCCGCCCGCTGCGCCCGCGGCGTTGCCGGTGTGCGCGGCGGTTGTCCATGTTGCGGCGCCGCCCGTGCTCACGCGCGCCGCGACCAGGTAGTTGTCGATGGTCTGCGGGACGATGCTCCCACTTGTGGGCGTGACCACCGCCGCGGCGAGAAGTTCGCCGGTTGACAGCACAACCGAGGCCACCTGGCCTGTGCCACCACGGAAGGGTGTCTGGCTTGCGTAGTGCGTGAACTCGTGTACGGCGGGTGTAACGATGAAGTTGGTGCCGGGGTTCCAACTGTCGGTCGGGTCGAGCATCTGCCCGCCGATGATGGGGAGTTGGAGTTGCAGCGTCGCATCGACCGAGCCATCGGTGTTGATGCCGAAGATGTTGATGCCGCGCGTGCGGGTGTTGCCGTCGGTGCGCACGAGGCTGATGCCCGTGCCGGCATTGTTTGACCCGACAGCGACGGGTGCGAAGGGCTGAGGCACAAAGGTGAGGCTGCCGCGGCTGGAACCGGCCGCACCGGGCAGATAGGCCTTGGTGGTGAGGGTGGTGTTTGCGGCCTGCTCAAAGATGAAATCGGATTTGAAATCCAGACCGATGGCGACCGCACGCCCACCCGCGCCGATGGATGAGGGGATGATGGCCGGGGTCGTCATGCTCGTGTCGCTGGCCCGCACGATGTCGGTGCGTGCGGCATCGGCCCCGCCGATGTCCGAGAGCTGGTTGTTCACCGCAGGGTTGCGGGTGGCCGAACGCACTCGCACATACTCGCGCTGCGCGAGGCGGAGCGGATCGACCATCGTCTGACTGTCGGCCAGAATGTGGACATTGCCCGCCGCGTCGATGGACCCGAGCCCGAGCGAGGCGGTGCCGTTGCCGGCGGTTGAGGGCTTGTTCGTCAGTGCGGTGATGCGCGAGACGAAGAGGCGCGACGGGGCACGACGCTGGAAGCTGACGAGCGCCGAGACCACGGTGCTCTCGTCGTCACCATTGCCGAACGTGCCATCGTTGCCGAATCCGAACTCCATCAGCGCAAGCCCGAACTGGCGACCCGATCTATTGGCGGCGTTGATGCTCGATGCCGGCGCGGTGTTGCTTGTCGAGTTGATACCCTGGCCGGGCGTCGTCCAGAGGTCGTAGCTCGGGCGGGCGAGTGGTCCGGATGAGAAAAGCGAACTGACCGACTGAGCGCCGATAACCTGGTCGAAGTATTGCCCGCTGGCCGAGCGACTTGCCTTGACGACCGGGCCGAGCGAGAACGATCCGCCCCATGAGCTGGTGATGGGGGCGAGGTCCACCACGTAGTTGTTGATCTGCTCACTGCCCGCGCCGACCTGATACGCGCTCACTGCGTCGCCGGGCAAACCGCTGAGCGTGGCGGTTGAATCCTGAGCCATCGCCGCGCCGCCCCCATCACCGGGCGCGAGGATGAAGATCGCGGAGGCGGCGATGAGCGCGCTCGGAGTGCGGTGCAGGCAGCTGGAAACAGCGCGGGTCGGCAGCATCAGCGTGAACTCCTGAAGCAAGAGACGGGTGAGGAATCGTCGGGCCAGGGTCGTCATAGTCAGGTCAAAGCACATACGCACCCGGCTGGGGTGCGGTGCGGACATTCGACCCTTCGAGTCTACACCCGGTTCACGATTTTGGAAGGGCAGGAGTTGCAGGAACAGGCGTTGCTGGCTCGACGGGCGCGGGTGAAGCTGGGGAAGCTGGGCGTCCCAACATCTCTGATGGCCGCATCGATTCAAAAATGGTCGGTGGACGCGAGAGGTCGTCTGGCGCGGATGAGGAGTTTGGCTGAATGTCGGCCATGAGTTGGTGAATGCGTCGGAAGCGGTTGATCCACCAGGGCTCGCGCTCGGCCAACATGGCCGTCTTCAGGCGATCGGCGGTTGTTGGGGTGAGCTTGTGGCGCAGCTCGTCGGCGAGGATGGAACGACGGAGGGAGTTCTGGTGCGACGAGTCGCGTTGGAGCGCCTCGTCATACCACCGCGAGGCATCTTCGAGATAGCCGAGATCATCCCACAGCACGCCAAGCTCGTAGAGTGGGCGCGGGTCACTCGGCGCAAGTTCGCTGGCGGTCTTGAAGCAGGTGGCGGCCTGCATGTTTTTGCCCTGCTTGGAGTAGAGAATGCCCGCGTTGTGCCACGCGATGGAGTTCTCGCGATAGGTGCTGATGGCGAGCTCATACTTCATCAGCGCATCTTCGGGCCTTCCTGCGGCCTCGAACCGTTGCGCATCGCGGACAAGCGATGTGGACTTCTCAAGCTGCCGGGCCTCGTACTCGGCGGTGGCCTCTTCGGGCTGGGTCCAGTCGCGTGGCTTCTGGCAGCCGACGGTGAGCGCCAGACCGGCGAGGATGAGCGTTGTTGCGATCGTGTGGTTCATGGTGAAGGTCGTTGGGTCTTGTTGGACGAATCGTTGAGTGTGTACGGTCCTTGAGCGCGACGATGCCTGTCGGATGGGTTTACCGCTTACGCTCCCACCGGCTGAAGTCAACATCAAGTTTCCACAGCACTTGTCCGGTCGTCTCATTGGGCGCGCCCGGCTTGACCTCAAGACGCGAGATCTCGATGCCGGCGGTGAGGGGCGATTCCTGCGTGGCGTTGAGGAACGCGAGCAGGGCCTCGGGGTCCTGATTGACGAAGGTGGCCCGATACTTCTTCTGCTGCATATTGGCTACCGAGCTGCCCACACCGATCTCGGTGATGGCCGATGCGGGCTCGGCGTGCTTCTCGCGTGCGAGCTGTTCAAGAAAGATGGGCATCTGCGGGTTGTAATCCACGCCGCGTGAGGCGAGGCTGCTTTGGAGCGCGCGTGTTTCGTTGGCGAGTTCGATGATCTTTCCCGACTGCTGGCGTGCCGCTTCGACGCGCGCCAGCGCCGACGATCTGAACCGCACCCCGAAAAGCATGTAGATGGAGGCGACGATCAGCAGGGCGATCGCGCCGTAGAGGAAGCCTCTCGGGCGATTGGCGCGCTCGGAACCCGAGGCGGCCATGTTGAGTTCGAGCCGTGCCTGCTCGGCGAGCGAGGGCGGGATGGTCTGGTCGAGCGTGCTCACTTGCCCCCTCCCGGCCGCGTGTCATCGAGGATGAGTGAGCCGCTGATCACGTAGTTGCGTGGGCCATCGATATTGGTCACTCCACGCACGTTGCCCTGCCACTTGATCAGCACCCCATCCATCGTTACGAGGTTCTGCACGATGGCCGGGCCGGTCTGACCTTCGGGAATCACCATGTCGATCGCCCCCGTCACCGGGCCAAGGCTGATCGAGTTGATCTTGACACCGTCGTGATCTTCCATCGACTTGAAGACGCGGGCAAGCTCGGCAAGAAACGGCCTGGGCGGCTTTATCGCGGCGATCTGCTTGCGCAGTTCATCCGACTTGGTCATCAACGTGTCGCGCGCCTCGTTGGCCCGGAGCAGCGCGATGTCCTTCACGATGTCGTTCATGCCTTCCAGAGATTCTTTGCGGGCCTTGGTGATGTTGGCAATCGCCGTGTCGGCACCGGCACCCGCGCCATACAGCTGCCAACCGATCGCGCCGACCGAAAGCGCCGCCGCGGCCACGCCGATAGCCATCCATGTGTACAGGCTGCGGTCGGCGCGCCCGGCCCGACTCGAAAGCCCGACCAGTGCAGACCGTGGGTCATCCGAACCGACCGCCACGCCCCGTTCGCGGGCACTGTCGTCGGCATTGTCCGAGTCTGCCCGATCGGCCATGGTCACCATGCGCTGCAAGGTTGCGCCGATGGGGTCGGCGTGAACACCCACACCGATGGTTGCCCCCGGCCAGGCCGCGCCGAGGGTCTGGCCGATCAAGGCCGGATCAGGCGAGCCGGTGCTGGCATCGGCGGCGGGTGCGGGGCCGATGCAGGCCACGCGCTGCGGGCAGTGGCCAAGCTGCGCGCTCCATGAGAGCCAATCGACCACCAGCCGTCCCGCGTCGGCCTCGGTGAACTCTACGACCAGTTGCTCAGCCGCATCCGCGCCTGCACTGGTTGTTGATCCGATACGCTTGGCCATCCCATGGTCATCGGTCTCATCGCCCGCGGCACGCCGACGGACGGTCTTCAGCCGCATGGCCCCACCGGCCACAAGCTGGCCGGCCTGCGCCCACGACCAGACCAGCCGACCGAGCGGGTCAACGAGAATGATCGCCGAAGCGGGCGAGACGCTCGCGACCACACGCTCGCCATCATCGATCGACCCGCGCTCAGCACCGGGGTCCCACGCCGCGGCCATGGCGTGCCAGAGGCTGATGACCCGCTGAACATCGATTCCCCGCGCATCAAGTTCATCAAGAAAGACGCGCACCGGCGCATCGGGCACGGCCATGACGGCGTAGCGCTCGCGATACCCGTCGATTGAAGCAGAGCCCGCGGTTCGGCCCAACGCGGTTCGGCGCGACCGCAGCAAGCCCCCGCCCATGCCCCCCTTGCCCGGAGGTTCGAGGGTTGCCAGAGCCTGCACCGAGGCATCGCCCGGGCTGAAACCGCTGGATGAGGCCGCACCGAGGGCGAGCAGGCGGGCGGCGCTTCCGCCCGTACCCGAACCATCATCGGCATCGGGCTGCATGAGCGTGGCGGTGATGACGGCGGGGTCGGCACTCGGCGAACTCAGCCATGTGCAGAGCGATCCATCGGGGTCAAGACAGATGCAGTCGATCGAACGTGTGCCGAGTTGCGCGAGGTTCTCGATCACCCACCGTGCCGCGGCGCGTGTCGCGCTCACGGCCTCGGTCGCGCCCGTTTCAGCACCGGACCCACCGCCAGCACCTGCGCCTGCGCCCGAAGAGGTCAGTGCGGGCGCGTTCCAGGTGCGGTCAACCAGCGCGTTGCCCGACCCGGCGCTCATCAGCCGCACGCGCCGGACGAGCGACCCGCCCGCCGCACGTTCGATATAGCACACAACCATCTTGCTCACTTGCCGCTGCCTTGTATCTTGATCTGCTCGTACAGCCGGGGGTCGGAATCCTGCGAAACACCCAACTGGTTCAGGTACTGGTGTTGATCCTCGACCGACAATCCGACCGGCATCCCGAGTTCGCGCAACAGCGACACCCTCTTGGCCGGGTCCATCGATTGATCACTGATGGACTTGAGCATCATGTCGCGGCGTTCTTCGGGCATCGAGGTGATCATTTCGCGCAGCTTTTCGGCCATCGCGCCGTCCTGCCCGTCGCCATTCTGCGGAATGGGCGGCGGCGAGACCGCCAGCCGGTTGCGGCGCTGCTGCTCGGCCATGGCGGCCGTGTTCTGACCGAGGTTGAAGCCGTTGTTCTGCCCCGCGCCGGGTTGGCCCGGTTGGCCACCGGGCACACCGCCGCGTATCGCCACCGCTGGCCGGCGCGGGCCATCTGTCGGGAAGCCGTTGCTCACACGACGCGCGAGCGTGATGGTCCTTTGTGCGCCATCCTCTTCAACCACCAGATGGTCGGGGCGAACTTCCAGAACCTTGGTCTCTTCGTAGATCCCACCTTCGCTCACAAGCATCTGCTGCTCGTTCACCATCACCATCGCCGACTTCATCGTCGGGCTTGCAAGGTAGGCCTTGTACGCCCACTCGCTCGGAGGCGGCGGGGGTGGCTCTTCGACGGCCATCTCAACAACCACTTCTTCGGTCGGCTCAACCGGATCTCTGTGTACGACCTCAACGGTGCCGGCAATCCTGTTCATCAAGGCGGCCAGGATCGAGGCATCATCCGCGCCGAGGCCGCGGCCGCTCGTGCCTTCCTGGTCAGGGCCGATCTCGGTCGGTTTGGCGACGACCATCGGACGTGGGCCGAGTTGCTTGGCCAGCGGCATGACCGCGATGGCCGCGCCACCGGCAACCAGCGCCAGTGCGCCAAACTGCCATGCTCTTGTCCGGCCCTTGGTTCGTTGGCGATGTGAGGCCATGCTCAGCTCCTTCTGTGAATCGTGTTCCTGCCGCAATCCGTACCCCGCAGTTCGCGCGTGAAGAGAATCATAGTTCCGCGCCCGGGTCCCGCCCGCCCCGGTCTTCAGCATCTTCTCGACGGCCAGTCGGGCACTCAGCAAGCGGCTATCGGTCGAATGGCCCATCCGTCGCCTCTTCCAATGGCAGGGCTTCCCAGGTCAGGAAAGGCCCGTTCTGGTTGTACGGGTTGCTGCCCGACGGGTTGACCAGCATCAGGCCGCCGGCGCGGTCGATCAGCCGGCCTGATGAGGTCTTGAACTCGGCCGTCACAAACCAAAGTGAGGGCTGCATCACCAGCATCGCCTGAAACTCGGCGATCTGCTCGGGCTCGACCCGCGCTTCGCTCAGTCCGCGGCTCACCTGCTCCGACGAAAGGCTCCGGCCCGCAGTTTGGTCATCGCGACGTTGCCTGAGCGATTGCACCACATCGTCCGCCTTGTCCGGCCCGACGATCGACTGGGCCAGGGCGAGCAGAACTTCCGGCGAGGCGGCATCGATGCTGATCTCGCTCGGCCCGTGCCGACGGGTGGCCAGTTGGCGAAGCTCTTCGGGCAGCACGCTGAGGTAGTGGTTCATGAGGACCACAATCTCCTGCCGCCGCCCGGTCAACATGCTGGAATCGGAAAGAGCCGTCCCCTGAGCATCGCGGAACGAGACATCGATCCGCCCGCCATCGGGCAGTTCGAGGTTGAACGCGAAGCCGTCCTCCTCCAGACTGTCCTTCAGGCGGCCGCGAACCGTGGTCATCCACCGGCTGACCATCTCGCGCATGCCAAGCCCGGCGTGGCGTTCGATGTAGTTGTCGGCCTGACGCCGCGCCGCGAGCGAGGCGACCCCGTGCCGCTGAAAGAGCACCCCAAGACCGATGCCCACCGCGAGCGTGAGCAAGATGACCAGCGGCAGGGCAAACCCGCGCACGCGCGAGCGACGCCGTTTCAGCGTGCGTCGCGGTCGAACAGTCTTGGCAACGGTCATCATCATCAGTTGGGCTTGCCCGAGTTGAGTTTGATGGACGGGTTTCCGGGCTTGTCGGTTGGCGTGGTGGTGCGCGGGTTGCGCGGATCGCGTGTGTATCCCTGACCGGGGTTCTGCGTGGGTGTGCTGAGCTTTCCCGTGCGCGGATCAGTGCCGGTACCGGGATCGCGGCCCGGCCTGGGAGAATCGCTCACCGTTCCGTTGCCCAGGTTGGCATCAACACCATCTTGCAGGTTGCCGTTCTGCGCGTTGGCGCTGATCGCGTTGAGCGGGTCGGTCTGATCGGGCACTTCGCTCCCCGGCTCCGCCCCCACAACCCACGCAATCTCGAACATCCACTTCTCATTGCGCCCGCCCACCGTCTCGATCTCAAGCTCGACGTACGCGGGCAGCTCCTTGTCGTAGGTCGCGGTGATCTTATCGCGCGGTTTCTTGCCGCGAAGGGCCGTCCAGTGGATCGTCTTCAACCCCGAGAGCAGCAGCTCGCGCTTGCCCGATGAATCGGACTCCGCGGCCAGCGCAACCAGTTCCGCATCGGCCGCGGCCCGATTGCTGCTCGTCTCGCGCGTGCGTTCCCTCGTCTCGCGCGCACGCTCCGAGGCCGTGCGCGAGCCAGTCCTGCCCGAGGTTGTTCGTTCACCATCCGCCGCCCGCTCCGAAGCCGTCTCACCGTCGGTCGTTGTGCCCCCGAGGGTCTCGCCATCAAGGCCCGCCGATGTCGCGGCCAGCGGTGGCAGCTCGCGCCACCAGAGCGAATACGTCGGACCATCACTGCTCTGAGCAAGATCGGTGTTGCGGCGGCGGGTGGCTTGAATGGCCGAGCCGTCGGGGCCGATGCCATCGGGCAAAATCTCGAACACGCCGCGCACGCCCGGGGCGCGAGGGCGGCTCAGAGCCTGCTCCTCCAGCCGCTCGGTCGCGGTCAGATCATCCGAACCCGAAGGGGCGCGCCCTCCGCTGAGTGCGTCATCCAGCAGGGCCTGCGCATCGCCCACCGATCTTCCGCCGCCTGAGCGTGAACCGCTGCGCGTGCGCTCACGCATTCCTACGCGCCCACCATCAGACCGGCTCTCTGAGCGCCCGCTGTCGATGGATGAGGACTCCGATGACCGACCATTCCGCCCACTTCTGCCCGACTCTCCCCCAACACGATCTGTCAGCGCGGCCAGTGCATCAACATCCTTCGAGACCCGCTCCCCGGTGCGTGCCAGTGCACGCTGAAGCACGACGGCATTCTTGACATCGTCGATCATCGACTGTTCTTCCGACTTGTCTGACCCGACCGCCACCGGCGATTCACGCACCGTGACGATGAACGACTGCGGGCGCACACGCCGCTCGCCACGCTCGGTCGCGACCACCATCGTGCCGGTTGTCGTTGGGTCGGGTTGTAGGGCTAGGCGGGTGGATTGGGCATCGGGGTCTGGCTGATCGGCCAGGTCACCGGTGTTGCGTGCGTCATCTTCATCAAGCCGCTTCTCGATCTCCCTCTCGCCCAGCGTCTCTTCCGACATCAGCAAGCCCTGGAACACACGCCCCACCACCCGGTGGGCATGGGCGAACATGATGTTCTCATCCATCCGGAGTTCCTGGCGCACCTGCGACCGCTCCATCACGCGGAAAAGGCTCATGCACGCCATCACGATCATCGCGCCGAGCACCAGCGCGAGCATCGTCTCAAGCAGCGTGAAGCCGCGTCGCATGGGAGAAGGTTTGAGGTTTGTCCGCATGTTCATGAAGCCGCCGTTCCGCCGGCCATGTGGCCGTCTTGAGTTCTACGTGCTGTTCTGGGGTCTACTTGTCGTCGCTCGTGCTTCTCTTGGACCTGTTCCTGCTGCTTGATGGGCGCGCTCCGCCACTCAGTTTGCCAATCAGTTCGTCAAGGTTGTCGGTGATGTTCTTCATCGACTCCGGGTTGCGCGGCGCGGCCGGGTCATACATCCGTGAGAGCAGCGCCAACTCCGCACCGGGGCGCGGCTGCTTGCCCTCACCCTCCGCCTCGTACATCGTGATCGTGATGGTTTCAAATCGGTCAAGGGCCTGCGGCGCGGCACCACTCGTCCGCCGCTGCGCATCGTTGATCTTCATCTCCATGCCGCCGACATCCATGTCCCACATGAAGGTGTACGGCCCGTAATCCAGCGGCAGCGAACTCGCCGGCATCGTCTTGGGGTTATCGAGATATGTGAGCACCAGCCGATTCGCAACCTCGTACGCCGCCAGCATCCGCTTGTTGCGCCCGCTCATCAGTTCAACCGCCGAGATCGCGCCCGTCAGCGAGGCCGCGACAAGCCCCAGCATCACCACCGCCAGCACGACCTCAAGGATCGTTACCCCGGGAGCCGCGGTCTCGCTGCGGCCAGTTCGTAGGCCAATGCGTAGGCCAGCGCGTGGGCGAGAGTTCAAACGCTGCACCCGCATGGCGTTCACGCTCGCCGGGTTGTCATGGGTGCCAACGTTCATCTTCACTCCGCGCGATCCAGACTGGTGACATCCACATCATCATCCGTCCCCGCCTGCCCATCTCGCCCCCGGCTTGTCAGCGAATACTCACGCCCGTTCAGGCCCGGTGTGCGATACTCGAACTCCTTCCGCCAACCATCCTCGATCCGCTTCCCAAGCATGCCCGATTCCGCCAACATTGCCAATCGCGGCGGATACGAACCGTGTTCAGCGCGGTACGCGCTAAGGGCTGTTTGAACGGTTCGCAGCGTCGCCCGCGTCGCGTGAAGCGTTCCGGCATTTCCGCCACGAATGCTCTCCGCGAGCATCGGCCCAACAAAGAGGCCGACAATCAGGATCAGCGCGGCGACAACGCCCATCGCCAATGCCGCGCTCGTTATCCATCGGGGCCGCACCATCGCCCGGGCTCCTCCCGCGTGCCAGGGCCACGCGGGCTTGTTCAATCTCAGTCAGTTGGCCGCGGCGTTCTCTTCTTCTTCCACGCGCCAGATATCAATGTCATCGTCGGTGCCGCCCTGCCCGTCGGGACCGGGGCTGACAAGTGAGTAGTCGCGCCCGTTCACGCCGGGTGTGCGATACTCGATGTCGTGCTTCCACGCATCCTTCATTCTGTCCTTGAGCATCTTGGAGGTGACCAGGGTCTCAAGATTGGGTGGGAACGAACCCTTGTCGGCCTTGTAGGCATCGAGCGCGGACTGGATCGTCCGCATCGTCGCCTGCGTGCCGGTGGCACGGGCCTTCTCCGACTGACCCACGATGTTCCACACCG
>JBBSBC010000112.1:0-12031 GCA_038251595.1 Phycisphaerales bacterium | reverse complement strand
GGTGGTTTTTGGCTTCTCGGCCCCCCCCCCCGCGGTGGCGGCCGGGGGGGGGGGGCGGGGGCGCCGGCGGGGGGGGGGGGGGCCGGCGCCCCCCCCCCGCCCCCCCCCCCCCCCCCCCGGGCGGCGGGGCGGTGAGGGTAGAGGTAGAGGTAGAGGACAGAGGGATCCAGCATCAAAGAGTGGCGAGATCACCTGCGTGATGGCTGCCCATCCGCCTCTTCCAACAGGCTCCGAACATCTTCCGCCGAGTGGGCCTGCCGCATAAAGCGCCGCAAGCTCTCGTTGCTCAGATTCTTAAAGATGACTTCCATGGCACTCAGGTGCGTGTCCGGATCATTGGTCGGAGAGAGCAGCAGGAAGATCGTGTACACCGGCTGTCGGTCCAGAGCATGAAACTCAACCCCCGTCGGTGAGAGCCCGATCGCCACCGCCATGCCCTTTGTACTCTTGTGCTTCACATGCGGCACAGCCACGCCCTTGCCGAACCCTGTCGAACCCTGTTTTTCACGGTCCAGCACGCGGGCGATCAACTCGTCACGCAGCGCAGGATCGGCCGCGCCTGATGAGACCAGCGCATCGATCAACTCCGCGATCACCTCATCCCGTTCGTTGGAGACGAGCTTGGGAACAATCGCTCCCGGCGCGACGATCTGGCTGAGCTTGAGCACGTGGAAGTCTCGGAGGAGGGGCACAAGGCGATCGGTCACAACAGTGTTCAGTGGCGGAGCTTCTCTTTGAAGTCCTTGAGCTGGCGGGCCGACTTCTCAATGCACTCATCGATGCAGTGGTAAAGATCACTCCCGTGAGCACGGCTGATAAAGTCCTCGTGCTTCACGACATCGACCTGAATCTCGACCGCAAACTCCTTGGCCTTTCCGGCGGGGCTTTCAAGTATAACGCGGACCTGCTGCGTCCCATCAAAGAACTTCGTGAGCTTATCCGCCTTCATCTCCGCGTGAGCGCGGATCGCCGGTGTGATGTCGAGGTGCCTGCCGATGATATCGATTCGCATGGGTATGGAGCTTTCCGGTTATTCTTGAGGGCGACTTTCAACGCTCTATCCGATCATTGATTCATGCCAAACACGGGAACGAAAGACCCAGAGACGCATGATAGTAAGGCGTTAGGTCTCGTCCCCTCACCACAGTGTACTTCGCTTCAGGTGCCGACGAAGATCGCCCAGAAACGCGCCCCGATCGGCCCGAACATCACACAGAGGCGCGGCAAGTCCACCGCGACACTGCGCAGCGACTTGAATCCTTCAACCTCAACGCGGTTCAACATCAGTTGACTTTAGACCCGCGGCCCCGCCGCACGAACCGCATCCGGCATTTCAAACTTCTTGTCGTTCTCGCGGAATCCGCCCGCCAGCTTCTTCGCCATCGCGTCGTACGCGCCTTTGTCCGCCCACGTGTTCCGTGGGTGCAGCACCTCGCTCGGAACGCCCTCCACCGCCTCGGGTATCGGCAGCCCGAAAATCGCATCCGGGCTGTATCTAGCGTGCGCCAACTTCCCGTTCAGGATCGCCGTCACAAAGGCGCGCGTATACGCCAGCTTGAACCGCTCCCCTTCACCATACTTCCCGCCCGTCCACCCTGTGTTCAGCAGCCAGACGTTGGCGTTGTGCTTGGCAATCCGAGCGGCCAGCATCTCCGCATACACCTTCGGCGGACGCGGCAGAAAGGGCTGTCCAAAGCACGGGCTGAAGTTCGGCTCGGGTTCTTTCACGCCCGCCTCCGTCCCGCCCAGTTTCGAGGTGTACCCGTTGATGAAGTAATACATCGCCTGCTCACGCGTCAGCTTCGAGATCGGCGGGATCACGCCATACGCATCCGCCGTCAGAAAGATCACGTTCTTCGGGTGACCACCCAGAGACGGAATCACCGCATCCTGTATGTAATCGATCGGGTAGGTTGCGCGGCTATTTTCCGCCAGCGCCGCCGAGTCATAGTCCGGCACGCGCGTCTCGGCATCGATCACCGTGTTCTCGAGCACCGAGCCAAACCTGATCGCGTTCCAGATCTGCGGCTCACCCTCCTTGCTCAGCCTGATGCACTTGGCGTAGCACCCCCCCTCGAAGTTGAATACCCCCTGATCGCTCCACCCATGCTCATCATCGCCTATCAGCGCGCGGTCCGGGTCGGCACTCAGCGTCGTCTTCCCCGTTCCCGATAGGCCGAAGAAGAGCGCGACGTTCGACGGGTCCTTCTTGTCCACGTTCGACGAGCAGTGCATCGGAAACACGCCGACTTCGGGCATGTCAAAGTTCATCGCAAAGAACAGGCTCTTCTTGATCTCGCCCGCGTACTCCGTGCCGAGTATCACCACCGTCTTGCGGCTGAGCGATTGCGCAATCAGCACCGGACCCTTCGCGCCGCACCTCTTCTGCTCATCGGCACTCAAACGCCGCTTCCCAGCGTTGATCACCGTCCAGTCGTGGTTCCACCTCGCGTTCGCGCCCGCCGCCCTGCTCCCCTGCGGTATGAACAGCGTTCGTGCGAACAACGAATGCCACGCCTGCTCACAGATCACCTGCACATTCAAGCGGTGTGTCGGGTCGGCACCCACAAACCCCTCGAACGTGAACAGCTTGTCCTGCTTGTTCAGATGCTCGGTCGCGATGGCCAGCGCCCCATCAAACTGCGCGCTGGTGACAGGCATGTTGACAGCGCCCCACCAGATCTTGTCGTGGTAGCTCGACACATCCTCAAGGTGCTTGTCCTTGGGCGATCGGCCCGTACGGTCGCCGGTTTTGCACACCAACGCCCCATTCGAGGCCAGCACCCCTTCGTTCCGCGCCAACGCCTCTTCAACCAGTTGCGCCACACTCAGGTTCTTCTTGACTCGTGCGCCAGACAGATCGATCGTCTCTGCCGAACTGGCTTGTGGGGTGGCGGTTGCGGCGGCCATTTGGATGAACTCCCGTGTTTGAGCAGATGGGCCTGGCGAAACGGTCACGTAGCCGCTATTCGCGGCCTCCACGATAGCCCAAACCTACTGATCGAAACAAGGGCAACTTGAACGGAAGATCCGCAAGTCTCCCCCTTTCCTCAATCGCGGCCTCCATCGGCCTGCGTTCCAAAACCCCACCGCACCGTTGGGCAACCTCCAACCAACAGGCTATCGTTACCATCTTCACCGTAAACCAGACTTGGGCCTCGGTCGTCGGGCTTGTCTGATAGGTGAAAGTTCGGTTGGTGGTTGTAGCTCAGTTGGTTAGAGCACGAGATTGTGATTCTCGGGGTCGCGGGTTCGAGTCCCGTCAGCCACCCTTCCCCTTTCGATTCGTCCGCCGCAGCCCGCCCTTCGCGTTCAGTTCGTCTCCGCCAAAGATCCGTGCGCACGTGGCCACCAGCACGTGCCGGTCGATCGGCTTGGTCAGATACTCATCGCACCCCGCCGACAGGCACTTCTCGCGATCACCCGCCAACGCGTGCGCGGTCAACGCCACGATCGGCTTGCGATACCCCTTGCCCCGCAACTGCGATGTGGCCGAATACCCATCCAGCTCGGGCATCTGCATGTCCATCAGAATAATGTCAAATGGCCGCGACGACGCCACCGCTTCCAACGCCATGTCGCGCCCAATCCGCCCGTTCTCCGCAGTCTCCACGGTTGCGCCCGCGTGCCTGAGGTGAAAGCAGACCAGGCGGCGATTGTCCGATCCATCTTCCGCATACAGAATTTTCAAACCACTCAAAGGACGTTCACCGACGCGCTCGACCGTCATCCCTGGCAGCCCGCTCTGTACACAGTCAGTTGCCCGAAGCGTCTCCCTCATGGTCACATGCGTCAGGTCACCGGCCGAGATGGTCAACACAAAGTTTGCTCCGCGCCCGGGCACGCTCTTCACCGTTATACCACCGCCCAGCAACTCCGCCACACGACGCGCAATCGTGAGCCCGATCCCCAGCCCACCATGCTTTCTCGAGTGCGATCCATCCCCTTGCTTGAACGGCTCAAAGATCTCTCGCACTTGCAGAGCATCCAGCCCCACGCCCGTATCAATCACTTCAAACCGTACCCGAGAATCAGCCCCGCGCGACCCTTCCACCATCGATACCCGCAAAGTCACCGACCCCTGATCCGTAAACTTGATCGCGTTGTCCATCAGTTGCACAAGCACCTGCCGAACCCGCGAGGCATCGGTCTGAATCGCCGTCGGCACCGACGGCACAATCTCCCCGATCACCGTGAGAGACTTGACCCTCGCCCTGCTCTCCACCTCGCCAAGCACCTCCTCGACGAGCTGCATCGGTGAAATGGCCGCGAGCTTCAGGTTCGGTTGCTCGGTCTCAAGTTGTGCAAGGTCCAGCACATCCACCATCAGCGTCGTCAGATGCTGCGCGTTGCGCCGTATCGACCGCACAAGCTCATCGTGCTCCGCCGCATCACGCCCTTCGCTCTCCAGCAAGTCCACATACCCGAGTATCGCCGTCATCGGCGTTCTCAGCTCATGGCTGACATTCGACAGGAACCGGCTCTTCGTCTCTTCGGTCGCCCCCGCACGTTGTGCCCACGCGCCAACCTCAGACCGCTTTCCGCGTCTGTGCAATCCCCTGCCGATCAGGCCCGCAACGCCGAGCGCGCACGACCCCATCAGCAGGCTTGCACCCGTCACCGGAATGACCGACGAAAGCGCCGCCGCAAGTCCCAGGCTAGCCGCGCCGGCCAGCACGCTGTTCGATCCCATCATGACAATCGTGGTCATGCGTTTCATGGAGAGGCTCCTGCAACATGGAAGGAGTTGCCACGTACGCCGTGGCAAGGTAGTTCCGACACAGTTCAATCAGCTTCATCCGATCAATCGGCTTGGTCATGTGCGCATCGCACCCCGCCGCGATCGACCGCTCCCGATCCTCGGGCATCGCGTGCGCTGTCAGCGCAACGATGGGGGTCTTCACCCCGCGCGATCTGAGCAGCCGCGTCGCCGCGTATCCATCCATCTCCGGCATCTGCACATCCATCAATACCATCGCATACCGGCGTGACTCCGCCATCGCCCCCATCACCGCTTCCACCGCCAGCAGCCCGTTCTCCACCACATCGACTTCCGCCCCCGCCTTTCGCAGGTGAAACGAGATCAATCGCTGGCTATCCAGACTGTCCTCAGCAACCAATATCCGCCCCAGCATCGGCACTTCCATCGCATTGACCGTGACCGCGGGCGCGGGCTTCTGGCACGGGTCTGCGTGATCGCCAACGCCGTTCCACACAGTCGCCGAATCCTCATCACTGATCGCCAGCTCCAGCCTGAACGTTGACCCAAGGCCCGGCGTGCTCTCCACCAAGAGATCTCCACCCAGCAACGCGGCCAGTTTCTTCGAGATCGCCAACCCCAGCCCGGTTCCCCCGAACCGGCGCGAGACCGACGTATCCGCCTGCATGAACGTCGTGAACAGACGCGACATCTGCTCCTGCGTCATCCCGATCCCGCTGTCCCTCACCGCGATGCACAGCCGACCCGGCGGCCCCGCCTCAAACCTCACCCTGATCTCCACACTTCCCTGCTCGGTAAACTTGATGGCGTTGCCGACAAGGTTGGTCAGCGTCTGCCTCAGCCTCAAGGGGTCGGTACGAATCTTCCGCGGCAACGGATACTCCAGCACCGTTTCGAGCACGATGCCCCTCTGCTCGGCACGCACCTTCAGCAGGCCAACAACATCTTCCACCACCCACTCGACACTGCACGCAATCGCTTCGATCGTCATCTGCCCCGCTTCGATCTTTGAGATATCCAGAATCTCATTGATCAACCCCAGCAGGTGCTCCCCATTCCGACGGACCGTCGATATCGCCTCCACCCGCTCCTTCGTTCCCAGTTGATATTCATCCGCCTGCGCCAGCAGATCGATGTACCCGATGATCGCCGTCATCGGCGTACGGATCTCGTGGCTCATGTTCGCAAGAAACTCCGACTTGGCCCGGCTTGCATCCACCGCCTCGAGCCGCGCAAGCTCCATCGATCGCTCCGCATCCCTGCGGTCGGTGATGTCAACGCACGTGCCGATAAAGCCCACAAAGCTCCCCGCCGCCGAAACACGCGGCACACCGTGGTCAAGCACCCATCGAAACTCCCCATCATGGCGACGCAGTCGATACTCCTTCTCGAACGGCTTGCGAGCCTCGTAGCTCCGTGCGTACGTCTCCATGCACCAGGAGCGATCATCCGGGTGAATGCCCTCCGACCATCCCTGCCCGACCTCCTGCTCCATCGTGCGCCCGGTAAACTCCAGCCATCCACGGTTGAAGTACGAGCCGCGCTTGTCGCTCTCCGAAACCCAAACCATCATCGGCGCGTGGTCCGCAAGGCTCCTGAACCGCGATTCACTCTCGATCAAGGCGTGCTGCGCCTCCTCGGTCGTTCGCAGGAGCCCATTCATCACCACGCCCAGCGATGCAAGTTCGTCGCCTCCATCCTCGCTCACCCTCGCCGATAAATCGCCGCGATGCTTGATGTTGTTGATCTCGCTGTTCAGCCTCGCCACGCGCCGAACCACCAGCCGGTTCATCGCGTATGTCGTCGCGATGATCGAGACGATCGCCGCCACGCTCAACGCCACAAAGAAGTACGTCAGACTTTGAACAGCCTGCCGGTAGACCGCCCGATCATTCGTGCTGCACAGCAACGCCACCGGCTGCCCCGCCACATCATCGAGCATTGCCCGTGCATGGATCCGCTCCGCATCAGTCACGCACGACCATCCGCCCCGTGCCTGTCGCAGTTCTTCCGCGACAGTCTGTTCCTGATCACTCAACATCGCACCCGCAAGGGGCGCGATCGCAATCTCCGTTCCAAGCCGGAACGAAATCGCCCGAACAAAGTCGTCATCCACACGTTTCAAGAACGCGATCGTTCCGCGCGACGGACCCGCCGATTGGCTCGTCAGGATCGGTCTCCACGCGATCATGTGCAGCCCCGCGGGCAATGCGACAAAGCCGCTTCCCGCTTGCTCTGAATCATTCCCCAACCGTGCTTCAACGAATCGATCAACCCCCGGCATCGCCGCGGAAATGTCCGTCGATTCCTCCCCCGACACCCGCGCTGTGATCGGCTTTCCAACGCTGTCCCACAGCACAATCGCATCGATCTTCAACAGCTCGGTCGCCGACGGTGTGAGGTTTGACTGAATGAACGCCGTGTTTCGTTCCGCGGCGAACGCGTAGCTGTCATCCCAGCTTGCCCAGTCCGAGACCTTGATGCCAAGTTCCACCCCCGCCTGTCGCATCGCGCTCGCCGAACGACGAAGATCATCCAGGGCGTGCTGGTTCTCGATCGTTCGATACCCGCGCATCACCACCGCAGCACCCACCACGAACAGTCCCGTCATCGCCACCACCAGCGAGCCGCCGATAGCCGAGAGCATTCGATGCTGGAGCTTCATCCGTGCATGACCCCTTGCGCGCCGAACCATCCCGCACCCTCGGCGACTCCCCTCATCATCGACATTTCCGACTATTGATCTGAGCCCGCCTCGCCAACAGGCCTCCTCCGCCAACCCGATAACCCCACGCACAAGCCGTTCGCGCGCGTGCCCGGCCATCACGTCAGCTTGCCGTCGTCATTCCGCCTGCGCTGGCTCATGGCTCAGTTCGCAGAAAGCTCGTTCTTCGAGCGACTCGCGGCCTCCGCATCGTCCCGCGCCCGCCCGATCTCTTCGCGCGCCAACCAGCAGATCGTGCCCGCTACATCTGCTTGCTCAGCACGCACGCGTGCGCAGGCCGATCATCACGCTTGAACTTCCGTTCATAGTTTGTTCCCACCAACTCCCCCTCGACCACCCATTCCGGCGGAGTGAACGCACGCTGAACAAACGGCGCACGCCCCACACTCAAACCCACGAGCGTCGAGCGATCAACCCCAAGCTCACCCTCTCCATCCTTCGCCGCCCACCTGTTGAAGTGCTCCACATCCCACGACCACAGATCATCATGGTCGGTCACCACGCGCAGCTCTCCGCCCGCAACCAGCACCTTCCACGCATCCGCAAGAAAGCTGTCCTGAATGACCCGTTTCTTGTGGTGCTTGTGCTTCGGCCATGGGTCGGAAAAATACAGGTGAATCACCCGCACGATCCCCCCCGGGCAGCGCCACTTCAAATAGTCCGCCGCGCCCGCGTGCAGCATCCGCACGTTCTGCAATCCCTCGGTCGCCGCACGCCGTCTCAGGCGATCGGCCGAGTACAGATAAAACTCGTGCGCCCACTCGATCCCAAGGTAGTTGGTCGCGCGATCGTTCGTGGTCTGATTGACCAGGAACGTCCCCTTCCCCACACCGATCTCGATCTCAAACGGAAGGGTCGGGTCGGCAAACCACGCGCGCGGATCAATCCTCCCCGCCTCACGGTCCGCAATCACCGCATCCGGCAGCGGCGGCAACTCCGCCTCCCTCACGCCGATCCCGGCATCATCAAGCTCACGATCTCGCGCCAATCCAAATGACATCCCCGACTCTAGGGACCACCAACACCCGATCGCAGCAGCAGCACCCGCGGCGAAGCTCCGGACGTGTTCCTCACCGATTTCGGGTACGATGAAACACCCACAATGGACCGAGAACCTGATCCTTTGCTCCCTTTGCTGCGTATAGATGGTGTCTCGTGGTGCAGCTTCTCTCGATACCGCCCGGACTCGCCGATAAGGACGATGCGGAATCGAGTCATCCGGATGCCGCGTTCGCGCGGGCGTCGCGCCCATCCGGCTGGGTTCCTTGGATAGGTTGACGGTGAAAGTGCGGTCACGCCGCGCGTTCCCGACCGCTCGGGGGTAACCAGCGTTCAGGAACCTGCGGCTGACCAATGGAGCGAGGCCATGGCAGAGGACACGCGCCGTTCTGGATCCCCATCGAATGAACGCTCTTCCGAGCCCGGTGGCCAGACCGCCGGAACCGGTTCGGGCGATGGTAACGCCGAGCTGATGTCGATGATCGAAACCCGCATCGACCGACGCTCGTTCCAGCAACATCATTGGGAAGGTGCGTTCGCTGACTATCTTGATATTGTTTTACGAAATCCGTCTGTTGTGCGCAATGCTTATCAACGAATGTATGATGCCATCCTCTCATACGGATATGAGAAATATCGACTCTTTAAGAAAGACTGTGTCCGCTACCACTTCTTCAGCGACCCGATCGACAACGGTGCCGACGGGATCTACGGCCTCGACTTCGCCCTCATGCAGCTCGTCGATGTCTTCCGTTCCGCCGCCGAGGGCTACGGCACGGACAAGCGCATCCTGCTGCTGCACGGGCCGGTCGGATCGAGCAAAAGCACCATCGCGCGCCTGCTGAAGAAGGGTGTCGAGGCCTACTCAAAGACCGATGCGGGCGCGCTGTACAGCTACTCCTGGATGCTCGATGAAAGCGCCGGGGCCACGTCATCAGACACCGAGTTCGCCTGTCCCATGCACGAGGAACCGCTCCTGCTGGTTCCGCGCGAGGCGCGGGGCGAGATGCTCGCCAAGCTCAACAGCAAGTACACCACGCAGCACCGCGGCGGAATGCTCAAGCTCTCGGGCGAACTCTGCCCCTTCTGCCGGCGCGTGATGGCCGACCTGATGAAGCACTATGGCGGTGACTGGCGTCAGGTGGTGAAGCACATCAAGGTCCGGCGCATCATCCTCAGCGAGAAGGACCGCGTAGGCGTGGGCACCTTCCAGCCCAAGGATGAGAAGAATCAGGATTCGACCGAGCTGACCGGCGACATCAACTACCGCAAAATCGCGCAGTTCGGGTCCGACTCCGATCCGCGCGCGTTCAACTTCGATGGAGAGCTCAACATCGCCAACCGCGGCGTCTGCGAGTTCATCGAGGTCCTCAAGCTCGATGTCGCGTTCCTCTACGACCTGCTCGGCGCGAGCCAGGAACACCTCATCAAGCCGAAGAAGTTTGCACAGACGCACATCGACGAGGTCATCCTCGGCCATACCAACGAGCCCGAGTACAAGCGGTTGCAATCGAATGAAATGATGGAAGCCTTCCGCGATCGCACGATCAAGATCGATGTTCCTTACAATATTCGCCTTGATGACGAGATCAAGATCTATCAGAAGGACTTCGGCCCCGAGCGGATCAAGAACATCCACATCGCGCCCCACACGCTCGAAGTCGCGGCCATGTGGGCCGTGCTCAGCAGGCTTGAGCCCCCGAAGAAGGCCGGCCTCACGCTGATGCAGAAAATGAAGCTCTACAACGGCAAGGCCATCGCCGGCTTTACCGAAGACTCGATCAAGGAACTCAAGGAAGAGACCAGCCGCGAAGGGATGAACGGCATCTCGCCGCGATATGTGCAGGATAAGGTGAGCAACACTCTTGTCAGCCGTCAGGCCGTTGATGAGAAGTGCATCAACCCCTTCATGGTGCTCAACGAGCTTGAGAGCGGCCTCTCGCACCACTCGCTCATCAACGATGAGGAGATCAAGAAGCGCTATCGCGAACTGCTCAGCGTGGTGAAGGAAGAGTACGAGGACATCATCAAGGGCGAAGTGCAGCGCGCCATCAGCGCGGATGAAGACGCGATCAAGCGTCTGTGCCAGAACTACATAGAGAACGTCCGCGCTTACACCCAGCGTGAGCGCGTCAAGAACCGCTACACCGGGCGCGATGATGAGCCCGATGAACGGCTCATGCGCTCGATCGAAGAGAAGATCGATATCCCCGAATCACGCAAGGATGATTTCCGTCAGGAGATCATGAACTACATCGGCGCGCTCGCGCTCGACGGCAAGCGGTTTGAGTACAACACCAACGCCCGCCTCTACAAGGCGCTCGAGCTCAAGCTCTTTGAGGATCAGCGTGACACGATCAAGCTCAAGAACCTCGTCTCAAGCGTTGTTGATGATGAGACCCAGCAGAAGATCGACATTGTCAAGCAACGCCTGATCAAGCAGTTCGGGTACAACGAAACCAGCGCGACCGATGTGTTGAACTACGTGGCCAGCATCTTCGCGCGGGGCGATACCAAGAGCAAGTAACCCGGTTTCCCGCAATCCCCACCCGCTTCTACTGCTTCGGTGTTGCGGGCAGCGTGGTCTTGATCGGCTCTTCGAGTTTGCTCGGTGGGTTGGCGGGCGCAGGTGGCTGGGCTGGGTTCTTCTCGGGCCATGACCACTTGTGGCCGTACAGGCGATCGCGGTCGGTCTGCTCATGGCAGCCGATGCACGAGGCGATCGCGCCGGCATCGATGATGGTCTTGGCGTCGGGCGAAGTGACGGCGTAGACCCAGCCCTTATCGGTGCCTTCGGTCTTAGGGTCGAGCTTGAGCATGATGAAGAGTCCGGCGGCATCGCCGGTGTGGAAGAGCTGGCCGTCGAGTTTGATGTACTCGGCGGGCAGGTGTTGACGACGCATTGTGTCGGTTTCGAGCGCGGGCTCAACTGGTGCGGGCTCGGGCTTGAAGGCTTCTTTCACCACGCACTGGTTGATCGGGTTGATCCAGACTTCAGGCTTGGCGGTCTTGTCCGACTTGGTGCCCTGATAGCCAAGGTTGCCATGTTGGCTCATCTCTTCATACGCACCTTCATTGCTGGCATAGAGGAAATAGAGCTTGCGGCCGTGCGTCTGTTCATCGTTGCTCAACGATTGCTGAGCGCCGGTCGGGAGAGGAACACGGCACATTGCTGGTGCCCAGTTGGTTTTATCGGAGACGCGCTTGTAGGACTTGTATTGCTGGGCGATCGTCAAGATCTGCTCGTCAAACTTGCCCGTCGCACGAATCGCTGGCGCAGACGGGGCGTTGCCGGCGGGAGGTGGTGTTGAAGTGGCGATGCAGGATGTGGCCGCGATGGTGAGGATGGGCATCAGCATGGGTTGCCTTTCGGATGGGTGATCGGTGACTGCTACCGAGGTGGGTCGGGGTCGGGTGCAGGATGAGGACTGTCGGGGATGATGGGGCGGTGGGGGGTGGGTTTGGGGTTTGGCGCGATTCGTGCGAGTTCGCGTCTCCAGCGTTTGACCATGGCGGGGTCGAGGATCTGGTTCATGGGGAGGGTGGGCATGAGGTGGCGGAGTTGGGCGACTTCCTGTTTGGTGAGG
>JBBSBC010000111.1:0-12095 GCA_038251595.1 Phycisphaerales bacterium | reverse complement strand
CGCCTCTCTTGGTTGTGGGGCGGGGGGGTCGTGTGGGCTTCGGGGGGGGGGGGGGGGGGGGCGGGGGGCGGGGGGGGGCGCGGGGGGTGCGGGGGATCTGGGTTGGAGATGCGGACAAGCGTTGTGATCGCCCTGCCTCAACCGCAGACCTGCACGACCCGTGTTGTTTCCACTTCATTCATGCTCCGGGAGCATTCACCGTGTTGTCAGTGAACCGATCGGATCTCATCAACCACACACCCGCCTCCGCACCAGCATCAGGACCACCCACGTTGGGATCTGATGAACTCGAACGATTGGCCGCGCCCCTGCGGCGGGTTCAAGGGCAGATCGCCCGCACCATCGTCGGGCAGGAGAGCATGGTTCGGTCACTGCTGATCGGCCTGCTCACGGGCGGGCACGTTCTGCTCGAAGGTGTGCCGGGGCTGGCCAAAACATTGACGATCTCAACACTCGCCAAGTCACTCGAGGCCTCGTTCAAGCGCATCCAGTTCACGCCCGACCTCCTCCCGGCCGATCTGATCGGCACGCAGATCTACAATCCGCGCGAGGGGACCTTTACGGCGCGGAAGGGACCGGTCTTTGCCAACCTGATTCTTGCCGACGAGATCAATCGAGCGCCCGCCAAGGTGCAATCGGCCTTGCTGGAAGCGATGCAGGAGCGGCAGGTCACGATCGGCGATGAGACGCACCGCCTGCCGGACCCATTTCTCGTTCTCGCAACGCAGAATCCGATTGAACAAGAAGGCACTTACCCGCTCCCCGAGGCGCAGGTCGATCGCTTCATGCTCAAGGTGTGCGTCGACTACCCATCACGCGAGCAGGAGCGTGCGATTCTTGATCGCATGGGCTCATCCAACCCGGCGATCAACATCGAGCCCGCTGCGACCGTGCGCGAGATCATCGAGGCCCGGCTGTTGATCGACCGCATCCACATCGACACGCGCGTCAAAGACTATATGGTGGACCTTGTGCAGGCCACCCGCACCCCCTCGGCCTATCGGCTAGATCTCGGTGAGGGTGATGGATCAAAGCGCGGCGAGAAATCCAGCTTTATCGCGTTCGGCGCCTCGCCGCGTGCAACGCTCGCCCTGGCGATGGCCGCGCGGGCCTACGCCTTTCTCGAAACCCGTGCCTATGTGACGCCGCACGATGTGAAGTCGGTCGCCATGGAAGTCCTCCGCCACCGCGTCATCGTCTCCTACGAAGCCGAAGCCCGAGAGATCAACTCCGACCAGATCGTGCAGCGGATGCTCGATCAACTTCCCGTGCCGTAGGCAACCACTCACAGTCAGAACCGATACCCCGTACGCAAACGCTTACCTGCAACCCGCCCATGTCACCCGCCGAACTCGCCAGACAAGTCCGGCTGCTTGAGATCGCGACCCGGCACATCGTCACCGATGTCTTTGCCGGCGACTATTCGTCCGCGTTCAAGGGGCGCGGGATCGAGTTCGCCGATGTCCGCGAGTATCAGCCCGGCGATGATGTGCGCACCATCGACTGGAACGTGACGGCCCGGGCCGGGCGGCCGTTCATCAAGCGATTCTCTGAAGAGCGTGAGCTGACCGTCATGCTCGCCGTTGACCTCTCTGGTTCGGGCGGGTTTGGCACCGGCGTGCGCTCGAAGCGCGAACTCGCGTGCGAAGTGGCCGCGTTGCTGGCATTCGCGGCTGTTCGCAAGGGCGATCGTGTCGGTCTGCTGATCTTCACTGACCGGGTGGAGATGTATGTTCCTCCTAAGAAGGGCGCACGCCACACGCTGCGGCTCATTCGAGAACTGCTGGCCTTTGAACCAACACACCTGGGAACTCGCCTGACGGCCGCGGCCGATCACCTTTGCCGACTTCTGCCGCGTCGTTCGCTGGTCTTTGTCATCTCAGACTTTCTGAGCGATGACCTGACTCCGGCAATGCGCAAGCTCGCGCCGCGGCATGATCTGGTCGCGCTGGATGTGGGCGACCCGCGTGACTTCAAGCTTGTGGCCGCGGGGTTGCTTGATGTGAAAGACCCGGAGACCGGACGAACCATGGTGCTGGACACTTCGAGCCGCAGAGTGCGCGAGGAGTACGCGGCCATCGCCAAGCAGGCCAGTGAAGAGCGCAAGCAGGGGTTTAGGCGGCTGGGCATTGATCGACTAGGACTCTCAACGGACAAGGCCAGTGTTCACGAGTTGGTGGAGTTCTTTAAAATGCGGGAGCGGCGTAGGAGCCGGTGAGGTATGTCGGTTTCGATGAACCATCACGAGAGCATTTCGGTCGGCGCACGCCGCATGATGTTGCAACCGCAGCGGTCGGCTGTTGTGCTGCTGGCGGTGGGCTTGCTGGTGGTGTGTGGATGCGAAGACCACCGCGTTTCCCCCACTTCACCCCCCGCCGCCCCGACCACCGGCGCATCCCAATCCCCAAGCACCGCGATCAATCGAACCTACTCAGCGGGAGGAACGAGTGAGGCGCCCGGCGTGTCAGTGCTCGTTTCGGCCGACCGTTCTGAAATCACGACGGCCGATCGGCTTCGCCTGACACTCTCGTTGACCACGCGCGATGGGACCGCCGTGGACTGGCTGCCGCCCAAGGACCGTCTGGGCGACTTTCAAATCGCGGAGTCTTCGCAACAGAAAGGCGTGCCTGTCAAGGGTCTCACGACCACTGTGTACGCATTCCTTCTCGAACCCTTTCTGGATGGAACCAAGGCAATTCCCTCTCTGAAATTTTCGTATCGTGAGGGCGCGGCGGCCACGCGGCAGATACTGACCACCGAACCGATCGCCATCGAGGTTCGATCCATGCTGGCTACGGAAACTGAGCCCACCGAGTTGGCACCGATCAAACCGCCACTGCATCTCCCGTCGCCATCGAGCGCGGGGCGGTGGGTTGTGACCGGAATGGCGGGGCTGCTTGCGATCGGGTATCCACTGGCGTTCGTGATGGCCCGTCGAGCTTCACGCCGACATACGCAATCGCTCGACCCAGTCGACGTTGTGAAGCATCGCTTGGCCGATCTGCGAAGTCGGATCGACCTGCAGGGGCCGGATGATGGGCAGATGAGCAAGTCCATCGCCGGTGAGTTGGCCGCGAGTCTGCGCGAGTATCTGTCCGCGCTGGTTCATGAGGATGTTCGTGGGCTTCTAACTCACGAGCTTGCCGACCGTGTGCGCAAGCGAACCGCCGCATCGTCCTCGACCGAAGAGGCCCTGCAAGTGCTCGGTGCGCTGGATCAGCAGCGGTTTAGTTCAAGTCCATTGTCGCCCCAAAGTCTGATTTACAATGTGGAGGCGATGGAGCGCTTTGTGGCGACAACATCCGCCCATTTTTCCAAGGAGGTGGCAACATGATCGACCACCTCTGGCCAAGCGGGATGCAGCTCGGCTCTCCTTGGGCATTGCTCCTACTCATTGCTCCGCTCGCATTGCTGGTCATCAGCCTGCGTCACCACCCACGCACCGTGATAGTTTCAACACTCCCTGAGGCAACTGCGCTTCTGGCATCGTGGCGAGTCCGTTTGCTCTGGCTGCCCGCAGTCCTCCGCACGCTCGGCATGGGTGCGCTCATCGTGGCGATGGCCCGTCCTCAACTCGGGATTGGTCGGGTCGAGACTTCCGCCGAGGCCGTGGCTATCGAACTCGTTGTTGATCGCTCGGGCTCGATGGCTCAGGAGATGACCCTGAATGGTGCCAGTCGGACGCGGCTTGAAGTGGTGAAGCAGGTCGTCAAAGACTTTCTGCTCGGCGATGGTGCAGACCTCAAGGGAAGAGCTTCGGATCTTGTCGGAGTGGTTTCTTTCGCGGGCTTTGCGCAGACCGTTTGCCCCCCGGTGCGCGATCCGCGCACGCTGGCCAAGCTGGTCGAGTCGATACCTTTGGCGCAGTACACGTATGAGAATGGCACGCAGATCGGCGAAGGTCTTGCCCTCGCGGCCGCGCGGCTGCACTCCGCAGAGCAGGATCTGAAGAATCGCACCGACGCTCAACAGTTTGAGAATCTCCGCATCAAATCAAAGGTCTGTATTCTGCTGACCGACGGTCGGAACACCGGCGGCGAACGCACGCCGCTTGAGGCGGCACAGTTTGCCAAGGAACGCGGTATCAAGGTGTACACCATCGGTATCGGCGCGGGTGTCGATTCATTTGTCGTGCAGCAGACACCATTTGGAGATCGACGCGTACGGGTGCCGAGCGATGTTGATGAGCCACTGTTGCAGCAGATCGCAGAGATGACCGGGGGTATCTATCGCCGCGCGCAGGATGGTGAGACTCTGCGCAAGATCTACCATGAGATCGACCAGCTCGAGAAGACCAGCGTGCAGACGGTGCAGTTTGTTGATTTCAGCGAGAAGTTCATGCCCTTCGCGGCAACCGGAGCGGCGTTTATCACGATCTCCACGCTGCTCGCCTCGTCTCTCTTCAGGAGAACCGCCGCGTGAAACTCCTCGAACCCCAATGGCTCCTCGCACTCGCCACGCTACCCGTGCTCGCAAGCGTCTGGATTGCTGCACACGCCAAACAACGGCGCGATGTCCGGAAGTTCTTCGGAGCGATGGCTACACGGGTTGGGCTATCCGAACGGGTTGGGGCGGCTCGAGTCCTCGCCGCGGTGGCGCTGCTTCTCGGGCTCGCCCTTGTCGCCGCAGCACTGGCTCGCCCAGTGTACGACCCCAAGCCGCAGAAAGTCACCAGAACTGGCCGCGACGTCGTCTTTGTGATCGATGTCTCGCGCTCAATGCTTGCTGAGGACATCAAACCCAACCGACTCGAACGGGCCAAACTCGCCGTGCGCGATGTGCTGGAAGTTGTCCAGGGTGATCGCGTGGCGATCATCGCGTTTGCCGGCTCAGCACTCACCGTTTGCCCACTGACCACCGACTACGCATTCGCGCGCCTCGCACTCGACGAACTCTCGCCCGATTCAGTCGCTCGCGGCGGAACGGCGATTGCCGATGCGCTCCGCTCAGCAACACAACTGCTGACGAACGATGAGGGTTCAAGCGGTGCCGCACCCTCAGATCGCTTTCGCGATCTCTTTCTGTTCACGGATGGTGAGGATCACGAATCTGATCCTGTGAAAGCCGCCGCCGCCGCGAAGGAGCTTGGCGTTCGCGTTATCGCGATTGGACTGGGATCGGAGACGGTCGGCGCGATTGTTCCAAAGGCCTCGATCGAAGAGCCTGATCCGATGCGTCGCCCGAGCCCGCAGTCACAAGGATACATGGAGTATCGTGGCGAACGGGTGCAATCCAGGCTTGATCCTGATTCACTTCGCAAGATCGCCGCCGCCGCGGCAGATGGCAGTCTTTTTTTCAACGTGGGCACAGGCAACATCGAGCTCGATCGGGTGTATGTGCAGCTCATGAAGTCGTCGGAGCGCCGAAGTCTTGATACATCCGAAGCTGTAAAGTACACCGAGGGCTTTCAGATAGCCCTGACAGCGGCACTGCTGATGTTGTTCACCGAGTCCACACTCACGCTTGCAAGGAGACGGTTGTGAACTCAGCCCTCACGCACATGTTCCACGTCGTATTTCTTGCTGCGGTGTGCATCGCGCTGGCGAGGTCTGAAACGGCGAGCGCGCAATCCGCTTTGCCATCCCGCGATGCTTCAGTCGCGCGACAGCTCTTTGAGCAAGGACGCTTTGAAGAGTCGCTCGCGAGGTATTCGGCCGCACGAGAGTTCGCCGATGTGCGTGACACAACGCGGATCGAGGAGTTGGACTTTAATCGTGCAGCCGTGTTGTTGGCTATGAAGCGTGCCGATGAGGCTCAGAAGCTGCTTGAGGAGGTTGATGCCCGGACTCGCTCGCCCGAGTTGCGTGCCGCAGCTCGTTACAACCTCGGATCCATTTTGAGTGCGCAGGCCGACGCACTTGCCAAGACCGATCCTGCGAAAGCAATCGACACCCTGCGAGCCGCGGAGCGATTCTTCCGCAACGCACTCATCGACAATCCCTCGGATACGGATGCCGCAAGAAATATTGAGGTCGTGCAGCGCAAGCGTGATCTGCTGCAGAAACGTCAGGATCAGAACAAGAACGAGCAGAAGAAGGAGGATGACAAGAAAGACGAGAAGTCGCCAAAGAATGACGACCAGAAGAAAGACGATTCGGGTGACAAGACCAAGACGCAGGGCGACAGCGACAAGAATCCTGAAGATCAGCAGAAGCCCGAAGATGATCAGAAGCCGGAAGGTGATCAGAAGAAGGGTCCGCAGCAGAGTTCCGAATCGCAGCAGGACCAGAACACGCAGGGTGCGGATAAGCAGGCGGAGGGCGACCAGACTGGCCAGAAAGATGACCCGAAAGACAGTCAACAAGTGGGCCAGCAAGATCCGAAACCTCAGAAGCCTGATCCTGCGAAGCCCGAACCTCAAAGCAAGTCGGACGAGCCCGCGACAGCTCCCGAGAAGGCAACGAACAAAGAGCCCGGCGCAGAAGCCGGCTCACCCGACACACCACGCGAATCACTGCGTGAGTTCGACCTTGCCGCGGCGAGGATCCTCGACAAAGAGAGGGCTCTGCGAGAACGGCTTCGAAAGATGTTTCAGGCGAATCGCTCTCGCGCAGGCAAAGTGGACAAAGACTGGTAACTCGCAATTTGGCGGCCACGAGTTCTCATCGGTAATCGCACCGCCAGACCCAACACACCATGAACCGCTTACGCACACTCATGTTCATCTGCATCGCGACCCTGCTGCTGCACGCGCCCAAGGCATTGGCACAAGCCCAGACAAAGAGCGAGCCAGTCAGTGTTGCCGCATCGGTTCCGGTGAACATCTACGCTGGAGAGTCCGCAGCACTGCAGATCATCGTCAGAGGAACCCAAACTGCAGAACCTCCAGAGATCCCCTCGACCGACGATTATACCGTTTTATATGTGCGGCCGATGCGCTCATCACAGAGTTCCTTTGATTCACGCGGAGGACTATCCGTCAGATCTTCTATTGTTCATGTTTACAACCTGATGCCCAAGCGTCTCGGCAAACTCACCGTGCCGCCGATCGAAGTGGTCGTCGATGGCCGCACGTTCACAACCGGTGAGGTGCAGTTCAACGTTGTTGAGCCGTCTGATGCCCCCGAGTTTACACTGACGTTATTGACGGATAGACCACAGTTTTACGTCGGGGAAGCCGTGAGACTTCGCCTCACCCTTCGACTCACCCGCTCGGTCGATACGGATCCCCTCACGTTCGCACTGCCAGATCTGCCGGAGGGGTTCAGACTCCTGCCTCACCCCGATCAGCCGGAACGTGAGAATCAAGGAATGGGTAATCCTGCCTCATATAAGGCTAGTGTGAATGGTGACGAGGCCGTAGCCGTTGTCGGTCAACAGTCTACCCAAGATGGGCAGACCACTGTTCTTTACATTGATTGGTTTCTGATCGCAAACACTCCCGGAAAGTTCAAGCTCGGAAGTGCTATGGCCCTGTTTGATGTCATCACCGGCGAACGCCGGACGGGCCCCACCGACTTTCTCGGCTTTTCTCGCAACACAACTGAACGAAAGTCCTCGAAGTCCAAGCCGTTTGAGCTTGAAGTCCTTGCCCTCCCTACCGAGCGTCGTCCCCAGGATTTTTCCGGCTTGGTCGGCAACTACTCGATCGAATCCCGTATCGATCAAAGCGAAGTCTCCGTAGGCGAGCCGACCACGCTCTCCATCATCGTGACCGGCCCTCCACCCATCTCGCTGATCCCGACATTCGATTTTTCAAATCAGAGTCAGCTGGTCAAGCAGTTCCGCGTGCCGCGCGACCCTGCTCTGCCCATTGCAACAAGCCCCACGCGCGTCAAGTTTCAGCAATCCATTCGTGCTCGAAGTGCCGAGGTCAACAGTGTGCCGCCGATTGAGTTCAGTTACTTCAACACAACAAGCAAGAAGTATGAGCTGGCATCATCTCAGGCCATCCCGCTCCGTGTGAAACCCAGCACAACCGTGGTCATGAACATCGACGATGATGCGCCTCCCTCAGCCGTCACCTCGCCCGCTCTTTCCGATGAGATCATGTCCGGGCCCTTCTCATTTGGTCATGAACCGTTCAATCTGCGGCACGCACTTCGCCATCCCGTTTCAATAGCTGCACTTGCAGTTCCGCCCGCCTGCGCCCTCGCTATCGCCATCTCGCGGCGAGTTCGCACTCGACGACTTGCGCATGAGCCTCTTAGACGTCGTCAACGAGCGATACGCGTGGCCAGACGTGAACTGCGAAGATCGGGCCGCGATGCAGTCGATGCGCACACCGCGGCCTCCATCACCGCATCCGCATTCTGCAATCTCGCCGCGGACTGGTTCGGGCGACCCCGCCAGTCCCTGACAGCACCGGAGGCACTCTCGTTGCTTTCAACCGCCTCGCATCCCGCCGCCGCCACTCTTGTGACCATCATGACCGAGTGCGACCGCTTCCGCTTCGGACCTACAGCCGCTTTGCATGACCATCCGGCAAGTCTTATTCAACGTGCTACGGCCGCACTCGACCAAGCTGCCCAAGCACTCAGGGAGGATTCACGATGAACCGCAGCTCGAAAAGGACCTGGAAAGCTTTTGCACTGATTTTGCTGCTCACTTTGGTAGCGTTCTTCATCCTACCGAAACACACCGCGTTTGCGGAGGTTGATGCACCATCTTCATCGTCGTTGACACAATCTGTCGATCGAGCACTCGTTCAACTGGCGGTTGGTCTGAAGTCAGCAGACCCGAAGTCGGCCGAAACTTGCAGCGCGTTGAACACCGCAATCGCCGAACTTACAACTGTGATTGACATGGGCCGACCGTCCGAGCCCACGCTTGCAAGACTCTACTTTAACAGAGGACTCGCCCAAAGTCAGTTGGGTGATTATGCCGCGTCACTCCTTGATTTCAGGCGTTCGGACGCCGCGTACCCGACATCATCCGCTCAACGGTGGATAAAGATAGTTCGAGCGCGAATGGTCGCTTCGAGTCTCCCGGATGCCGGAGAATCGGGTGCAAATCCTCCCCCGGGTTCGACAGACACGCCCACTTCCGCCGCTCAATCCGTGATCGCGGTCATCTCGCCTGCGATACGTTCGATCCCCACAACCATCCGCTGGTGGACAGCGATTCTGGCGATTGCTCTGGTGTGGGTAAGTGTTGCCTACGGACTCATCGACCGATCCATGCGCAGCACGGGGCTCCGTTCCTTCACCGCCTTTGCGTTGCTCGTGAGTATCGCAGCATTGGCCTCCGTGCTTGTTCCCTCTGTGCGAGATCCCTTTGCACGAGATGTGATCGTCATGGCAAGCGAGAGCACGCCGCGTGCAGGCCCAGATCGTGTGACGTATGAACCGCGGCCTCTTGAAGGTCAAGCGGTCCTTCGACGGGGCAGCGAACTGGTCGTGGTTGAGGCCCGTACACTTCAGGTCTCACCGGGAGTTCCCGCCTGGCTCCGCGTTCAGTTCAAGCGGGCAACGGATTCTCAGCTCAACTCGAGCAGGGCGGATGCGTGGATTCCGGCTTCCGATGTTGAGTGGGTCTCTCCCGCATCGAATGGGGTTTGACCAATACTTGTTGCAAAGTCACATCAACCCGCACGACTAATTGTTCATACACCCATCGTTTTCTTATGTTTGCATAGCTAGGTGGCTAGTCCATTTCGATTATACACATGCCCACGGGCTCCGATCCGTAAGGTGTCACGCGAGCTCAACTCATGGATTCGGGGCACGAAGCTGCAGCACGCTTTCGATCGTGCTTGCCCACTGTGATGAGTAGCGAACCGTACACTTCGCATCAGCAGGGCCTTCAACGATCAACTCGAATATCAGGGCGCGGCGTCCCGGAACGCCCTCCGGCACCAGCAATCGCGACGGCTCTCGCATCCCCTCACCTGTGCGTGGCTCGGGCGTCGCATCATGCCAGTTGGCGAGCTTATTGATCGCGAGGACTTTCGGCAGGGTCTTTCCCGCAGCTCCACACTCCAGCAGATCGGGCCAGCCAATCCGCTCACGCCGCGCCAGCGCGCTCCGAGTAGGTATCAGTTTCGTGTTGATGATCTCAAACCGGACACGCCAGACGCCAGACACCGCATTTCCCGCCTCATCCTTCACCGGCTTCACTTCCAGTCGCCCGAACTTCACAAGCGGCATCTGCTCGGCGTGATAGGCCGTAAACGCAAAGTTGCGATGGCATTCCTCCTCTAGCATGAACGTCGGCGTGACGCGGCTCGACCACTTGTTCGGTCCTCCGATCAGTATCTTCCCGAAGCGCGGATGATCAAACTCCTTCAGTGCCGAATACTCCGCGCCAAACGCAAGCCTGTCGCGCCAAAGCCACTGCTGATCTTCACCCGGATTGAGATTCTCGCGCTGAAAGTACTTGCCGGTCGCCCACAACTCGTTGGTGAACGCGAAGGCTCCGAGCGATTCGCTCGCCCAGTTCACGAACCCGCCGTGCACGCCGTACAGCCCGCTGAACAGCACGAGGTAGCGGTAATAGGGCAGCATCTGTTCGCCCGTTCGCGCCAGTTCGTCATAAACACGTGCATCCTCCGCCGGATACAAACCCTCGCGATACGCGGCGCCCGGACCACGGATGATCATGCCCCCGAAGTTGTGGTAGCTCTGCACGGCCGCAATATTCGGGTGAGCGAGTATGAACTTTGCAATCGCCTCCGTCTCGGGTGAACTGAGCGGGAAGGGCCCGGCTCCGCCTTGGATGTGCTCCGGTTGCCAGTCGCTCGGCCAGTTCCGGTTCATATCATCGCCAAACGGTCCATCTTCATTGATACGTCCATCCGCATCATTATCAATGCCCTCCTCGCCGAGACTCTCATACGTGATCACGCCTGCGGCCGCTGACTGATCATCACGGAGTCGGACAAAGACACGATCGTCGGTCTGCGAGCGGACCCATCGACCCATCGGGTCGGCTCTCCACATCAAGGTGATGTGCCCATCCTTATCCAGATCATCAGGCCCATCCTCATCAACTTTGCCATCACGATCGCCATCGATCGGACGCTGGTTGTGTCGCGAGCTGTGCGGCGTATTTGCATTATCAAACCAGTACTGCCTGCCATCCGGATTCATCATCGGCGCGAGGTAGAACGCGTATGAATCCAACAAATCCGTAAGCTTGTCGTTCTGCCCATACGCTTTCGTGAGATACCAGAGCGTGTACAGCACCACCTCGCTCGCCTGAACCTCGTTCCCGTGAATGTTCCCATCAATCCACATCGCTGGTTTGCCCGTGTGCGGGCCACCCTTCGCGGAAGTCACAATCGCGACGAGCATCTCTCGGCCCTGAATGCTCTTTCCGACCGACTCCACCTTGACCAGATCTGGGTACGCGGATGCAATCTTCTCGATCCACTCCTTTGTTTGCGGATAATCATAATAACGATCCCACGAAATCTCAACCTTGGATGGCATGTTTGGCTGTGCCGATGCGTCAGCTGCAATAAAGCACAAAGCAATACTCGCAACCAGCAACAACGACGTGCCAATCCTGGACTTGGCGTAAACTACACGTTGGCTTGCCATACTCATTAGCTCTGCTCGATACATTGT
The DNA here is from genome assembly GCA_038251595.1 of Phycisphaerales bacterium. Classification (GTDB taxonomy): domain Bacteria; phylum Planctomycetota; class Phycisphaerae; order Phycisphaerales; family UBA1924; genus JADLCX01. The sequence continues at coordinate 585 of JBBSBC010000111.1, read as the reverse complement.
CCGTATGTTATTCATTGGGCTTCTTTCCTTCCAGCTCCTGCCCATTCATCGCCGCTTGCAATCCGACAGTCAGTTCCCGGTCTCCGTATTCGGACGAGAGCAGTCGCACCTTTACTTCACCGCCGGCCACACCAACAACCACCCACTCGCCCACAAGTTGTCCCCCACTCCCGGCAATACTTACCTTTGATTGAACGCGCGAACCGGAAACCACCCGCTCCGCGGGCAGATCGATCTCCCATCGTGTTGCAGGAAGTCGCCTGGTCTTCACTCCCATTGCGATTCGCGTGGGCATCACACCCTCATTCACCACCCTTACGCGCACGCGCCACAACTGCTCGCCCAGTCGTTCGATCGTCGGCTCATCAATGGTTAGCCGCGGCAACATCCGCATCAGCTCATTGATAAACGCCGTCTGCCGATCAATCAATGGCTCTACTTCCGAATCCGGCGGGTTCAACCTGAACCCCGGTATCCACCCACCAATCTCTATGCGGCCAAGTTGCGGGTGATCAAACGGTGTCCACTCAATGAAGCCCGCGGGGCCGCCAGCAGCCGCACGCCGATCACTTAAGAGGATCCACT
>JBBSBC010000110.1:0-12104 GCA_038251595.1 Phycisphaerales bacterium | reverse complement strand
GGCTGGGGCTTTGGCTGTCGAAGGCGGTACCTGCATCCACGCCACCCATTTGCTCACCAATAGTAGGATTTTGTAAGGAACCAAGTGGAAGGCAAGGGGGTGGATCCCTTCCACGCAGTCTATCGGACCCTCTTGCATTCGCCCACACGCCTGTTCTGTCGTGAGTAACGAAGTCTAGATTGACGGAACACTAACAAACTATAAACAAAAATACCCACGCCCTACCTTTTCTGGCCATTCTCCCGTATACTCGTGGTTGACCGCCAGCGTTCGGCGGGTCGAAGGGGGTGGGGCTGCATGATGGTCGAAGGCTCAATAACTGGTGCGATCTGGGCGCGCGAAGACCTTGCGAAGGTTGTGATGTTGGAACTCGATATCCATGACGATCGCGGCCAACTCTCTAGCGAACAGTTGTCAGTGATGACCGAGCGGCTCATCGCGGCGTGTTCATGGCTTGGGGTCACTGGGGAGGTGCGGGTCCGTGTGGTCGGTGACTCGGCAATGGCCGCGGCCCATGAGCGATACTCGGGCGTGGCGGGCACGACCGATGTTCTGACCTTTGACCTTCGCAGCGCGGGCGAGCGCGAGGGCGAGCCGAATCGGATGGATGTGGATGTGCTTGTCTGCCTTGATGAAGCCCGCAGGCAGACGGCGCTTCGCGGCCACCTTCTCGAGCACGAGATCCTCCTGTACATTGTTCACGGGGTGCTGCACTGCCTGGGGCATGATGATCATGATGACGCCGCGTTTGCCCGGATGCACGCGCTGGAGGATGAAGTGCTGACGGCGATAGGGGTTGGTCCGATCTTTGGGGCCGGGCCAGCATCGGAGGGGAAGTAGTTGGACTCAGGCGCGCTGACCATCCTCATCGCTTGTCTGGCGTTCAGCACGCTGCTCAGCACGCTGCACCTGGCGCTCTCGGATCTCTCGCGCACCGCGCTGGAGGGGTTGGCGCAGCAAAGGCGTGCGCGGCGGCGCAAACTCGCGCGCATACATGCGATCACTGCCGATGTCGCGGGGCACGGGCGCGCGGTGGCACTTGTGCGGATCGTCTGCAACCTTGCGATGGTCATCGCGGCCGTGCGCGTGGTGGCGACCGTGCGGGGGACGAGCGGGCTGGGTTGGACCGACGGGCTGGCGGCGGTGGTCATCACCGCGCTGCTGGTCTGGCTGTGCAACGTGGTTCTGGCCGAGAGTCTGGCGAAGCATGTTGGTGAAAAGCTGGTGTATGCGTTCTCGATCCTTACACGCGTGGTTTATCTGATGCAGAGGCCATTCTCTCCGGTCTCGCACATTGTTGATTCGCTCGTGCGTGGCATCACGGGCACCAGGACGATGAACAGGGCCGAGTCGATCGAGCAGGATCTGCTTGAAGTGATGGAAGAGGGCGAGCGGCAAGGGCAGATCGATGAGGCCGAGCGCAAAATGATCGAAGCGGTGGTGAACTTCAAGAGCAGCACCGTCGAGCAGATCATGACACCGCGGAACGAGATCGAGGCTCTGCAACTGACAAACAACCTGGGCACGATCACGGCCTTTGTGCGGAAAGCGCGGCACTCGCGCATACCGGTCTACAAGGAGAGCCTTGATGACATCGTGGGGTTCTTCTATGTGAAGGACCTGCTGCGCTGGCTGGCGGGTGAGGGGCCGCGGGGCAAGGGTGGAGGGTTTGATCTGCGCGCGATTCTGCGTCCGGCGATGCTGGTGCCCGAGACCAAGACGATCCGCGGGTTGGCCGAGGAGTTCGTGGCGCGCAAAATCCATGTGGCGGTTGTGGCGGATGAATATGGCGGCACGGCCGGTATTGTGTCGCTCGAGGATATCGTCGAAGAGGTGTTCGGCGACATTCAGGATGAGTATGAAAAGCCCGAGGATGACCCCCCGAAGATCGAAGTGAAGCCTGAAGGTCGGATGGCCGAGATCGATGCGCGGGCGTACATCGGCGCGGTGAACGATGCGCTCGAACCGCTGGGTGTTGAAGTGCCCGAGAGCGATGAGTATGACACGCTGGGCGGATTTGTTCTGAGCACGATGGGGCGCATCCCCGCGCAGAACGAGAGCTTCTCGCACGGGCCGATGATCGTCACGGTGCTGGAAGCGACACCGACGCGCGTGGTGCGGGTGCGCATTCTGGTCAAGCCCGATGAGGCCGAGGGGCACGCGCCCGAGATCGTGACCGAATCGCGCGTGGGCGAGGCGGAGCGGATGGCGTGAGTGGGTGAGGCTCGGTCGGTGGCGATTTCGTGAGTTGGCCGAAGGTCGAGTACGAACTCCACAACTGCGCGGGTGGAAAGAGCATCACCCGTTACGGTGATCTCGATCAACGCTGTGCCGCTGCGATGCCAGAAAAAGACGCGAGCGTCAGATGCGTTCCGATCTCAATCACCAACTCGCCATAATCGCGAACAGCGCTCGGAGACATGACCACCACTCCTTCGACCAGTTCATATCGTTCGGTGGTTTCGCCCAGAGCCACATACTCGTTGGCGGTCATGCGTTGTCCTGCATAGCCGAGTTCTGATGGATAGCGTGTCGCGGCGGAAACGACGACAGTTTGTCACGAAATCGCCTCGAGGTTGCGAGCCGATAGGGGCAACTTCCGCACGTTGATGGCTCAAGCGCTACACACGTACGACCGATACCCGTACTATTGCCGCCTATGCCGCTGAAACTCTACAACACCCTGACACGCACCATTGAGCCGCTTGTTCCGCAGAACCCAGGGCACGTGACGTTCTATACCTGCGGGCCGACGGTGTACGACTACGCGCACATCGGAAACTTTCGGTCGTTTCTCGCGGCCGATCTGCTGCGGCGGTGGGTGGAGAGCCCGCTGTGCGAAGTGACCGGTGCCGATGGAAAGTCGGTGGCCGCGCCGGCAGGTGGGCGCAAGGTCACGCACGTGATGAACATCACCGATGTCGGCCACATGACCGACGATGCGGAGGGTGGGGAGAGCGGGGAAGACCGGATGGCGGTCGCGGGGCGGCGCATTGCTGAAGCCAAGAAGAGCGGCAAGCTGCCCGCGAACGTGAGCATCGATCCGAACGATCCGCACCAGATCGCCGAGTTTTATGGCGGCGCGTTTGTGGATGATGCGCGACGGCTCGGGCTGAAGGTGGCGATCGAGGCGGAGAAGGACCGGAGTCTGATGCCGCGGGCCACGGAGAATATCGAGGGCATGCGTCGCGTGATCGACGCGCTGATTGCGCGTGGGCACGCGTACGTATCGGGAGTTGCGGGCCGGCGCGCGGTCTACTTTGCGGTCGAGAGCTTTGCGAAGTATGGTGGCCTCAGCGGGAACACGCTGGATGCGCTGCAGTCGGGTGCGGGCGGGCGCATCAGCGAGGGGAACCAGCAGGAGAAACGCCAACCAGCGGACTTTCTGTTGTGGAAGGAAGATGCTTCGCACGTGATGAAGTGGCCATCGCCGGGCGGGATTGAGGGGCAGGGGTACCCCGGCTGGCACATCGAATGCACGGTGATGAGCGCGCGGCGACTGCTGGGCGAGGCGGAGTTTGAACGGCTGCTCACGGCGAACGGGCACACACCGAGCCCTTCGATCATCGACATCCATTCGGGTGGAGAGGACAACATCTTTCCGCACCACGAGTGTGAGCTGGCGCAGTCGAGCTGCGCGTTCTGTGCCGATCCGTCGCAGGGGACCTTCGCACGGATGTGGTTTCACCCGCGCTTCCTCTTCGTTGAAGGCGCGAAAATGAGCAAGAGCAAGGGGAATTTTTTCACGGCGCGCGATCTGTTTGCCAAGGGGTATGAGCCCGCGACGGTGCGGCTCGAACTCACCAGGACGCACTACCGATCGAACGCAAACTTCACCGAGCAGGGGCTGAAGGACAGTCAGCGGATGGTGGAGCGGTTGAGGAGGTTTGCGGAGACGAAGATCGAGAGCGCTGGGAAGGCTGATGGCGCGGAAGTCGGGCTGGCCGCCCGCGCTGCGCTGGAACAGAACTTTGCGGATGCCATGAACGATGATCTGAACATCGCGGGCGCGATCGGCGAGATCAACAAGTGGCTGAACGAGATCACCATACCCGCGAACGAAGATCGTGCCTTGCTCAAGCGGATCGATGCGGTGCTCGGATTGCTCGAACTTGAGAAGCCCGTTCAATCACAGACCGAACTCGGCCTGTTTATGGATGGACTCGCACCCGACCCCGCGGTGATCGCCAAGCTGCAGGAGCGTGTTGACGCGAAGAAGAATAAAAACTTTGCCCGATCGGATGCGATCCGCGATGAACTGGCGGGGATGGGGTACGCGATCAAGGATGTGGCGGGGGGGACGGTTGAGGTTCGGCGTAAGTAGGAATGGTGGGACGCGGGGAGTCCAAGCCATCTTGCAGTTGTATCGACAGGCGCAAGACCAGAGCGCTGCAAGTCTTCATCGCCAGAGATGGCAATGCCACGGATCGCGCTACCATCCCGCATCGCATGTTGCCACGACTTCCCTGGACCATCTGGGCCTACATCCTCTGGGACCTTTGCCGCCTCATCGTGCTGACGGCGGGGGTGCTCGTCACGGTTATCGCGTTTTCGGCCGCCGTCAAGCCCTTGGCCGATGGCAAACTCGGCCCGGCCGAGACCCTGAAGTTCATGCTGCTGGCCATGCCGCCGATGTTGCAGTATGCCCTGCCGTTCGCGGCGTGCTTTGGCGCGACGCTGGCCTATCACCGCCTCTCGGCCGACAACGAGATCACCGCCTGCCACGCCGCGGGCATCAGCCATCGCACGCTGATCTTTCCCGCGTTTGCGACCGGCATTGTGCTCGCGCTCGTGCTGCTGGTGCTCTCAAACCGCATCATTCCAAGCTTCCTGAGGCAGATGGGCGAGTTGGTCTCGCAGGATATTTCAAAGTTCATCGTCCATCAGATCAAGAGCGGCGAGGCGGTGAAGATGGACAGCAAGTACCTTTTCGCCGACGATGTGGTGGAGCAGGGTCCGGATGCTTCGGCGGGCGCATTTCAAAAACTCTGGCTGCCGGGGTTGCTGCTCATCAAGCTCGACAAGCAGGGCAACGTGGAAGAGCAGGCCTCGGCCCGCGAGGCGACGGTCTGGCTGCGCCGCGTCGATGGCGGGTCGGATGATGCGGGCGGTGGCGGCGGCAAGGGCGCGATGACCGAGGTGGTCATCCGGCCGCGTGATGCGGTCTTTCAACGCAAAGATAAACGTGGCGAGATCGGTCAGACGATTCAGCCCTTCCTGATTCCCAACAGCTTTACCGAAGACCCGAAGTACCTGACCGATTCGGAGCTTCGCGATCTGCACGATCGGCCCGAGCGCATTCAGGATGTGGACCGTCGTCGTCGCTCGCTTGCGCTCACGCTGGCGCAGCTTGAAGCGGTTGAGACGATCCGCGAGGCCCTGCGCGGGCCGGGACATCGGGTCGAACTCTTCGATGGCGGCGGTCAGAAAGTTGTGCTGAAAGCGGCGGACATTCGGGCGCGGCGCCTGACGCGGGGTTCTGGCGGAAAGAACGTGGCACGCGATCCGAATCGGTTGCAGGTCTTTCCGGAGCGGCGCGGGCAGCCGATCATTGTCGAACGAACACTGAGCGATGGCACCGTGCAGAGTCAGAAGGCGACTTCAGCAGAGATCAGGTTGCCAAAGGCGGCGAGTGTCTCGGCCTCGGCGCCGGTGTTGGCCATTGGTGGAACGGCGGCGAACACCGCTCCGAACAAAGGTGCGGCGCGCGTGGCGATGACGCTTCAGATGTTGGAAGTCTCAGCGCAGGATCTTGACGAGAATGGTGAGCTGATCGCGCCGGTAACGGGTGAGGATGGGGCCGAGGTGCGGGCCGCGCCGGGTGTGATCAGCGAGTGGGCGTTGACGGACCTGACGCTCGCCAACGACCCCGCGAAGGAGTTGCTGGCGGATGATACCAACGCGGTGATGGCGCGGGCTGATGCGCGCATGCGCGACAAGGCCGTTGATCGCGAGGCGATCAGGGCCATCCGTGATGATCTGGAAAATCAGGTGAACGACCTGATGCGGGAGGTATTGAGCAAGCGGCAGGAGCGGCTGGCCATGGCCGCGGCGTGCCTGGTGATGGTGTTGACGGGCACGATCATGGCGATGCGCCTGCGCGATTCGCTGCCGTTGACGATCTACCTCTGGGCCTTCTTTCCGGCGTTGGCGGCGGTGATCTCGATCAGCGCAGGGCAGCGCATGACGCACGGGAGCGGGCTGGCTGGTCTGCCGCTGCTCTGGGCGGGTGTGGTGGTGATGGGGATCTACGCGGTATGGGAGTTTGTGCGGCTGATCAGGCATTAGCAGCACGGGCGGCCCGCCCATAGAAAAACAATCGCACAAGCGGCCCACCCATATGGACCTCTCAATCGACAACACGCACCAGGATCGTTGATGCACGATGCGAAAGTCGGACAGCACATGGGCAACACCGAACGCGGCGAAGATTCGCTGCGCCCCGCACTCCTGCTTGTTGCCTGTGCGTTGGTGGCCCGGCTGAGCTACAGCATCTGGTTCTGTCCATACGATCTTGTTGAAGATGAGGCGCACTACTGGCTGTGGTCGCGCCACCTCGATTGGTCGTACTACTCCAAAGGCCCGGGCATTGCGTGGGTCATCTGGCTAAGCACGAAGCTCTTTGGTCATGCCGAGTGGGCGATCCGAATTCCGACCGTTCTTGCAAGCGCGATCGGTGCGCTGGCGTGCGCGGGGCTTGCACGCGATGTGGCACGATGCGCCTTTGTTCGCGATGGAAGCGTCGCCACACCGGCGAAGGCCGCGATCTTCGCCGCGGCCTTGTTCATGCTCGCGCCCGCCTTTCAGCTCACCGGCGTGCTTGTGACGATCGATGGGTGTTACCTCGCCTGCTGGGCGTGCGCGTGCTGGGCGGCGTGGCGCGCGTTTCTGGGCGGATCGCTCGGTGCGTGGGCCGCGCTCGGGGCGGCCATCGGCGCGGGCTTCTTGTTCAAGTACACCATTCTGCTGCTGTTGCCGGGGCTGCTCCTCTTTACGGTGCTGAAGCGCGCGCGGCTCAGGCTTGCGCCAGCATGGTGGGCGGGGCTGGGCATGGCGATCATGCTCGTGCTGGCAGGGCTTGCCCCAGTGGTGTATTGGAACGCGCGCGAAGGGTGGCCGACCATCGCGCACCTGCTCGGCCACTTGGGCATGAAGGGTGGTGATGTGCCGATCGCCGTTCCTTCGGCAGAGGGAGGCGCGGCCAAGGGCGGGTACAACCCGCTGTGGACCGTGAACTACCTGCTCGCGCCGTTCGGAATGTTCGGCCCGGTGGTGGCGCTGGGTGTGGTTGGCGCACTGCGTATCGTGCGGCGGCGGCAGGCCACGACCCAGGCCTCGGGCGAGCAACGGCGATTGGGCGCATCGTTCCTGCTCTGGTGCGCAGCGCCCATACTGATCTTCTACCTGATTGTCTCGTTCATGGCCGAGCCAGAGCAGAACTGGGCGATCGCCGGGTTTGTGCCGATGATGGCGCTCGCGGGTTGGTACGCGGCCGATGAGTTGTCACGTCGGAAGGCGGGCGCACAAACTCCTGTGCTTACTAGCGAAGGCACGGCGCGAACGAGGCCGATCAAGGTGCTCTGGCGGTTGTCGATCATCTACGGTTTGTGCGCGCTGGCTCCGCTGCATCGGGCCGATCTGTTGGCAACGGGACTGAACAGCCTGATGCGCGTGCCAAGCGTGGCTGGCGTGCTGAAGGCGATCATCGGAGAAGAGCCGCGCCCGATCGTGGTGGGGCGACTGATCGGACCAAAGCGCATGGCGGCGCACGTGGGCAGGGTGCTGGATGAGATGAAGGCGCGAGATGGCACGACGGGTCCGTGGTTCGTGATGGCCGAGCACTATGGGCGCGCCAGTCAGATGGCCTATTACCTCTTCCGTGACGGGCGAGGGAGCGATGTCACACCGGTCTTCTCGACGCAGAGTGTGATGGGCGGGCGGAAGAGCCAGTTCGATTACTGGACCGAGACATCGCTCTTGCGTCGTGAACTTGCGGGCGGTATGGCCGTTCTGCTCTCGAACAACAAGCCCAACACGCTCGAACGCTGGCGCGGCATGTTTGAAAGGGTTGAACCACTGGATACGCCCGATCAGAAACTCGATGGCGAACACAAGAAGGATCGGGTGGCGTGGATCGGAACGGGGTATCGGCCGTCAGATGGACAAGGCGCTGATTCAAAGCGATGAATCGCTTTCTCAAAGCCCGCTTTCCCTTCCCGCTTCATGCCCCCAACAATGAGACCCGTGAGCACTTCGATCCACACCGCCGCATTAGCCCGTGAATCGCCCGAGCGGACTGCTGAGGTTCGGGTCGCGCACGCAGAGAGTTCGGGCAAGGGCAACATCGGGCCCGCGGGCGAAGAGCGGGGTAGGTTGCGCGATGTGGCTGTGAACGCGCCCTGGTGGTACGCGGCGTTTCCGGCCCATCCGTGGGTCTGGGCTTCGGGGTTCATCGTGGCGTGCGGATGGGATAGGGCGGTCTGGGTACACGTCGTCTCACGCACAATGCCGACGATCGATCGGCTCGAGGCAATGTCCCCCGCAACGCTCTGGCGTGGGCTTGCATCGTTCTCGGCACCGGCCATGGTTGATGCCCTCGGCTCGACGATGTATCACGCGATCAAGTTCTTTGGCACAGTCTGGCTCGCCGCAATCATCGCGGCGGTACTGGTGCTGCGGCCATTCTTTCAGCCCGATACAGCTCGGGTTCGTCGGGGAGTGCGACGGGGAACGCTTGTCTTTCTCTGCCCGGCGGTGGCGGGTCTGCTGGCGGAAGCGCTGAAGCTGGCTTTCCGCCGAGAGCGCCCCGAGTTTGGCGATGGGTTCTTCACCTTTCGCGCGGCGAACTTCTGGAATGCATCAGGCCTTGGGCTGCCATCAAGCCACGCCGCGCCGGCGGTGGCGCTGGCGATCGCGCTGGGAGCGGTCTTTCCGCGATGGCGCGTGGCCTTTGTGATGCTCGCCGCGCTCTGCTGCCTCTCGCGTGTGCTGGCGGGCGCTCACCACGTCAGCGATGTATATGCGGGGGTCTTTGTAGGACTGATCTGTTCGCGGGCGATCATGGCTCTGGATGTTCAGAACAATCGGGGTGTTGCGGTTGCGGGCTCATCGCCGCATCCTGGCACCACCGGCATCTCTCCCGCCTGACCACGGTACAAAGTGCTTTCAACCCTCGACCGCCACATCGCCCGTCAATATCTCTTCAACGTCATCGCGTTGATGGTGGTGCTCTTCTCATTTGTGGTGATGGTTGACGTCGCGCTCAACATCGGTCGCTTTCTCAACCGCGCGGCGGAACTCCACCGTGATCAGCCTCTTGGCTCGCTCCGCAAAGTGGTGGTCACCGCCGCACTGGTAGTGGATATCTGGTGGCCCCGATTGTTGCAGTTGTTCAACTACACGATCGGTCTTGGCCTGATGGGGGCGATGGGGTTTACGTTCACGCAACTGGTTCGTCACCGGGAGATTGTGGCCATGCTCGCGGGTGGCATCAGCCTGTTCCGAGTTGTGCGCCCGGTGCTGCTGGTGGCCGCGCTGATGATGGGTGTGCGTGCGGTCAATCAGGAGTTTGTGATTTCCGATCCGCGGATCGCGCCGCTGCTTGCACGCGATCCGTCGGAAGCCGGCAAGCGCGAGCTGGGTGAGTTTCAGGTGCCGCCCACGCCCGACGGCCGCAGACAGGTGCTCTTTGCGCACACGTTCGATCCAAAGACCGCGGTGATGAAGGGTGTCGAGGTCTGGCGTCGCAATGAGAAGGGGATCGTGACGAGCCGCATCAGCGCCGACGAGGCGCGATGGACCGAAGCGGGAACTGGGGTGGGGACCGGGGGGGCAGAGGGGGCGGCCGGGTGGCAACTGCTTAACCCCACGATCACGCCGCTCGATCTCGGGCGACCGGGCGAGGCATCGGTGCGCCCGATCGCCGCGGCGCCGACGCGGCTGGATACCGATCTTGAGCCCTCGACTCTGCTGTTCAACCGGTTTGCATCGTTCAGTCAGAGCCTCTCATGGGTACAGATTGGACAGATGCTTGACAGTCCGCACCTCAAGCCTGAGATGCGGGAGAAACTTCAGCGGGTTCGGTGGGGGCGCATCTCCACAATGCTCTCATCGATTCTCTCCTTGCTCATCACCATGCCGTTCTTCCTGATGCGCGAGCCCAAGAACATGCTGGTGCAGTCGCTGAAGTGCGCGCCGGTTGGGATCATCGCGATCATGGGTGGTGTGGTGCTGGCGGCGATGCCCGTGCCCGGCCTGCCCGCCGGGTTTGCGGTCTTTCTGCCCGTGCTGGTGCTGATGCCTGTCGCGGTCGCGGTGCTCAGCACGGTGCGCACGTAACGGGCCGTTCAGTCGCCGCTGCCATCTTTACGCCCGCGCTTGATCTCACCGCGCCGCTTTTTGCCGTCGATGCGTCGCTCTTTGCTGGCGCGCGAGGGCTTGGTTTTGCGCCGCACTTTGGGCTCGGCCATCGCCTGCACGATGAGCGCACGCAGCTTGTCAAGGCACTCGGACTTGTTGCCGCTCTGCGACCGTTCGGATTCGGAAGTGAGAATCAACTCCCCGCCACGTTCGCGCGGGCGGCCCTCTTCATCGTTGAAGGCTTCAACATTGATCACCCTTCGACCCGCAAGGGTGCGAAGTCGAGCCTTGGCGCGCCCGGAGATCGGCAGATCATCAATCCCGATGCGCAACTCGGCCTTGGTCGAGAGCTTGTTGACATTCTGCCCACCCGGCCCCGCGCTGCGCGAGAAGGCCCACCGAACCATCGCGCCCGCAACGGTCACACCCGGGGCGAGCATGAGGCCACTGGCTTCGGAGGATGAACTGTCGGGCGCGTGCCGTGGAGCGGGAGGCATATCGACAATTGTAGGGAGCGTATTTCAGACCATGCACGTATCAAAGATGACCCTCGCACCACCGCGCTGATGGACCGTACTCTCCCGCACCCTGCCCACGACCTTCCCGAAAGCTGAATCGTTTGGCCCCCCATCTCGATGCGAGGCTGCCGAGTCTGACTCCGATCCCTCAGAGTTCGATTCGTCGGAGTTGGATCCAACCCGACAGAGTGTGAAGAACGGAGATGGCCCTGCTGCGAGCTTCATGCCCGTGCACGCAGACTCGTCGATAAAGACCCACGTACTTCATACGATAGCAAGCGGTTCAGGTATCCACTGCCAACCAGCGTCCAACGGAGTCCACTTCATGCGTTTAAGCATCAGACTGTTTACCACTCTCGCGCTCCCCGTTCTCGCGCACGTTTCACAGGCGCGCGGGCAATCGGGTCAGGATGATCCGGCCATGATCGCGCAGCGGCTTGATCCGGTATGGACGGTGCAGGTCGAACCTTCGGTGTGGTACGTTGCGCCGAGCGGCAAGGTGAAGCTGCCGGTCTCGTCGGGCACCGGGCCGGGGTCTTTCACAACACCCGGCGAGAGCATCAAGCTGGAGCGGCTGAACCTCGATACGCCGCGGTTTGAGCCGGCGGGCGAGATCCATCTGAGTTCTGAGCGATGGCGATTCAGTTTCTCCGGCTCGACCTATGGCCTCGAGCGCGAAGGCACCACCGCTGATTCGAGCTTTCGTCTCGGCGCGGTCGAAGTCGCCGCGGGCGACGCGATCAATGTCGAGCTCGATTTCACGAGTGTCGAACTGACGGGTGGGTATCGTATCTGGGATCGCGACTTCAAAGCGGCCAGCGAAGTTCCTGAGAACGCATTCGACGCGGTGGTCCGCGTCTACGCGCTCGGCGGGGCAAGGTTCTACGACGTCTCGTTCGATCTGGCCAATCGTTCCGCCGGCGGCGCGGCCGCTGCCGATGAGTTCTTTGGTGAGCCGATCGTGGGCCTGAGGGGCGAAGCGGACTTTGGTGAAGACTTCAGCCTCGATCTACAGATATCGGGCGGGGGCTTCGCCGATTCGGATCGGTCGAGCCTCTCTCTCGATATCGTCGCGGGCTTTCAATGGCACCCGACGAGGTACTGTGGGGTGCAGATCGGGTATCGGCAACTGGCATTCGGGCTGGCCGATGGGGATGAGCTCAACGAGTTTGAGTACAACGGGCGATTGGCCGGACTCTTCGCGGGGTTGGTCCTGCGATTCTGATT
>JBBSBC010000109.1:0-12107 GCA_038251595.1 Phycisphaerales bacterium | reverse complement strand
GTGACAGGCTCCCTCGTTCACTGGACACGGCTGACATCGTATGTGTCGCACGATACCAGTCTGAGTCTGAACAGCAGCCGGAGGAGGAACGATCGCTGGGCAAGAGTGTGTGTACCCGAAGTTCGCTGTGGCGAGCAAAACTTGTGAGGGATCACAACTGGATTCGAGAGCGAGCCAAGACCTTCCATCTCGGCGTAGCTCATCGGATGACGTGCATAAAGATCATCGCCGCAACAGGGACAGACGAAGACGGCCGACTCGCCGCGTGGCTGCAGTTCGTTGCCGCCGTAACCACACCCGAGGCATACCCTCACCTGCTCCCACGGTCGTGTCTGTGTGCGCACTTGAGACATCGCCTGACAATATACCATGACGGCACCGATCTTCGCAACTCCGTTTTGTGATCGTCCACACGCTGAGATAAAGTCGGACTTGAATCGCTGGGCGTTGATCATGCGATCGGCCGCAGAACCGGTCATCCGGCAGTTGGTTACTGGACTGAACCAAGAGAATCCCAGCACGTTTTCTTCAAGCTTTCATGATGAGTCTGGGAATCAGCGACCAGTTGATCCATTCCTGATCGGTGCGGTCTTTGGCCATGCCGCAGTGCGGACCACCTTCTCAGGGGATAGCCCCGACGTTCAGTTATGGGCGTCCATTACTGACGGCAGGACAGCGGTCGAACAGTTTCTCTCCGGCGACTCAAAAGGTCCACTGATCCGACATCCTGCTGGCACGTCCATTGAGGTGCTTACGGAAACTGAAGCGTGTGCTCTTCATGCGCTCTGGACCATCGCTCGGGTGCGAGTGCAAACCGACCTGACCGCACGCTGCCTTTCGGCTGCCCAATGGCATATCGCTGAACTCCAGCCCGATAATGCCACCAACTCGCCCTGGGCGATCCACGTTTTCGCAATGCTCAGCATTCTCGGTGTTGATTCGCGGGGCTTTATGGAAGCGGAATCGCGTTTGCACAACTGCCACGTGGGCAGAGCGCAACTCGACCAACGTTCGGCCATGATACTGAAGCACGCATCCATGGAACTCGAACTTCTGGTTCAGACGGTCTGAGGCTGACCATTTTTATTCCGCGTCCACTTGGCGATGATCGAGTTTCTATCGGCCGGCGCGAGGGCTTCGCCATACCGTTGCTTGACCGCCGCAGCGACTAGCCCCATGAAGAGAGGTTGCGGGCGGAGCGGGCGGCTGGTGAGTTCCGGGTGAAACTGTGCGGCAACAAAGAAGGGATGCCCGTTCGGCTCGCCCAGTGGAGGCAGTTCGAGAACCTGCATGATGGGTTGTTCTGGGTGACGCCCGGAGAAGATCAGCCCGCCAGATTCAAGTTGCTCGATGTATCGGGGATCGACCTCGTAACGATGACGGAACCGCTCACGAACGGTCATCACTCGAGTGCCGGCTGCCATCCGCTGTGGCTTGGAAGCAAGTCTGCTTTCAGAATCGTGGCGAGAGTAGAGGAAACTGGCCAGCGTGTCCAGGTCGATTTCGACCTCCTGGCCACCAAGCCTCATCGTGCCACCAAGCCCTTCGATTTTTTTCTGCTCGGGTAGCTCGCTGATCACGGGATGAGGTGTCCGGAACTCGCGCGTATCAAACTCTGTGCTGGAAGCGTTTCGCAGGCCACAGATCGCTCGTGCAAACTCGATGACGCAAACCTGGAATCCGAGACAGATGCCAAGGTAGGGCAGAAGATTTTCGCGGCAATGCTTGACGCAGGCGATCTTTCCTTCAACGCCGCGGCGACCGAAGCCACCGGGAACGATCACACCATCCAGCCCTGTCAGGCGATCGGCCACGTTCCCATCTTCGATATCTGTAGTTTCAATCCATTTCAGCTGGACATCAGTACCAAGTTGAGCGGCACAGTGTTCGATCGCTTTGTCGATGGATGCATACGCATCGCGCATAGCCACGTACTTGCCCGTGATCCCGATGGTGACGTGTCGCGACTTGGGACGCGTGAGGGAATCGACGAAGCCCGACCAGCTTTTGCGGTTAAGATCTTCACCGCCCGAATCAACGCGATCGTGCAGATCGAGCATCGAGAGAATTTCGCGGTCGATACCGGTTACGCGCAGATCATCGGGAATCGTGTAAATTGTCTCCCGATCGTGCATTGAGAAGACGCGTTTGATGGGGACGTTTGAGAACATTGCGATCTTCTGTCGAACCTGCTCGGTGACAGGATCCGAGGCGCGGCAGGCAAGGATGTGAGGCTGAATGCCCGCCTCCATAAGCCGCTTGATGCCGAGCTGCGCGGCCTTGCTCTTCTGTTCGCCAAGAGTCTGGGGCTTGATGACGTAGGTCAACGCAACGAAGCAGACCGTATCCGGCCCTTCCTCGAATGCGAGCTCTCTCAAGGCTTCGATATAGAAACCGTTTTCGTAGTCACCGACCGTGCCGCCTACCTCGACAAACACAACATCGGCGGGCCGCCCTTCCGATCCGTTCATGGCAAGTTCACGCAGACGTCGCTTTACCTCGCCGGTCACGTGAGGAATCATCTGGACGTCTCGTCCGAGGTATACACCCCGACGTTCACGATCGATGATGGTGCTGAAGACCTGCCCGCTCGTCATGAAGTTGCGGCGAGAGAGGTCTTGGTCAAGAATTCTCTCGTACGTTCCGAGGTCCATGTCGCACTCGGTGCCATCGTCGAGGACGAAGACTTCACCGTGCCGGTACGGGTTCAGCGTTCCCGCATCAATATTGAAGTAGCCTTCGAGCTTGATCGGCGCGACAACAAGTCCCTTGTCTTTGAGCAACTTGGCAACGCTTGAAGCAAAGATTCCCTTGCCCAAGCCGCTCATCACCGTCCCAAATACCGCGACGTATCGATACTGACCCTTTCGATAGCCGGGTGGCACCGGGGAGAAAAACTCGGTCGAGGTGGATCTTTCGGCCTGATCTGCGAGCAGCCCTCGCGAGCTTTCGGGTTCTGGGACTTCGGGGATTGCATCATTCCTTGCTGGAGGAAAGCCAAACCCGCCATTCGGTGCGGCCGCGGTCTGATGATTGTTCACGTCGGGAACGATACCGTCGGTCATGTCGGGAAGAAAGCTGCTCGAATATGATCGCGAAGCATCCGGACAATGTGCGAGCGGCATAGCTCATCGTATCAACCTGCCGGAGAAACACAAGTTCCACATCCTGTAGAATGCAGGAAGGCCGAAATGGTTAAACTCTGCCTTCCGCGAACCTGCTTGAGCACTTGACTGAGGGTCACCAGTATGCCGAAATCCGTCAGAATCGTTCGGACCATGGTCGCATTGGCCTTGGTCAACACGCTCATTCGTTCGGCAATCGCCTTGCCCCCGACCTTGCCTGTATTGGAAACCGACCCTCGAATTGATCCGGATACCGGAGCGGATATCCGGGTATGGCCGCCTGATGTGCGCTTCGATCACCTGCACATGCGTCTGGAAATGAACATTCCGGACATGACGCAGACGAAGTTCTCGGCGGTTGAAACGCTCGAAGTGGCTCCGATTGTTGATCCTCAGGATGGTATCGAGCTCGATGCTGGAAAGGGATTGACGTTTTCGGCGATTGCGGTCGACGGCCGAGCAGTTCCCTTCGAGCACAACAAGGATTCCGCGAAGCTGAGCATCCGCTTCAACCGTTCCGCTCCGGCCGGGAAGACGCTCTCCATCCGCATGGTGTATGACGCCGACAAGCCGGGCGGCGGCGGATCGGGACTGACTTGGTCGAAGGATGACGCTCGGACACCAGAGTTTGACCCGATGCTCCACGCTCAGGGCGAGCCGCAGAATAACCATCTCTGGTATGCGTGCCATGATTTCCCCAACGAACGGCTCTCTACCGAGTTGGTCGTCACCGTGCCCGCCCCATTTGAAGCGGTGTCGAACGGACGACTGATCAGCGTGGTGCGCCATCCGAATGCACCGGCTCCCGAGTTGCCGCCGGACAAACTTCCCGAGAGTTCCAACGACAAGGCTCCCGAGTCATCGGCAGTGGCAGAACCACCGAAGATCGTGCTTCCTGTGCAACGCGGTACCACGACTTTTCACTGGCGACAGGACAAGACGCACACGAACTATCTGGTCACGTTGGTCGTCGGACGCTTTGATGTTGTCAATGTCGGTGGTCCTGAGAGCAGCTACCCCGGCTTATGGATGCCAATCTACGGGCCTCTCGGTTCAGGCGAGGCGATGCGACGCAGCTTTGCCAACACGCCCGACATGATCGCGCACTTCAGCACACTCTTTGATTACCCGTTCCCCTGGGACAAATACGCCCAAATTCTCTGCCGCAACTTCTCGGCTGGTGCAATGGAGAACACCTCGGCAACGACCTTCAACAGCGGGTTGGCACGCGGCGGGCGCCGGGGGACGATCGATGGGATCATCGCGCACGAACTCGTTCACCAGTGGTTTGGCGATCTGGCGACGTGCAAATCATGGGAACATCTCTGGCTGAACGAAGGCTGGGCGACGATGGGTGAGGCACTGTGGGCCGAGCACAAGCAGGGCGAAGATGGCTACCAGGCCGCCATCATGGGCAATTTCGCCGCTGAAAGAATGATGAGCAGCACTCGGCGATGGCCGAAAAATGGCGGCATGGTCTCGAACAGGTATAAAGATCCCAACCGTCGGTTTACGGATGGTGACAACGTGTATCAGAAGGGTGGAGCAATTCTTCATATGCTGCGAATGCGGCTTGGTGATGATGTATTCTTTGCGGGATCGCGCGCCTATTTGAAGAAGCACGAGTTTCAGACTGTGGAAACCGACGACTTGCGCGTAGCGCTGGAAGAAGCTTCCGGGCAGTCACTCGAACGGTTCTTTGATCAATGGTGCAGGCGACCTGGCCATCCCGCGATCGAGCTGGACTACGAGTGGACACCGGATTCTGGTGGCGGTCTCGGCGGTTCGCTCAATGTCACGGTTGAGCAGACCCAGCGGATCGATGCCGACAATCCTGCGTACGCATTCCAGCTTCCTGTGTACGCGAGTTTCGGCGAGTCTGACGATGTCGGATCAGGCAATGCCGCACCCAAGGGGCAGTATGTCTACCTCCTCTGCGATTCGACGATAACGACAAGTTCGTTTAGGCTGCCGAAAAAACCAGCGAGTTTGGCGATCGATCCGTACATGACGGTGCTCTGTCGGAGCAAGGTGCGGCAGGATCTGGAGGCTCAGCTGGATCAACTGCGCACCGCGCCGACCCTTTACGCACGCACGCAAGCGATCGATGCACTTTCGGAAAGTCGGGACCCGCGGGCATTGGTCGCGCTCCTTCAAGCCGAGATCGTGGCGAGAGCGGGAACTGACCCATTGGCCCGAGAACTGATGGTCGCTATGGCGTCAAACGCTGCGAAGGATGTTGCCGCGAATCTGGTGGATCGCGCCACGACGCTTGCGGGCGAGCTCGTGAATCGCATGCTCGAAGCACACTACCGATCGGTCGCCTTCCTTGATGGACGGTGACTCATTCTGCATCACTCATGAAGACGAATGTCAATGCCCACATCACCGTAACGCGGTGATTCAACCGAACGAGCCCCCAGATGCCAACAGTCTTGAAGTCCTGCCAGTATCTCATTCCATGCACACTCGTTGCCAGCATGTTCATTCCGGCCGGGCCGGTGGGGGCTTATGAACCCGCCCCCCCCAAAGTCCGTCGCGCGTTTGACGGATCGACCGGCAGGGAACTGCTGAACTACCCACCGCATCGGGTGGCCGACATCCTGCACATCAAGCTCGATGTCGTTGTTCCGGACATGAACACGCCGACCATGCAGTGTGTTCAGACGATCACGTTCACGCCGCTCGCCAATCCGCTCGATGTTCTCACGCTCGACGCGGCCAACCTGAACATCAGATCGGCGAGCGCGGATGGTCGCACCGTCGCGGTTGGAGTTCGCCCCGGCGATGACAAACTCACGCTTACCTTCTCGCCGGGCATTCTGATGGGCGAGAAGGTTGATGTGCGGCTGGATTATGAAGTCCATGATCCCGCCGAGGGCGTCGTGTGGACCCCGGAATCTTCGCTCTGGCCCGGGCGTGCCGCTTCATTCCACACTCAAGGTCAGCCCGAGTCAAACAGGTATTGGTATGCCTGTCATGACTTTCCGAATGAGCGATTGAACAGTGAGGTGGTGGTCACTGTTCCCGCCGGCTTTGTCGTTTGTTCGAACGGGCGGCAGGAGTCGCATGAGCAATCAACTTTCTCGGTTGGTGGTGGGCCAGCCGAGAAGTATCACTTCGTGCAATCCAAAGAGCACAGTCCATACCTTATCTCGATCGCTGTGGGAAAGTTCGACATCGTTGATGTCAGCACGTTCGGCTCTCGACTGCCCATGCCTGTCTACTGCGCGGTCGGTGACGGCGTGCGTGCGAAAAAGACCTTTGCACGCACCCCCAAGATGATCTCGCTGTACGAACGCCTGTTCAACGAGTCGTACCCGTGGGAAAAGTATGCTCAGGTTGTGGTCACAAACTTCGCGTGGGGCGGTATGGAAAACACTTCCGCCACCAACCTCTACGACAGCGTGGTTCTGGATGATGTCGCCCTGCTCGACGGCGATGAGGATGGGCTGATCAGTCACGAGCTTGCGCACCAGTGGTTTGGCAATCTGCTCACCTGCAAGTCATGGGAGCACTTGTGGCTCAACGAGGGTTGGGCAACGTATTGCGAAGCCCTTTGGGAACAATACAGGGATTCGTCGCTCTCTGGCTGGGGATACTCGGCTTCCCCCTCGGACCCGACATCATCATTGCGGGCGGATAACGATGCCTATCAAGCGGCCATCTGGTCCGACTTTGAAGATGTCATCAGAAAGGATCGAGGTGCCGCTCCATATCAACCGGCCATGGTGAGCAAGGAGTACGACCATCCGGACGATGTCTCTGAGCGTGAGGCCAATCCGTATCCGAAGGGTGCTGCCATTCTCCATATGCTCCGACGCAAGCTCGGCGACAAAGCGTTCTTTGGCGGAGTCGGTAAGTACATTGATTCGTACCGGAACTCACCTGTTGAGACGTTTCAGTTCCGTGAATGCCTTGAGCGGGCCTCCGGGCTCAGCCTTCAGCAGTTTTTCGATCAGTGGTGCTATCGGCCAGGTGTTCCACGATTGACGATCGCACCTGTTTGGAATCCGGAGACAAAGAGTATCGATGTTACTGTCACGCAAATTCAGACAATGGACGGAGCGAATCCCGCATTTGCCTTTGATCTCACGGTGTGTGTTGGTGCGAGGGGAAAGTTGAGCACGAGCGTTCGCACGATTCGGACACGAGTTGAAGAGTGGTCAATACCCTGCGAGCATGAGCCGAGCATGGTGGTCTTCAATCAGGATCTCGATGTCTTGGCACAGATTGAAGTCGATCAGTCGGCGGATCGATTCATCGAGCAACTTCGCAGCGGATCGACACACGCGGCCAGGTTGCAGGCCGCACAGCATCTCGCCAGAGCATCGTCACCGCTTGCGGTCCCAGCACTTTTCTCCGCCGCTCGTGATGCGCGCCTTTCAAACACACTCCGCAACGAGTGTCTGAAATCACTCGGAAGATTGGCCAATCCCACGTTCGATTCACTGACTGAGAATGGATCAATCGCTCCCGCTTCCAACGAATCCAAAGGTGATCCCGCGGCGTTGACCACGCTCTTAAGCGGCGAATCTGGCAGTTTTTCCGAGTCGCCCGTTCGCGAGGAGTGGGCTCGTCAGCTCGGGCTTGCCGCACAGAACGCAAGTGATGATCTCAAGAAGCGAGCGGCAAGCAAGTGCCTCGCGCTGTGGACAAACGACCGTTCATACGGTGTGCGCGCCGAAAGCCTGAAATCGCTTGGCAAGTTGCGTACGGCCGCGGCGATCGGTGCGCTGGACCTCGGACTCCGTACGGACTCGCAGCACGATCAGATCAGGCGGGGTGCGATCGAAGGACTTGCCCACCTGGCTTTGGGCGATTCGCTTGATCGAGTTCTGCCGTTCGCGGCACCGAATCATGTTCCCGAGACACGCCAGGCGGCGATCAAGGCGATGGTGAAGCTCGCGGATCAGGATAAAGAGCGAGTTTTCAACGTCATCTCCGCCATTGCCAATCAAAGCGATATCCGCACCCGCCGAGCGGCGATTGAAGCGTTGATGGATCTCGGCGATCCTAGAGGCAGGATTGTTGTGGAGCAGATCATGGCATCGACCCAGAGTCGATCCGATCGGACCTGGATCCGCGTACTGCTGCGTAACATTGATGAGGCAGTTGTCAGTCCGCCAAAGTCCGCTGTTCAACCTTCATGAACACGATCATGCCCACTTACAAACGAGCGTTCCATCTTTGAACGAACGCTTCATATTGCTCGGGAGTATCGATGCCTGTGTGACGGGCTTTGCAGCGTCCGACGGCTATCGTGTGGCCGTGCTCTAACACTCGCAGCTGTTCCAACTGCTCAGTCCGCTCCAGAGGTGTGGAGCTGAGCTGAACATACTCATCAAGAAACGAACGGCGGTAGACGTAGACACCGATATGCCTGAGATAGGATGCATCTGATCCGCCGCGGGCGTCGCGATCGAGGGGAACCTTCGAGCGCGAGAAGTACAAGGCCCGTCCGCGCAGGTCGGTCACAACCTTCACGATGTTGGGGTCATCGGCCGACTCTTCTGCCTCCATCACGCTCGCGGCCGTGCCGACCCTGGCACCTGCTTCGCGTTCAAGTCGAATAAAGGCCTCGACCGCCGCATCGATGACACCGGGCTCGAGTTCGGGCTCATCCCCCTGCACATTCACGACCACCTGGTGATCGGCAAGACCGATCTTTGACGCAGCCTCAGCGATCCGACTTGTGCCATTCGGATGATCCGTGCGCGTCAATACTGTCTCAGCACCGAAGGCTCTGGCCGCGGCTATTACACGCTCATGGTCGGTGGCAATCACCACGCGCGAAAGTGTTGAAGCCCGACAGGCGGCTTCCCAGACGTGCTGAATCAGCGGCCTGCCTGTGCGTGCCGCGAGCACTTTCTCAGGAAATCGAGTTGAGCCGAGCCGTGCGGGAATAAAACCCACGCAGTTCACGCCCCGAGCATTCACGCTCACGCCAACCCTCTCGACCATCCCGACCCGCCCCCACCACCCCCACCACCCCCACCACTCTTGAGCTGGGCCACGAGTTGGCGGATCTCCTCGCGCCGTGCTCGAATGTCTTTGTAGCTGATCTGTTGAATCATGATTCCTGCGGCGAGTTTGTTGGCCTCTTCCGCATCACCCAGTTGGCTTGCCTCACTCGCGCGAGCGAAGAGCGCTTCCATCAGGGCGTAGCGAAGCTCCATACCTATTGCATCATCGGGGGTGTGATGCATTTCGAGTGCTTGACGCAAAGTCTGAATCGCTTCATCATTCAAAGTGATCTTGAGGAAGGAGAGCCCGAGATAGTGCAGAACATTTGCGCGATTCTTCGCGTCGGCCTTGGCTTCCTGAAACTGCTCGATCGCGCTCTCGTAGCGGCCCATCTGGTAGAGCTTCTTCCCCAGATCAAACCGGCGAGAAAGATCGGTCGGGTACGCCTTGACCTGGGCTTCGGAGAGTGCCAGTTCGGAATCAATGTAATCCTTCGCCGCAGAACGGAATCCCTCCTTGGCATTGGCAACTCCAGCCTCAGCATCGCGCTTGAGTTCAGCAAGGCGTTGACGCATGTGCTTCAGGCGGATCTGTTCGGCAATATCCTTGAACCGAAACTCCTGCAAGGTGTTGTAGGCCTCGGTCAGGATGTTGATGGCAAGCTCTTCATCACCCGGGCCGCCGCGCTGCCGCAGAAGTTCGACGTATTTGTTGATCGTCGGCTTGTCGATCTTGTTGGCGGCGTATTCAGACTGAAGCTGGATGATGAGTCTGTTGAGCGTGTCCTCGCTCTTACCGACACGATCCTGCTCTTCAAGTCGGCGCTGGGTGTCGGCATCGCGAATATTCTGGCGGAAGCCGCCTGCCGATCCGGATTGATCAAACCCGCCGCGAGTCATAGTGGATTCTGCTGACATATTGCGGATCTCGGCCGAGAGTCGTCCGTCGGTGGGGTCGAGTCGGATGGCCGCCTCTCCGGCACGCACGGCGATATCAAATCTGTTGAAGCGCTTGAGCACTTCCATAATCTTGATAAAGTGCTCTTTGCGTGGGCGCTTGTCTCGCTCAGCCGCGCCGAAGGCCCGTTCACCGATCCAGATCGCAGGCTCCACAAGCCCGAGTTCGGCCGCGAGTTCAAGGGCACGGACTGCGTATGCCGCCTCGATGGGGTGAACACTCCACTGGAGCAAGCTTGAAAGGTAGCGGTCGATGTTTCCGCTCCGATCGAAGGCTTTGAGGGTGTCCTTGCCCGGCCCCTTCGCTCCGGTGTTCATGAGCGAACCGGCCGACTTGAAAAACCCCTCAACCCCTGAAATGCTCGTCGGATCAAGCCGCAGGCCGCTCAGCCACATGTTCATGGCGTAGTCATAACTCCCAGTTTCGTGAAGTGTGGCAGCCCGATCGAAAAACCTTTGGGCTTTCTCCGGCGAGAAGTCGTACCCACCATCGCCGCCGCTGGGCGCAGGGCCACTCGAGCCTGTTCCACTCCCCGAGGTCGAACCGGCTCGCAAGGCGGCCTGCTTGTCGCCCGAATCGTCGGTTGCCTGCTTCTTCCTGAACAACGCCAAATCGCGCTCCTTCGTAGAATCGGACGATAGGCGGGCATTCCCCTCGACCAACCCTTCGCCATGCTACCGGGCAGAGGGTCCTTGCGTCAATTCCGCGCAGGTCCGACACTTTCAAGTACGCCGCAACCTCCGCTCACGTTGCAATCCAAAACGTGCTTTGCGGCATGGATCCTGCAATACTTCTGACCTGATGCCTGTCGATCCCCAAACCCTTGATATTGTGATTTACCCTCATCCGGCTCTTCGGCAACGGGCCAAACCGATTTTGGAGATTACCGAGGAAGTTCGGGCTGTCGCGGCCAGAATGGTCGAACTGACGCGGCTCGAAGAGGGGATTGGGCTGGCAGCACCTCAGGTCGGCCTTTCATGGCGGTTGTTTGTCGTTGATGTGCCGCCCAATGACGAAAGATCGGCTGAGGCCACCCCCCCCACAGCGACAAGCGGTACAAAGTTCTATATCAATCCTCGCTTTATCAAATTCGAAGGCGATCTGATCGCGCACGAGGAGGGGTGCCTGTCACTCCCTGAGATTCGCGGCGATGTCCTCCGTCCGCCGGTGATCACGATTACCGCGACCGATCTTGAGGGGCATGAGTTCACGCAAACCGGCGGCGGCCTGCTGGCTCGATGCTGGCAGCACGAAATGGACCATCTCGATGGGATTCTGATCATTGACAAGTTCAGCCAGTTGTCGAGGTTGAAGAACCGTTCTGCGATTCGCGACCTCGAACGTGGTCGTTGATCCGTGTACCCTCTCCACGATGCGACTTGTCTACTTTGGCTCGGGTGCTTTCGGACTCCCAACCCTTGAACGGCTGGCCAGCGATCACACAATCGTCGGCATCGTGAGCCAACCCGATCGCCCCGCCGGACGGGGTGCAAAGTCATCGCCAACCGCCGCGGCTTCATGGGCAGCAAAGAATCTTCCGAATGTGCCCACCCTTAAACCGGAGCGCGTTCGTGAGCCCGGCATAGTTGGTCAGATTCGCGCTTGGGCGGCCGAGGCATGGGTCGTTATCGCTTTCGGCCAGAAACTCCCGCAAGAGTTGCTCGAAAGCACGTTTGCGGTCAATCTGCACGCATCGCTTCTTCCACGGTGGCGCGGGGCCGCGCCGATCAACACCGCGATACTCTCCGGCGACACGGTCACCGGGAACACCGTCATTACGCTTGCCGATCGGATGGATGCGGGATTGATTCTGGGGACCACCACACGATCGATCGCCCCGCTTGTGACGGCTGGCGAACTTCACGACCTTCTCGCTGCCGATGGCCCGGACCTCGTCTCGCGCGTGCTTGCCGAGTTCCAAACAGGGTTGTTGTCACCTCGCTCCCAGGATGAATCGCAAGTGACTATTGCCACCAAGCTTTCAAAGAGCGATGACGATATCGACTTTCATCAGCCCGCAGATTTTCTGCGCCGCGAGATCCATGCCCTCACACCATG
>JBBSBC010000108.1:0-12232 GCA_038251595.1 Phycisphaerales bacterium | reverse complement strand
TCCGCCCGTCCGAACCCATACAGCCGCGCAACATCGTAATGCGTGATGCCCGCCTCCAGCGCGCACTCCAGCACACGCAGCGCTTTCGACTCTTCATTGTGCTTCGTCAGGCTTACGCACCCGAACCCCAACACAGAGGCACGCACTGGCGTGCGCCCCCCAGTTGCATCTGCTTCATGCCGATTTCCTCCGCGCCATCCGCTCAGGCCTTCCACGCTCCGACCGCAGGCCCGACATATTGCGCGAGGGGCCGAATGATCCGATTATCCGCGTGCTGCTCCATGATGTGCGCGCACCACCCGGTGATGCGCGAAGCCACAAAGATCGGCGTGTATTGCGCCACGGGAATGCCCATGGTGTAATACGTCAACCCGCACGGAAAATCGACATTGGGATGAATGTTCTTCTTCGCGAGCATGATCCTCTGAACCTGCTCGCCAAGCTCAAACCACTTCAACGCGCTATGCCCGCCGGGGTTCGTCGTATCCTTCACCGCCACCGCGCGCCCAAGCTTGTGCAGAATCGGCGCCCGGTGATCCCCGTTCTTATACACCCGGTGCCCGAAGCCCATCAGCTTCCTCTTGGTGTCAAACGCGTTCTGCATCCAGTCATCTACCGCCTTGGTCCCGATCCCCTGCTCACCGACATCCTGCATAATCTCTTTGAGCATCTCCATCGCCGCCTCGTTCGCCCCCCCGTGCAAAGGCCCCTTGAGCGCGGCGATCCCGCCCGTCACCGCCCCGTGCATGTCGCTCAGCGTGCCGCAGATCACGCGGCAGGTAAACGTGCTCGCGTTGTAATCATGCTCGGCATACAGAATCAGCGAGACATCCACCACCCGTGCATACTCAGGCGAGGGCTTCTTGCCCGTCATCATCCACAGCAGATTGGCCGCGTGTCCGAGCGAATCGTCCGGCGCGATCAGCGCCTTGCCATCAATCACGTTCTGCATGTGCCCGATGATCGTGGGGATCTTGGCCAGCAGCCGCTTCGACTTCCGCAGATTCGCATCCGCCGCGATGCTCTGACAATCAACATCAAGATGACCAAGAATGCTCACCGCGGTCCGCAGCACATCCATCGGCACCGCGTGCCCAGATTTCAGCCAAGGCGCGGCACTCTTCAGAAACTCCACCACCGGCGCGGGTAGGCCCCGCTCCTTCACCACCTCACCTTTAAACCGCTGCAACTCCGCCCCGCTCGGCTTGTGCCCTTCGAGCAACAGAAACGCCACCTCTTCAAACGTCGCGTTCTCCGACAGATCGTGGATCTCAAACCCGCGATAGATCAAATCACCCTGCTCAACCGAACAGATCTTTGTCTGCCCGGCAATCACACCTTCAAGCCCACGCGCAAACGACGCGGCCGCATCGGCCTTGGTTTGGGCGGGCGTAACAGCATTTCCAGTGGCAATCGACATCGTTCAGTTCTCCTTCACAACCGTAGCACGGGCCACTGGCCCGTTTCCCCGATCACTCACCCGTACAACCTGCCGCTCTGCCGCATTTCCCCAGCGCCTTGTTTCACCCCGTCCACATCCAACCAACCCCAAACCCGCCATCTGTAACTTCTCACCCAATCACGCTTTACAAAATTACCCAATAATTAACCAATCAAACGGTTGACACAATGTTGTTTATACGTACACTTTCCGTACTATGGCCCTCACCATCGAACCCAACTCCAGCCTCGCCCTTTCGATCTGCTCCGATTTCATGCACACCAAGCAGAGCCTTTCCCGCATCGCCGAAGTCCATCAGATCACCATGGATTCTCTCCTCGCCATCCTCACCTCGGCGAGCGCCCGACAGCGCCTGGAGGTGTTGCAAAGCCTCATGAAACTTCGCTCCGAAATCATCGGTTCCGAGGCCCGCATCGCGGCCATTCACACCCTCACCGCCATCATGTCCACTTCACCGAGCAGCGAAACGTCTTGCCGTTCCGCCTCCACCATACTTCGCATCACCAACGCGCCCCCACGCTCTCGGACCAAGCCACTCACCACAACTCTTCCCGTCTGTACCGACTCTGCCGATCGATCCACCCTTTCCCACGCAGCATCGCCTTCCTCTGCGATACCAGCCGCATCATCCCCCCCAACATCACCGACCATTCACTCCGTCGCTCCACCCGAAGCCCGGAGGCCCGAATGTCCATCGATACCCCCACCGTCCAGCACGTCCGATCCCACGCCGCAGCGATTGACCGGCGCGCCTTCGAGATCGCCGACCACTTCCTCGACGCCTTCTTTCAGGCAAGCCCCGCACTTCGTCCACGGTTCACCGGAGCCCATGAGCGTCAGCGCCGCGCGTTCGCCCACCGCTGGGCGTGGTTCGTCCGCCACCTCGGTCACCTCGACCAGGTCTCCCCCGAACTCGATGCACTCGGATCGTTCCTCCGCTCACGCGGCATGAACTACAGCGATTTTCGCACCGCTCGTGCATGCCTGCTCGAAGCCACCCGCGATGCCGCCATCGCCTGCGGAACCTCTTGGACAACCCCCGATGAGACCGATTGGGCGACCGCCATCGACGAGTGCCTCCGCGTGATGTCGCCCGCCAAATCGATGGTCTACGCGCAGGCCGCTTAAGCCGCCACTACCGGCTGAACGGGCCAGCACACGCCCACGCGCGTCACAACGCGCGAGCTCTGCCGTCAATTCCGCGTGTTATCCAGACCTTCGCTCAACACCTGAACTTTCTCTAAAAGCCCAGGCCGCGTTCGACCGATCTTCTATCGGGTCACTTTTCCACCCTGAGGTTCCCCGATGAACGCCGAGCAGATCGACCATATCCGTGACAACTTCCGCGATCTCGCCCCTCACGGACCCGAGCTTTTCGAGAAGTTCGTCAAGCGCATCCGCGCGGCCGCCCCCGCCATGGCCAAGCTCTTTCCCGATGAGCCTCGCGACCACGCGCAGCCCTACCTCGCGCCCTGCGGCATGGTCATCAAGAATCTCCATCGGCTCGGCGCGATCGAGTACCTCTTGCTCGATCTTGGAGCACGCAACCAGATGCTTGGCATTCAGCCGCAGCACTACGGAGTTGCGCGAGACGCCATGCTCGAAACACTCCGCGAAGCCTTCGGCGATCGGTGGACCCACGATCTGCACGACGACTGGACCGAAGCCATCCAGACCGTCACAAGCCTGATGATCCGTGGTGCCGGACGTGCCCGAGCCAAGGCCGCCTGATCCGTCAACCGCAACATCCCGCTCGGGTGCCGTCTCTCGCCGCCGCCCCGTGATGCACGGTCGCACCGCCAACCCTCATCGAACACTCCCTATACTCCGCCCCAAACCCGCACCTCGACCGGAGAGCTTCAAGCTCTCCCAAAGGATGTTCCTATGCTCCGGCGCACGCACACTTGCGGCGAGCTTCGCGAATCGCACGTTGGCCAGACCATCAGCCTCAACGGCTGGGTCAACTCATACCGTGACCACGGCAACCTGATCTTCATCGATCTTCGTGATCGCTACGGAATCACGCAGTTGGTCTTTGACACCGAAGACAACGCCTCGACCAACATCCAGCAGGCCGCCGACAAACTCCGCAATGAGGATGTCATCGCCGTCAAGGGAAACGTCCGCGCTCGCGTCGGCGGCGAAAACCCCAAGCACCAGACCGGCAAGATCGAACTGGTTGTGACCGAGCTTGAAGTGCTTGCCAAGACCGACAACCCGCCCTTCCTCCCCGACGATCTCAGCCAGCTTCCCAACGAGGAAATTCGGCTCAAGCACCGCTACATCGATCTCCGCCGGCCCGCGATGCAGAAGATCCTCCAGACACGCCACAACGTGATGCGCGTCACGCGAAACTACTTCCACGAGAACGGCTTCCTCGAGGTCGAGACTCCGATCCTCTATAAGTCCACCCCCGAGGGTGCGCGCGAGTTTGTCGTTCCCTGCCGCAACGTGCCGGGAACTTTCTACGCGCTGCCGCAAAGCCCGCAGCTCTTCAAGCAGATCCTCATGATCTCCGGCTGCGACCGCTACATGCAGATCTGCCGCTGTTTCCGCGATGAAGATCCTCGCGCCGACCGTCAGGCCGAGTTCAGCCAGGTCGATCTCGAAATGAGCTTCGTCCGGCGCGAACACATCATGGACATGATGGAGGGCTACGTCCGCAGGGTTTTCGGTGAAGTCCTCGGCGTCACCGTTCCGCCCATCCAGCGCATGCCCTACCGCGAGTGCCTCGAACGCTTTGGTATTGATCGCCCCGACTCGCGCTACGGGCTTGAAATCAAGGACATCTCACACATCGCCGCCAACAGCGATTTCAAAGTCTTCAAGGATGCTCTCGCCAAGAGCCCCGCCGCACGCCAGTTCTACAGCAAGAAGGGCGTCGTCAAGTGCATCCGCGTCCCCGGCGGAGCCGATAAACTGACCCGCAAGCTTACCGATGGTTACACCGAATGGGTCAGGACCTTCGGTGCCGGCGGTGTGGCCGTGGTCAAGGTCATCAAGGCTCCCGACGGGAACATCGCCTTCGAGACCGGCATCGCCAAGTTCATCGACACGCCCGCCGTCAAGCCCGAACTCGTCGAGTTCCTTGGTCTTCAGCCCGGCGACACGGTCCTCTTCGTCGCCGACACCTATGGAGTTGCCACCAAGACCCTCGGCGAACTGCGCCAGAAAGTTGCCCGCGATCTCGGTCTTGTTCCAGAGTGGGGCAAGATGTGGAACTTCCTGTGGATGATCGATCCCCCGATGTTCGAGCGCAACAAGGACACCGGCAAGTGGGTCGCCCTGCACCACCCCTTCACCAGCCCGCGCGACGACCACGCCGCGGCCTTCGTCGATGCCTCAGAAGATGATGATGAGACCATCGAGTCGATCGTCTCCGCCGGGTACGATGTAGTTCTCAACGGCTCGGAGATCGGTGGCGGTTCCATCCGCATCCACGATCGCGCCGTGCAGAGCAAGGTCTTCCAGTTGCTCGGCCTGACACCTGAGAATGCCAAAGAGAAGTTCAGCTTCCTCCTCGAAGCCCTCAGCTTCGGCGCACCCCCGCACGGCGGCATCGCCTTCGGACTTGACCGATTGGTCATGCACCTCATCGGCACCGACAACATCCGCGATGTCATCGCCTTCCCCAAAACCCAGATCGGCGCCGACCTCATGACCCGCGCCCCGAGCGGCGTCACCGATGACCAGCTCAAACAGTTGAACATCAAAAGCACCTGGGAACCCCCGTCGGTATGAATCGGTATGCCGGCTCTCCCAGCCGGTACAACTACAACTTCCAAACCCACCCCCGGCCCTCCACACCGGAGCCTCTCCGCATGAAGCGAGCCATCTTCCTCCTCACTTCGCTGGTCCTCGGCCTGGTGATCGGCGGAGTTCTGCACGAGCACCGGCAGGTCGCCTGGCTCCACGCGCTGATCGCCGATTGGCTCAACATCATCGGCCAGGTCTTCCTGCGCCTGATCTTCATGATCGTCGTTCCACTCGTCGCTTCCGCTCTGATCCTCGGGGTCTATGAGCTTGGTGCATCGCACGGACTCGGCCGGGTCATGCGCAAGACCCTCGCCTTCACCATCATCGCGAGTTCCACCTCGGTCTTCATCGGGGTCGTGCTTGTCAACATCGTTCGACCCGGTGTCGGCGTGATGGCCTCGACAACGGTCGATGGTGATGTGGCAAAGATCGAGTCGCAGGCGCAGGCCGCCAAGCCTGTTGCCCAGACCATCATCGAGCTCATCCCGCGCAACCCGGTCGAGGCCGCCGCCAACGCTTTCAATGGCGAGTTCATCGCCTTCATGGTCTTCTGCCTCATCGCGGGCATCGCGCTCAGCGTGAGCGCGGCCAGAGAGAGTGCCAAGCACGTCCTGATCCCGCTGCTCGAACAGATCCTGGCCATCTGCCTTAAGATCGTCGAGTTCGCGATGGCCTTTGCGCCCCTCGCGGTCTTCGCGCTCGTGCTCAACGCCTCGTTCAAACATGGATTCGGCATCCTGGCCAACCTCGCGAGCTATGCGGGCGTGGTGGTGCTGGGTTTGCTCATTCAGCAGGTCGTGGTCTACTCCATCATGCTGCGAGCTTTTGGCAAGCGATCGCCGCTCGCGTTTTACAAGTCATGCCGCGAGGTCATTCTCTACGCGTTCTCAACATCTTCAAGCAACGCCACGCTCCCCAAGGCCCTCGAAACCGCCGAGACCAAACTCCAAATACCTCCACGGATCGCACGCTTTGTCCTCACGATCGGCTCGACGGCCAACCAGAATGGCACCGCGCTCTTCGAGGGAGTCACCGTCCTGTTTCTCGCACAGGTCTATGGAGTCGAACTGACCACCGCGCAGCAAGTTCAGATCATCATCATGTCCATCATCGCCGGAATCGGCACCGCCGGTGTGCCCGGCGGAAGTCTTCCGCTCATCATGATCCTTTTGCAACAGAACGGGATTCCCGCCGAAGGTATGGGGCTTGTTCTGGGGGTTGATCGGTTTCTTGACATGTGCCGCACCGTCACGAATGTGACTGGTGACCTCGTGATCGCGGCAATCGTGGGCCGCGACGAACCCGCCCAGCTTGAATCGGAGGTACGCATCAATGGCGATTGACACTGTTGACCACAAGATCCTCGGCGAAGACCTGCAAGCGGTTGTCATCACACTCGACCCCAACGAGGCGGTCGTCGCCGAGGCGGGCGCGATGATGTACATGCAGGACGGTATCGAGATGGGCACGCACCTCTCGATGAACGAGCATGATAAGGGCCTTTTCGGCAAACTCTTCGAGGCCGGCAAGCGTGCCGTCACCGGCGAGAGCTTCTTCATCACGCTCTTTGTCAACAATGCGCCCAAGCGGCGCGATGTTGCTTTCGCCGCGCCTTATCCCGGTCACATTGTTCCCCTCGAACTGGGCGAGCTCGGCGGCACACTGCTCTGCCAGAAAGACTCATTCCTCTGCTGCGCGCGCGGCGTTGATGTCAAGATCGCGTTCACCAAGCGCATCGGTGCCGGACTCTTTGGCGGCGAAGGGTTCATTCTTCAGAAGCTCACCGCCGACCCCGATACAGGTCGCGGGCAAGTCTTTCTGCACGCGGGCGGAACGGTTGTTCCGATGGTGCTTGGTGTGGGTGAGAGCCTTCGGGTCGATACCGGCTGTCTTGTTGCGTTCGAGCAGACCGTGGATTATGACATTCAGATGGTCCCGGGAATCAAGAACAAACTCTTCGGCGGCGAAGGGCTGTTCTTTGTCCGGTTGACCGGCCCGGGAACGGTCTGGCTGCAAACACTTCCATTCTCAAGGCTTGCTGACCGCATCATCGCCGCAGCGCCGGGCGCGGGCGGTCGTTCGCGAGAAGAGGGCAGCGTGCTCGGAGGACTGGGACGCGTGTTGGATGGCAACTAATGAGTATTGTAGATTTCTTACCACACACCTCGCTGCTTCGACATGAAGAGTGTTTCGCCATTGCGTGCGTCATGCAGCCCCACAAGACAATCGACGATCATCTGCGCGACGGACTCGGGTGAAAGACAGACATCCGCCGGCACACTGCTGGCCGGGAAGTTGCCGCGCAGCATATCGGTATCGACCGCGCCCGGCGCAATGGCAAAGGCGCGGATGTTGTGCTCACGCCCTTCGTTGGCACACGATCTGGCCATGAGGTTGACCGCTGATTTTGCGCTCGCATACGCGAAGAAGCCGGGGAACGGATCCTGAGTTCCGAGCGTTGAGAGGTTGATGATGCACCCGGATCGCTGGGTGCGCATGTGCGGCCAGCTCCGAGCGATGAGCCTGGCTGGCGCGAGCGCGTTGATCTGAAAGACTTCCTCAACAATCGCGGGCTTGGTCTTATCAATCTCGACCAACGGCGCGAAGCCAGCGTTGTTGATGAGATTATCGACCCGGCCGAAACGCCTGAGTGTCGAGGCCACGATCTGCTCGGCGGAAGCCGGTTCCGCGATATCGGCGGAGATGCAGAGCGGCAACGACGAGCAGATCGCGGCCGTTTGCTCGAGCGCATCAAGCCGTCGCCCGACAAGCACGAGGTTGTGCTGAAGCCGTGAAAGCAGCACCGCGGCGGCACGACCGATGCCCGAGCCCGCGCCGGTGAGGATGGTGGTGGGGCTTCGCATATCGACCAAGAGTATCGGGCATGACACCGGTCGAGAGGCACAATATGATATCGGCATGAGTTCATCAGAGCGAAGTTCCGTCGGTCATGTAGTTCATGCACAATCGCCGGGCAATCGCCTTCGCGCCCTGCTGGCGCGGCAAGGCCAATGCCTGATGATGCCCGGGGCATTCAACGCGCTCTGTGCCAGAGCGATTGCGCATGCTGGGTTTGAGGGTGCGTATATCTCCGGCGCGGCCACCAGCGTGAGTGCCGGTGTGCCCGATGTCGGGTTGCTGACGCTCGAACATTTCTGCCGCGTGATCCGTGAAGCGCACGATGCGAGCGGGCTTCCGATGATTGCGGATGCCGACACCGGCTTCGGCGAGAGCGAGATGGTTCGGCGAACGGTTGTTGAATACGCCCGAGCAGGCGCGGCGGGCCTGCACATCGAAGATCAGGTCTTCCCCAAGCGGTGCGGACACTTGGATGGCAAGAAGCTGGTGCCGATGGACCATGCGTGTGAGAAGGTCCGTGCGGCCGCGATGGCCGCGAAGAAGTGCGAAGGAAGCACGGCTGGCTTTGTGATCTGTGCAAGGACTGATGCGCGCGGGGTCGATGGGTTTGAATCGGCGGTCGAGCGTGCAAAGGAGTATGTGATCGCGGGCGCGGACATGATCTTTCCTGAAGGGCTTGCAACCGAGAAGGAGTTCGCGGAGTTCGCCGTTCAGCTCCGCCGCTCGCTCGGCACGAGCCGCTGGTGCTGGCTGCTGGCAAACATGACGGAGTTCGGCAAGACCCCGATGATCTCGGCTCAGAAGTTCGGTGAGATGGGGTACAACTGCGTGATTTACCCGGTCACGCTTTTGCGGATCGCGATGGGCGCGGTGGAGAAGGCTCTTGGTGTGCTGAAGAATGTAGGAAGCGCGGAAACATTGCTTTCGCAGATGCAAACGCGGGAGGAGTTGTATCGACTCATTGGGTACAAGCCCGGGGTTGAGTGGGAGTACCCGGTGAGGTAGCTGCTGGGATAATTCTGCAAGGCATAGCAATCTTCTGGGGAGGATAATTCAAGGCATGACCCCGCCCCCGGACCGCCTCCCTCCGGGAGGGGGGATTAGATTTCGATAATCATTGCTACTGAGTTTCCGCCACCGAGACATAGAGCGGCGAGTCCGCGCTTGCCCTTGGTGCGGTGGAGCTGGTGGATGAGCGTGGTCAGCACGCGTGCGCCGCTGGCACCGATCGGATGGCCGAGTGCGACGCCGCCGCCGCAGATGTTGAGCTTGGCTTCGGGAACGCCGAGTTCCTTGATGTTGCAAAGCAACTGTGCGGCGAAGGCCTCGTTGATCTCGAAGAGATCGATATCGGCGATGGTGAGTCTGGCCTTGTCGAGCACACCTTTGATGCCGGTGATCGGGGCTGCGAAGATGTCCTTCGGTGCCACTCCGCTGGTGTGGTAGCTGATGATGCGGGCGATGGGCTTGAGGCCAATCTGTTCGGCCCTGGTCGATGACATGACACAGACGGCGGCCGCGCCGTCGGAGATCTGGCTGGCGTTACCGGCGGTGATGGTGCCATCTTTGCCGAAGGCGGGGCGGAGCTTGGCGAGACCATCGGCGGTTGACTCGGCGCGAATGCCTTCATCCGCGCTGACTCCTGGCGACTTCTTGTCGAGACACTGTTCGCCCGTGAGCGTGACAAGCTCGGACTTGAAGCACCCTTGCTTGGTTGCCTCGGCGGCTCGCAGGTGTGACTGCGCGGCGAAACGGTCCTGCTCGGCGCGCGAGATGCCGTATTTGGTGGCAATGTGCTCGGCACTGTCGCCCATCGCGCAGGCCTCGAACGCGCAGCGAAGCCCGTCGAAGGCCATGTGGTCTTCCATCTGTGCCGGGCCATACTTCACACCTTCGCGAATGCGGGCGAAGTGGGGGGCGGCGGTCATGTTCTCCATCCCACCGGCGATGATGCAGTGTGCATCGCCCGCCTTGATCGCGGACGCGGCACGCATGACGGCTTCGAGTCCCGAACCACAGACTTTGTTGATGGTCATGGCCGACATGGTGTCGGGGAGCCCGGCTTTCAACGCCGCTTGTCGTGCCGGGTTTTGACCGAGGCCGGCCTGTAGAACACAGCCCATGAGCACTTCATCAACCTGACCGTTGATGGCGGGAACTTCGTCGAGCACCGCTTTGATCGCGTATGAACCGAGAATGGGCGAAGGGACTCTGCTCAGCCCGCCGAAGAACTTGCCGATGGGCGTGCGCTTGGCAGAGACAATGACGGGGTTGGCGGTCATGTGCGGGGCTCGTCTGATGAGGTCAAAGATGGAAAGGTGGGAACGGGATATTTTAGGCCGCGAGTATCGTGGAACTCGATACTGTGGAGACCATGAACCGACGAGAGTTACGGTGGCTCGAGATGGTGGGCATGTTCGGGGTTGCGCCGTTGGCTGTGGCGTACACCGTTCATGGGCGATGGGTCATTCCGGCGATTCTGCTGCTCGGGCTGGTGTGTCTGGTGGTGATGCTGGGCGACAAGACGTTTAATCGACGTGAGCTTTGGAGTTTCCGTGGAGTGGGGGAGTGGGGCAAGGGCACTCGGGCGGGCCGCCCGATCTACGGTGGCATACTGGCTCGGGTGATACTGGTTGGTGGTGCCATGTTGGTTGCACTATGGCTCTGGGCGCCCGACCGGATTTTCGGCCTGATCCGTGAGAGGCCTGAGATCTGGGCGATCATCATGGTCGGATATCCGCTGCTGAGTGCGTATCCGCAGGAGCTTGCGTTCCGAGTGTACTTTCGGCATCGGTTTCGAGAGTTGTTCCAGAGTGAGGCGGCATATCTGTTGGTCAATGCGAGCGTGTTTGGCATGGCGCACCTGATCATGCACAACTGGCTTGCCGTTCTGCTTTCAACTGGCGCGGGGCTGGTGCTCGCATGGTCGTTTGAACGGTCGCGGTCGTGCGCGGCGGTGTGGATCGAGCACGCTTTGTACGGGTGCGCGATCTTTACGATAGGGTGGGGATGGTGGTTTTATGGTGGTGCGGTGGGGCGGTAGTTGAGTCGGCTGGCCGGGCGTATTGTTGGGACCGATCGACGCACAAAGGAGTTGATTCATGCCCGTCACCGCCACTGAAATGATCACGCTCGCCGCTGATACGAACCAAGCCGTCGGGCTTGCCAACTATGCCCTGGATTTCATGTGGAAGAAACCCGAGAGCGGTGGCGCGGATCCGGATGAATCGGTCAGAGAGCGCACGGAGATGTTTCATACCGATGCGTGTCTGTGCGGCATTTCCGCGCTTGCGCTGGGCACGAACGCGCCGACATTGTTGCGGCGCGAGGCGCTGGGGTACGGCGTTGCCGCGGGTGGCACGGGTGCATTTGCACCGCTGGGCGCGGCAGTTCGTCATGGGGCGACGGTGTTTGGATCGAATGTAGCGGTTCAACCGGAGAAGGCCATCGTGGCCAACAGCGCGGCGGTGCGCGAGTGGGACAGCAACGGGACCAACTTCGGGTTTAACCCTGTGCTCGGACACACTGCGGGTGAGTTTGGGCATAACGACTTCTATCCGGTGGCGATCGCGGCGGCGCAGATGATGGGCAAGGACGGGAAGTTTGCGGTGCGGGGAATGGTTCTGCTGGATGAGATTCGTGGGCGACTGGCGGAGGTCTTCAGCCTGAAGACGTACAAGATCGATCACGTTGTGCATGGTGCGATTGCCAGCGCGGCAACGTTTGGCGCAATGCTCAAGGCCACACCCGAGCAGATCGAGAGCGCGATTGGCATGATGGTGGCGCACTCGATTCCGTTCCGCGCGATCAGGGCGGGCAAGCAGCTCAGCGACAGCAAGGGAGCGAGCGCGGCGATCAGCACCGAGGCGGCGATCCTCGCGATGAAGCGGAGCATGATGGGGTTTATGGGGCCGCGAGACATCTTCAGGAACCCGGAGGCGATCTTTCGGATCTTCGAGGGTCCAGGGCAGATGTTCCAGAAGGTTGGCTCGACCAAGGCGAACACGGAGAAGAGCTATGCCTCTCCGTTTGAGTTGGTGCTTGGGCGTGCGGGGAGTGACTTTGCGGTGATGGGCATGCACTTCAAGCTCGGGTTGTATGAACACCAGAGCGCGGGCGCGTTGCAGGGATTGATCGATCTGTTGAACAAGAACC
>JBBSBC010000107.1:0-12253 GCA_038251595.1 Phycisphaerales bacterium | reverse complement strand
TGCGAGCACTCGTCATCACTGCACAGGTTCCCCCCGATCAAGCCGTGGGCAACAGCATCAACCTGGTACACGACTGGCCTGAGCCCGCAGCGCCCGGCCCTGGCCAGGCGCTCGTGCGCACACTGGCCTCCGCGCTCAACCACCTCGACCTGTGGGTTGCTCATGGTGTGCCCGGGCTCAACCTCACGTATCCGCGCATCTCAGGCTCCGATGCCTGCGGCATGGTCGAGTCCGTCGGCGCGGGTGTTGATGCCGCGTGGGTCGGCAAGCGCGTCATCCTGAACGCCGCGACCGATGTCACGCCCTTTGCACGACCGAACGATCCACCCGCTTCATCACTCGCACCCGCGTTCGAGCTGATCGGCGAGCATCACCACGGCACGCTCGCCGAGAAGTTTGTCGCGCCTGTTGACAACCTCGCCCCGATCGGCAACGACACCGATCCAACGATCGCCGCGGCGTTCGGGCTCACGTCTCTCACGGCTTACTCCATGATGACGACCAAGGCCGGGCTGCGCCCCGGCCAGTTGGTGCTCGTCACGGGCATCGGCGGCGGTGTGGCCCTGGCCGCGCTCGCCATTGCCGCGCACCTGGGTTGCCCGGTCGCGGTGACAAGTCGCCATCAGTGGAAGCTCGACCGCGCCAAGCAACTCGGGGCAGGACTCACGGTCCTTGATACGGGTCAGGATTGGTCGAAGGAAGTCCGTGCATGGAGTGCCGGTCGCGGCGTCGATCTCGCCGTCGATTCATCCGGCAAGGCCACGCACATCAAGTGCATCAAGTCGCTCGCACGCGGCGGAACATACGTCACACCCGGCTGCACCTCGGGGCACGATGCCGTCACCGACCTCGCACGCATCTTCTGGAATCAGCTCCGCATCCTCGGCTCGACCATGGGCTCGAACACCGAGTTTGCCGAGATCGCCGCGCTCTTCCGTGCCGGCTCGCTCAGGCCCGTGATCGACAACGTCTTTACACCCGAGCAGGGCGCGGAGGCGTATGCGCGGCTCGAATCGTCCGAGCAGTTTGGCAAAGTGGTTGTGCGTTGGTGATCGCGACTTCGCGAACTCACCATGGCAGCGGCGTGCCGTCGTAGTTGAAGAACTTGCCGCTGTCGTTGGTGTTCAGCCTGTCGAGCAGCTTGAGCATTGCGCTCACGCTCTCCTCGGGCTTCAGCGTGGCGTTTGGTCCGCCCATATCCGTCTGCACCCATCCGGGGTGGACCGCCACGCAGGTGTACCCATCGGTGCGAAGCTCGTTGGCGAGCGAGACGGTCGTCTGATTCAGCGCGGCCTTGCTGCCCCGATACGAATAGGTTGAGCCGCCCGAGTTGTTGGCGATCGAACCAAGCTGGCTGGTGATGTTGAAGACCACCTTCTTCTCGCCCTTGGTCAGATTGGCAAGAAGCGCTTTGGTCACCAGCAGTGGGGCAAAGGCGTTCACCGCATAGACCCGGCTCAGCTCAGTCGGGTCAAGCTCAGAGACCTTCTTCGCCCCGCCGCCTACGCCGGCGTTGTTGATGACCACATCGATCGCGCGGCCTTTCAACTGATCGCTCAGCGAAGCGATCGAGGTCGCCTCGGCGACATCGAGCGGCAACACCTGATGCACAAGTCGCGCCAGTTCAAGAGCCTTGGCGGGTTCGCGGGCCGTTGCGATGATCGTCGTGTCGGCCCCGCGCTTTGAGAGCTGCCTGGCAAACTCAAGCCCAAGCCCGCGGTTTGCCCCGGTAATGAAGTAGGTCGTCATGCACCATTATGGCCCCCTCGCTGGCAGAAGGGAGCAGATCACTTCCGACGACGACGACGGAGCATCAGCAACCCCGCCATCACGCACGCACCCGCGCCGGGCTCGGGAATCTCGACGGTGAGCTGGTCCTGAGCATCATCGTTCCAGAGCACGCGGAGTTCGGGCAAATCGCGCAGCGTGGTGGTCGAGGAGAGCGTGTTCAGCCAACCCTGCGCCAGCGTGAGCGAACCCTCGGGGCTGTTCGCGATGAAGGTGCCGGTGCTCAGGTTGCGGTCGGTGTCGTAGCGGATCTCCCACACCGCAAGCTGAAACGCGGCCGAGCTTGTTCCGCCGACCACATCGTTGATGTGGCTGGCCCACAGCAGACGCAGAGCGAGGTCCTGCTCGGGTGTGTATCCCGCCTGGGCTGAAGTAAGAACTTCAAAATTATAATCAACGTTGGAACGAATGCTCTGTTCAAGTTCAACACAGAACGAGATGAATCGGTCGGAGATGGACGTGTCCACGCTCGGGCCGGGCGCATCGGTGCGCGTCCATTGAAAGGTCACGGTGTTCACGTTGCCCGAGAGCGGCTCGCTGACGATGTTGGCGGTCACCAGGTGGTCGTAGCCGAGCCGGGCACGAACCGTGGCCGCGCTCGCTGAGCCGGCGGTGGCAAGCATGGCGATGGAACCGATGACCGACAGACGCATTGCACGCGAGAAGTTCATGGCGGGACTCCCGATCTTGGGGCTGCTATGTTCGCCGCGATTCGTGAGAGACAGTCAGAGAGCCGATCGCGGCGTGTATCACCTGCCGGCCTTCCGGGTGGGTGAGACACTTCAAGCATGCACCGCGGTCGAGCAACGGCACGCCCGCGACGTTCACGATCGCGCACGAGCATGGGCCTGTGCGGGCGGTGCCGAGAACACGCGTAAAGCTGGGAAACCATGTCCCTGTCGTCGCGATCGGGGCACGGAGTTATCGGGAGACCCGCCGCGGGGATTGGCGAGCACCATCGCTCGCGGTGCGCGAGTCTGGAGTGAGTTCAACGGATGTAAGAGATTGGTCTCAACTATCGACGTGGCTATTGGCCGCACGTATGCGGGCGACCGTGCGCGTCGTGCTCTTGCCATCGACCATATCAAGCAGCACAAGCCTGCCGCCATATGAGCGAACGGTGGGTGCCTCGGGCACCTGCTCGGCGGTGTACTCGGCACCCTTGACGACGATATCAGGCTTGATGGCGAGGATGGTTCGGTCGGCGGTATCGTCATCAAAGATGACCACCGCGCCCACGCACGACAGGGCGGCGAGAACCGCGGCGCGGTCGTGCTCGGTGTTGATCGGGCGTGTCGGGTCCTTGTGGCCCTTGAGCCGGCGTACCGATTCGTCGCTGTTGAGCGCGACCACGAGAAAGTCGCCCAGTTTGGCGGCACGATCGAGCAACTGGGTGTGACCACGATGCAGCACATCGAAGCAACCGTTGGCAAAGACAACCCTCTTGCCCTCGCTGCGCACGGCCGCGGCTTCGATCTGGGCCTGCTGGAGCGTGCGCACCTTGCCGAGCGGCCGTCCATCAGCATGGTCGGGTTCGCGGAGCAGGCACTCGCGGTGGATCTTCTCGATCGACATCGGCACCACGCCGAAGACTTCAACCTCAAGACCAGCGGCGGCATTGGCGAAGCGCACCGCGTCGGGTCAGCCGATGCCATTGGCCATCGCGGCCGCGAGCGCGGCGAGCACCATGTCACCCGCGCCGGTGACATCGTAAACCTGCCGTGCGAAAGTGGGGACAACGCGCGGCGGCGCGTTGCGTTCGAGCAACAGGCACCCATGCCGATCAAGGGTGATGATGGCCGCGTCGAGGTCGAGTTCTTTCAGGAGTCGTTCGGCGATCGGGATGAACAGCTCGGGGCTTGCCTCGGGCGGGAGCTTATCACCGGTCGCGCCGGTGGCCTCGGTTCGGTTGGGTGTGACCGCGCTCGCGCCGCGATACTTGGTGTAGTCATTGATCGCGGCGGGATCAACGAGCACGGGCACGCCGCGCCGCCGCGCCGCGGCTATCACCGCCTGGCAGAGCTCGGTCGTGCAGACACCCTTGTGGTAATCCTCGATGCACACAACATGGGCGCTCGGCAGCAGACGCTCGACGTGCGCGACGGCGTGCGCAACCGCCGAGGCGGGCATCGGCTCGCGCGATTCGTAGTCAACGCGGAACATCTTCTGCGGGTGTCGATGCTGAGCCAGACCAATGAGTGAGCGCTTGACGGTTGTCGGGCGTGAGGAATCGGTCACCAACCCGTCGGAGTTGACACCTGCCGCGACAAGGGCGGAGCGAAGCAGATCGGCCTCGCGATCGTCGCCGGTGACACCGACCGCGTGGACGGTGGCGTGCATGGCGATGAGGTCGAGACAGACATTGGCCGCGCCGCCGGGTCGGTCTTCGGTGCGCTGGGCGTGCAGAACGGGAACGGGCGCTTCAGGCGAGAGCCGATCGGCGTGACCGTAGACGAGCTGGTCGAGCATGAAGTCGCCGACGACAATCGCGGTGAAGGGTTTCCAGTGATCGAGCTTGGCGAGCAGTTGAGACATGGTTTGGTGCGCCGGAGAAGTGGAGTTTATGCGCGTTGCGCGGCCCGATGTTCGACCGTCTGCACTATCGTGCGGTTGAACTCGTCGAGCCCGCGATCAAAGACCAGCGAAAGGTCGGGGCGCACGATCGGGCGACCTCGCCAGATCTCGGCGGGAACGTGGCGGAGTTTGGACCAATCCTTGTCGGTCACGACGATGGCATCGGCCTCGCGCTCGTGGGCGATTTCGCTGAGCACACGCACGGTCTCGCGGTCGAAGGGGTCGTGGTCGGGGAGCACGAGCGTGCCGACGAGTTCGCCCGCGCGGCGTGAATCGACCGCGAGTGTTGCGTTGAGCGAATGCAGAAAACCGGCAGGGTTGCCGATGGCGCAGCTTGCAACGATGCGCTTGCCGAGCAGCCAGTCGAGCGAGACCGGATGATCGTGGTCTGTGCTGTTGTGCGCGGCGAGTCGAAGCCCGGTCCATGCGTGACGGGCGATGGCATCGAACCCAATGCCCGAGCGGCGACTGGCGAGCGACTCGCTCAGGATGATGAGCTGTCGGGCGTGGATCAGCTCGGCATGGGTGAGCACAACCATCGTGGCGCGAGCAAGACTATCGACCGGTTCACGCAGCCAGCCATATGGAAGGAGGTGGTCATTGAAGGGTGAGCGCGAGGCATCGATGAGCACGATGTCGATGTCGCGTGCGATCCTGCGGTGCTGAAAGCCATCGTCGAGCACGATGCAGTCGGGGCGACTGTTATGCTGAGCGAGCAGAGCTCGCAAGCCCGCGATGCGGTCGGGCTGGGCAACAATCGGCACGGCGGGAAAGTGGCGTTGATAGGCATCGGTCTCGTCGGGATGGCGAGCGGGCACGCGCCCGCGCTTGCGGTAGCCGCGCATAGCGATGCACGATCGCAGGTGCGCGCGGAGAAGTTCGGAGACGATGTGCATGACCATCGGCGACTTTCCGGTGCCACCGACGGAGAGGTTGCCGACACTGATAACCGGGAGATCAAAGCGTGTGATGCCGAGCCCACGATCAAATCGTCGGTTGATGCGGGCAATGGCGGCGCGATACACCGGCTCGAGCGCACGCCCGACAATCGCTGGAAGCGGGCGGGCCTTGGTCACAACATCAGGAATGTGCGGGTGCGGCTCAGCCACCGCGTCGTGCATCCTGCCTGCCGGCGATGGTTGGGCGCGTTGTGTGGGGGGCGGGAGGCGAGGCTCGCTGGAGAGCGTGCTTGGTGGTCAGATCGGCGGCGAGTTCTGAACGCATCTGCCTGCGGAGTGTGCGGCGTTGTGCGATGCGGTGCGTCACGGTGTTGACGGCATCGGCCGCGGCGAGCATGACGATGATCGCGAGCAGGCCGACGATGGTCATCCAGACCATGACGAACTGGCGGGTTCCGGCGGGATCTTCGGCGGGTCGGCCGGCAACCTCGGCCATTCCGAGTGCGAAAGCGAGCAGGGCGGTCACGAAGAGGAGGAGGAAGCCATTGACGACGCGGATGCGTCGGCGGCGCAGCGGGAGGTCGCTCTGGTGGATGGCAAGGACGTGCGAGGCGATGACGAGCATGGAGATCATGGCGAGCGGCAGCACGACCCAGGAAGGGAGCATGGTCGTGGCCGCGAGTAGGGAACCTTTGATCACCATCGGAGAATGTTAGCCCGTTGGTGCTGGGTGCTTGGCGATGGATGCAAGTCGGTGAAAGACGGGTGCCGCGCAGGTTAGATTGAGGATCGGATGAACGACTCGAGGCGCTGGATAAGCATGAGCATGGGGAGGCCCATGATGGTGCCGGGGTCACCTTCGTAGGTGATTGGCCATCCCGCGCTCAGACGTTCGGCGAGGTTGTACGCGCCGGCCTTTCCCTGCCAGAGGTTTGAATCGAGGTAGGTATTGAGCTCGAGAGCCGGGATCGGGCCGACGCAGACTTCGGCGCGGTCCCAAAAAAGTTCGCGGCGGCCGGTTGCGGCATCGATCAGGGCGATGCCGGTGACGACCGAGTGTGAGCCATTGGCGAGTCGATTCAGAATGCGGTCGGCATCAGTGCGATCTCGCGGCTGGCCGATGATCTCGCCATCATCAATGACCACCGTGTCGGCACCGACGATCACTTCGGGTTCGGTCGGTTGTGTGTAGCCGGGGATGGAAACTCGGCGCGAGGCGGCGGCGGCGGCCTTCATGTAGGCAAGGGCTGCGACCCACTCCTCGGGAGAGACAAGACCGGGTTTCAGTTGGCCATCATCGACCCCGGACTCGATCACCTGATGGGCGATTCCAGCGGCGGAGAGAAGCTCGTGCCGCCTGGGTGACTTGCTTGCGAGGAGGATGCGCGGCATGCGTCGCGGGGGAATCGGCTCGTTGCCTCGCGATTGACGAGGATGTGTAATGGGCGTGTTGATTGGCGCTTCGTGCGTCACCGGCATCACCTCTTTGCAGATCATGACCATGCCCCCGTGATTGGGAAAGACCGAGTGCGGGTTGCGTTGCAACTGCCCACGCCCCAACGCAGAACGAACGACCGGTCAGCAGATTTCAT
This sequence comes from Phycisphaerales bacterium, assembly GCA_038251595.1. GTDB lineage: Bacteria > Planctomycetota > Phycisphaerae > Phycisphaerales > UBA1924 > JADLCX01. Next base: position 5,400 of record JBBSBC010000107.1, on the reverse strand, counting down.
ATTGGTAGAACAAGCTCTATGATCGGTCTCACACGAGGAACTCCTGCATATGCGCGCCCATCTGGTTCAGGTCGACATCGTCTGGGAAAGCAAACCGGCGAACCGGCAGAAAGTTGACGAACTTCTTGCCGGATGCGGGATTGTTTCAGGGGACCTGGTGGTTCTTCCCGAGATGTTTGACACCGGGTTTTCCTTCAATCTTGATGTCACGGCGGATCGTGATGATGAGACGCTCAGGTATCTTGAACGGCTGGCGCAGCGAACGGGCGCGACGGTGCATGGCTCGCGAACCGTGGTGGGCGAGGATGGGCGCGGGCGCAACATGGTCACGGTGACGGGGCGGAGTGGTGGGGGTGATGGGTTGTTGGTGTGCGAATATGCCAAGGTGCATCCGTTTTCACTTGGTGTGCCGAGCGAGGCGGAGCGATTTACAGCGGGTGGTGAGGTGGTGGTGTATCCGTGGGGCGAGACAAAGGTCTGTCCGGCGATCTGCTATGACCTGCGGTTTCCTGAGTTGTTCAGACGGGGAATGCTGCTGGGGGCCGAGGTCTTTGCGATAGGATCGAACTGGCCGAGGACCCGGGAGTTTCATCGCCGGACATTGAGCATCGCCCGCGCGATTGAAAATCAGGCGTTCATGCTGAGCGTGAACAGGACGGGTCGAGACCCGTCGCTTGAATATTCGGGTGGGACGCTCGCGATCAGCCCGCGAGGCGATGTTCTGGGTGAACTCGGCGCGGAAGAGGGGGTGCTTTCGGTGGAGATCGATCTGAACGACCTTCGTCGATGGCGGAGTGTGTTCAGGGCTTGGAAGGATCATCGTTTGCTCGGGGAGATGGTGGCCGGGTGATGGGAGCGCGGCGGGTTATCGGGCGCGTGGGTGTGGGACTGCGTTATTGGTGCAGGTGATATAGGCGAACGGTGCGTGTACACATTCACGATGGTGCGGCTGGCCGCGCTTGAAAAAAATGGCGATGCACGATGAGAGCGGTGGAGTTGTTGCGTGAACGGCAAGACTTCGTCGCGCCTACGCCGTTGGTTGGAGATGATTTGCCGCGACATGAGACAGAAGGAGCCGCACCATGGCTGGAATCAAAAAGCCGATGAACAATCATGACGAACGCCGGCGGGGTGGTCGTGTGCGCTGCACGCTGACGACATGCCAGTATGGCACGGTCATGAATATCTCTCGAACGGGCATGAGGGTCTCGACGCGCAGGCCAGTGCCGATCCTGCCTGCGGGTGCGAGCGTGAACGTGAAAATTTCTGTTGCGGGGCTGAGCATGTGTGTGCCTGCACGCCCGGTGCATAACCGGCCGCGGCCGGACGGGATGTTCGATGTGGGGTTTCAGTTTGTGGGCATCACGGAGCGGGTGTCAATTGATTTGATTCAACTGGCGCGCACGGCGTGGGATGCAACGCTTGTTCACGGGCCGCGACAGCGAGCGATCTGAAGAACGGGTAGTACGTTGATCGGATGCAGGTCGGACATCATCAAGCAACACGGACGTTTTTTATGCCCCCGAATCCATCGTCTTCGAGCGGTAAGCCTTCGGCATCGTCGTTCGCCAATGCGGGCGTTCGGCTGTTGAAGAAGCTGGTGTATGACAACTACGAGGACTCGGTAAAGGACCGGCGCGGGTTTGATCGGCAGAACGTTGTCGGTGAGGCGAGCGTGTCGGTGACGGGTCCGCAGGGTGAGAACCTTGGGGATGTGGCGGTGTTTATCCGCGATTCGTCGCGGACAGGGTGTGGGTTGTGGTCGCGACTGGAAATGCCGATCGGCAGCACGGTGATGATCAAGGCTGTTGGGCCTGATGGGAAGAGCGCCGGGCAACGACTGGGGCGTGTGCGGCACTGCCGCGGCGCCTCGGGGAGTGGGTTTGCTGTCGGCGTTCAGTTCGATGGAGAGGCTGTTCCGCTGGGCAAGGCCTGCTGAGGGTTGCCGAGGCTGGGAAGTGGATGTGGATGCGATGGGGTTGATGTTCTGGCCGCGATTCGCGGCCAGTGGTTTGTTTTTGGAGGTGGCTTGGCGGTGAGCCTTGCGGGCATTGACGGTGAAGCGGAGCATGGTGATGGCGGCGGTGCAGAGATCGTCTGGATTGGTGGCGGTGGTGATGGCGGTGTGCAGGGTGGCGAGTGCGATGGAGTCGAGGTGGGCGATTTGGATGTGGGTGGGCATGGGGGCTCGGCGGGGTGAGGGTGTGGGGGAGCTTTTGAGGAGTTGGGTTGGCTTTGCAAGGGCATGGCCCTTCCCCCGGCCCCATCGCACTGGGAGGGGGAGCGGGAACAGGGGAGGTCTTCTGTAAAGGGGTGGCGTGGCGCGTTTGTGCGCGCGCAGGCGCGCGCGAGGTGGCGGGTTTGAGACGACAAGTTGTGGCGGGACAAGGGATTATAAAAATGTAGAAAATATTAGGATTGGGCGTGTGGAGCTGCGCCGGCGCGCGCACACGTGCGCTTCTTGGCCCTTGAAGCGGGGAGCGAGTGGTTTGTTAGCGGGGGATGTGTGATCAGAAGATGACGAGCACGGAGAGGCCGATGATGGCGGTTGGCTCGGCGCGTTCGTCACGATACTTGACCCCGTTGGGATCGTCGAGCTGGTAGTGCTGGTAGGCCTGGAGGCCGGCCCACGTTTCAAAGCGGAGCGCGGCGTGGGGGACGTATTCGAGGCGGAAGGTGATGGGGATGCGTTGATCGCGGAAGACACCGTGTGGTATGGGCGCGTTGTCGTCGAGCCGGAAGCTGCGCATCTCCCACGCTGCGGCGAGCTTGATGGTCCATGATTCGTCGAGATCGTGTTCGAGTCGCAACTCCGAACCTTCGGCGGAGAGGCGGGTGCGCTCGTCGAGCTTCCAATCGAACTGAATGGCGGGGAGGATGAGTACATCGTCTTCGATCTGCGTGAAGCCCGCGAGGCCGGCGCGGAGTGTGAGCGATGGATCGGGCTTGTAGCGCACGCCGGCGAAGCCGCCGTAGCTCGCGGAGTCGGTGCTTGAGATGTCGTATTGACCAGCCAGCGAGACGATGCCGCCAACGAATGCGCCGTAGTGCTCGTTGATGGCGACTTCGACGTTGGGGGCGAGGAAGAGTTGTTCGGCATCGAGGAGCGGATAGCGGCCATCGGGCGTGAGGCCCATCATGCCGCGAAAGCGGTAGTGGGAGGTCTCGTAGTCGATGGGGATGCTGACCTGCAGGTCATATTCAGGCCCGAAGACGATGTTAGCGGAGGAGCCCGAGCGGGTGATTTCGACGCTGCCATCGGAGGTGTCGAGCTTGGTTTTGAGGGAATATTCCTGACGTGTTTCCCAGAGGAGGATGACGGGCGGTCGATCGGGTATGGAATCGCGGTTGTGGATGAACGGTGCGCGAGGTGGAACGGGTGTGGCGTAGGTGTTGTCGAGGGAGAGAAGCTCTTGCTGTTGAGATGGCTGTTGCGATGGCTGTTGCGACTGCTCTAGCGCGCACGCGGGGCGTGAGGTTGCGAGCACGATGAAGACCAAGAGGAAGAGGGGATTGGGCATGGTGATGGGGGGCAGAGGTTGGAGATTTGGTGAACTGTCTCTGTGGGCGGGAGGAGAACGTAGGGCGAGTTGGGGAGGATGGTTGATCTTGTGGGGATGGGGGAGCGGTAGCGGGGACTCGGGCTGGAAGCCCGGGCGACGGGTCGGGAAACTTGAGGGGTCGAATTCCGACCAATGATGGGAACATGATCTATGAAACTGTACTGGGTGTGATGGTTGGGCTTGGACTGGCCGCGGCGTGCGGGTTCAGGGTGTTTGTGCCGCTGCTGGTTCTGGCGGTGGCGGCGCGAGCGGGGCAGGTGAGTTTGGGGTCGGGGATGTCGTGGATAGGGTCGGACGCTGCGATCGTGGCGTTTGCAACCGCATCGCTGCTGGAGGTTGTGGCGTATTGGGTGCCGTGGCTGGACCATGCGTTGGATGTTGTGGCCTCGCCGGCGGCGGTGGTGGCCGGGTCGATTGTTGCGGGATCGCAGTTTGTGGATGTGGGCGGGAGCGCGGGCCCAATGTTGCGATGGGCGGCGGCGATTGTTGCCGGAGGGGGGCTTGCGGGAGCGGTGCAGGCAACGAGCGTGGCGACGCGGGCTGTTTCAACCGTAACCACGGCGGGGATGGGAAACCCGATTGTTTCGGCGGCGGAGAGTGTGTGGGCGGTGGTGATGTCGATAGTTGCGGTGGTGGCACCGATCGCTGCGGGCGTATTGGTTTTGGTGGTGCTGGGGGTTATCGGATGGCGGGTATTTCGGTGGCGAGGGGCGAGGAATCGAACTGAAGCGGGCGGAGAAGTTGAGGTCGTGGAGCGTGCGGGTTGACTCTTGCGTTCAGCGGTCAGATGCTTGATTGATGTCAAGTTCAACACCATTGGTGCCGGTTCCTGCGGGAGGAAATGCGGGCGCGGTTCGTTCGGCCGAAATCGAACTGCCCGACGTCAGGATGCATATTTACAGGCCGCACGAGCCGGTGGTGGCGCGTGTGAGCAAGACGGAGATCTGCACGGCGAAGAAAGCGGCGGGGTTTGTGCGGCACATGGAGTTTGATGTGACGGGCACGAACCTGGTTGGCCAGGTGAGGCCCGGGCAGTCGATCGGGGTGATTGCTCCCGGGCAGGATGAGCGTGGTCGCGCGCACGCGGTGCGGTTGTATTCGGTGGCCTCGCCGAGCGCGGGTGAGGATGGTGAGGGGAAGATCATCTCGACGACGGTGAAGCGGACTATTGATGAGGATCGGGAGACGCACAAGCTGTTTCTGGGGGTGGCCTCGAACCACTTGTGTGATCTGCAGGTTGGCGATGAGGTTCGGCTGAGCGGGCCGAACGGGAAGCGGTTTCTGGTTCCGGCGCGGGTTGAAGAGCACGACTATGTGTTCTTTGCGACGGGAACGGGGATTGCGCCGTTCCGAGGAATGGCGATGGATTTGCTGCGGTCGGGGGGGAAGGGGAGCAAGGTTGCGCTGGTGATGGGGTCACCGTATACGACGGACCTGATGTATGATCGAGATTTTTGTAAGCTTGCCGGTGAACATAAGAATTTTACTTATCTGACGGCGATCAGCCGTGAGAAGCAGGATGATGGGCAGGGGCGGATGTATGTGCAGGATCGGTTGATCTCGCACCGCGAGCAGCTCGGGGAGATGCTGGCGAGCCCGAGGACACTGGTCTATATCTGCGGGCTTGCGGGGATGGAGATCGGGATCTTTCAGAACATGGCGAAGGTTCTGCCGGAGTCGGCTTTTGAGCAGTATGTGGCCGTTGATCCGGGTGTAAGGCCGGCGGTGGAGACGTGGGATCGGAAGATGCTGAACAAGCAGATCAAGGCGACAAGGCGGGTTTTCCTTGAGGTGTATGCTTAGTCATTGAGGACCTTTCGGCTTGCACGGAGCATGA
>JBBSBC010000106.1:0-12330 GCA_038251595.1 Phycisphaerales bacterium | reverse complement strand
GGGGGGGTGGGGGGGCGTACTGCGTGATGGACCTCGCAAAGCGAGGTTCGCTCGCGCGCATCATCGGTTCATCGGCAAAGATCGACGAGCGCATCCTCGCGAATGTTGCGATGAGCGTGGTCGAGGGGTTGGCGTTGCTGAAGGAGACGAAGGGGCGCGCGCATGGTCATCTGAAGGCCAGCAATGTGCTAATGCTTGAAGATCGCACCGCGGCCACGGGGCGCGTGGTGCTGAGCGATCCTGCACCGGCAGCGCTGCTCGGAACCGATGCCTTTGCGGATGACCTCAATGCGCTGGGTCGATTGCTGTATGCGCTGACGATGAGGCGAGAGCATGGCGGCGGTTGGCCCCTGGCCGCATCTCCCGCGTGGGAGGAACTTGGTCCGCGCGGGGCAGGGTGGCGTGAACTGACCAATCGGCTTCTCGATCCTTCGCTGCGAACGGTCACCGAGTCAGGAGAGGAGACGGCGGAGTTCGGGTTGAACGATGTTGCTGGCGCCGTGCGGGCACTTGCTGAGGGCGGAACAAGCCCGGGACGCGGCCTGAAAGTTGGCGTAACGATCGCGGGTCTGGTTTTGGTCGGCAGCGTTGCAGGATACCTCGTGCTGGGCCAGACCTCGGCGGTTGCGCCGACCCCCGAGCAACTGAGCAGCAAGCGATGGATGGAGGATCCGAAGTCTGCGGAGCGCTGGCAGGCGGTGTGCGATGAGTATTACAACTGGCTGTGGTCGTTGGTGAAGGTCGATAGGCCGGTGCAAAGTGGAGTTGGTGGAGTTGGTGGTGGTGGTGGGCGTGCCAGCGATGCGAAGGGATTCGCGAGCAGACGCGAGATGTATGAATCGCTCTCTCCGGAGTTTCTGAGCGCGATCAGTTCGATGGGTGAGGGCGGCGTGCATCCGGGGGTGATCGCAGGCTTGAAAGTTCGTGAGCCAGACTTTCGAGCTCTGCGGGCCGGAGTTGGTGCAGGGCCGACGAAGGCCGCGCTGAGTGATGAAGGTGTCGCCAGGACCGAGGAACTCACGGATCGAATTGCGAAACTCAAAGAGTTTATGACTGAGGAATGGCCAGTAATCGTGATCGTGCGTGAATCGGTGGCGGAGTTTCAGCAGAGGGGCTGGTCGGCACCAGCGATGACGCTCGATGGGCTTGACGAGCGACTTGTGGCGGGCATCAACGGTGGCGAGGATGTGGCGGCGGTGAGCGATGAGCTGACCACAATGGTGCCCGTGCTGCGAAAGATCGGGGAGGCTGAGGACCGACTAAGGGTTTCGGCGCGAGTGCTTGAAGACGTGCATGACCCGGTCGTCGCTGCGTTCGCACAATCCATCGATCGTCTGGTTGCGGCGGGGCTTGGCGGCCCAGATGCGCCGGCGGCGGAACTGCTCGAATCGATCGAACGGGTTGATGAGGTCGGAAGTCGGCTAGCATACTTCGCGAGTTCACAATGGAAGAACATCGATGTGGATGAGCTCTTCAGAAGTGAGGACCACAAGGTTCTGGCCGCGCAAGTTGCAGGGGCTGAGGGCGGCACGCTCGGTCTGGCGGGGTTTGATGCATGGTTGAAACTGGCCGACAGGTTTCCGGCTCTTGACCCGGAATCGAATCCGATTCCGCGCGTAGAAAAGTCGATGGCCCTGCTCCGCGAGCGTATGGCTGAATACGAGCGTGATATTTCGGCGCGAGTGCCGATGGACCTGGCGTTGCGGCAGAAAATCACTCGGTTGACAGCCGATGTCGATGACCTCTCGGAACTCGGATGGATCAAGAAGAACAAGGACCGGATTGAGGCGGATAGCTCGACGTTGCTGAAGAAACTTGCGGCCGCGACTGGATCGCTTGATGGGGTCATCGGCGGGTTCAAGCGCGATGCGGCCAAGTCACGGGAGGATCTGGTCAGTCAACTGCGCAGCGAGTCCACGGTCTCGAAAGATTCTGAGGCAATGAACCGCGAGTGGCAGGTTCGGCGCGATCGTGCGCTGGAACGGCTGGAGTCCGCTGAGAAGGATGAACTGGCCGCGACCATGCGGACCATCAGGGCCGCGCTGATTGAACTGGACGGTCAGATACCGGCATTGCCCGAGCGATCAACTGGTGAGCCGCGATGGGCGGTGGAGTTTGCTGGTGCCATTGTTGCCGAACGCGAGATGTGGGTGGGGCGAGCACTTGAGACCTTGAAGAATCAGGAACTGGGTTCGAGTGCGGTGATCGCGCACGCCGCGACTCCGGCGGCAAGTGGGTTCGGAACATGGCTTGATCGGGCGATTCAACTCAAAAATAGTTTATCAAGACTGGATGGCTTGCTGCGTGCGGGGTTCGGGCTGAACGAACAAACGGGAAGTGGCCCGAGCGTGGTGGAACTCTGGGGAACGTGCGTGGGTGATCCGCTTGGGAAGGAGGCGGGAGTATCGAGAGCGATCTCGCTGGTGCGATCACGAATCGAACGGCTGGAGAGGATCGAGCGAGAGGAGAATGCGAATGTGCTTCTCGACGAGTTGTTCGGTGCGGATGAGGAAGAAACGGAAGTGGTGCTGGCGACCTGGGAGCGGCTGAGTTCGCCGAAGATTGGTTGGCCGGGAAAGGATGTTGATCTCTCTAAGGTCGGAGATCTACGAGCGATGGTTGTGAGTCGGGTGAGCAAGACGGTGACCGAGAACGGGCGTCGAAATGAGCTGGTCGAAAACCTTACAAAGCGACTGGCGAAAGCATGGAACGACCACGCATCGCTGGCGATGAACGCTGGCACGGGTGATGAGGCCGTCCGTGCGCAGATGCTGCGGCGCGGCTTCGCGGCGATGAAAAACTTCGGCGTCACCGATGAGCGGATCACCGACACGCGTGTGCGCTTCCACGCGATGGTGTATCGACTTCGTGATGAGTCGGGAAACGCGGTGGATGCAGGTGCTCAGGCCGCGGCGGGCCGGTTTGTTGAGCAGGCGGGCAAGTTGCCGGCGGAGTTCGCCCAACGGAAGGATGTGGCCGCGATTATTGCGGGCTTGCGCTCACTGGCGAGTGCGCCAGCAAAGGTGAAGGAAGTACCCAGGCCCGAGTCGTTCGGTCCGGGACTGGACGGAATTCCCGGTGTGAGCGGCCCAGATGCGGCGAGCGTTGAGTTCAACCTCGGCGGAACGCGGTTGAAGTTTCTTCGGGTGGAACTGGAGCGACCCGGCTTCGGCGCGGATGTCGTGTACATCGGCGACTCGGAAGTGTCGTTGGAAGTCTGGATCAAACTGGTCGGTCGGACCGACGGGAAGTGGGCTCAGTTCAGGACGCTGCTGGATGTGCCGGAGGATGAAGAGGGTTGGTATGGGCCACGCGCATGGGTGTGGCCTTCAGGCTCGCCGATGAGAGAGGGAACACACTGGCTGGATGCGCAGTCTCCATACCAATCGGGTGATGGCGCGTATGAGCCGACACTCACCGCTGAAGCGCCGCGCACGGGTTCGGGGCGAAGGCTTAAAGATGAGTTTGGTGGAAAACCTACGTTGAACCATCCGATGCACTGGGTCACACCCAGCGCGGCGATCGAGGCGGCGGGCGCGGTGGGGTGTCGGTTGCCGACAGCATCGGAGTGGGCCGCGGCCTACGCCAAGTTTGCACGCGACTCGAACGAATCGGTGTGGAACCTGCGAGACAAGGCGTTTCAGTTGCAGTACGACTACGCATTGAAGATTCAGCGCGCATCACCTGACAAGGGATCGTTTGTAGATTACTACGCGCTCCCAGACCGGTTCAGCTATGCACCAGGTACGGGAGCGCCGTTCGATCTCGATGATCGCGTGCTCTGGTTCAGACCCGTGGATGCGGATGATCAGAAGTTGCACAATCTGGTTGGCAATGTTGCCGAACTTATCTATGCCAACGACGATGATGCAGCACGCGGTGGCCGTCAGGGTGTGCCCGTCGCAATCATCGGAGGTTCAGCCTTGTCGGATCGAACAGTCGGTGGACCGTTCATGGTTCCGAAGCCGATCACCGGACGCGATGGCCGCTTTGCTGATGTGGGCTTTAGACTCGCCTTTGGCGCAGGCGGCAGCCAGGCCGCGGCCATTCCGCTCGCAAAGCAGATCGCCGCGATCCTTGGACCTAAGCCGTTTGTCATTGAGTGATGGTCACGGACGAAGTCTTGAGTCGTCATCGACCGAGACGGTGGAGACGGTGGGTTCGCCCGAATAGGCCATGCGACCAAAGCCGTCACCAGCCACCAGCAAGCCGCGTCGGTTGTTCGCCATTGGGGCAAGTCGCTCTTCGGTCTGCGCCGCTTGGGAATCACCGCGCTCGATCGCGGCGCGCGTGGGCGATGGGGCAACTGAACACCCGCTCAGGATGAACCCAAGACCAAGAAGGATGGCGGATTTTGATGTGCGACCAGTTCCGCGGCGGAAGTGCATGGCAAGGCTCCTGTCGGCCCACGAATCGGGCATGAACGTATCGGCCCGATGGAAAGGCAGACGGCGCATCGTTCTGAAATGCCGGTCGAGTTCGTCCGCGGTTGCCCGTTCATGCTCGTACAGTCGGTTTCACCGTTATGCAAAGACCGATAAACTCGAGTGCTTCCGGTCGCGTGCGGTTTGCAAGCCGATCGCGCATCCCGTAGAGTCACGAGGTCATCAATGATGGTCAGGACATGAGTCGGTTCTTTCAAGGTGATACTTCGTGGCAACAGGCGGCCCATCCAGCGACCAACGGCAGCGAGTGACCGCCTTGATGTCGAGGTTGCTGGCTATGCACGGCGAGCCGGCGGGCCACGACCACGCCCACCAGGGGTCGCGGCTGGCTTTGCTGATCGAGCGTGATGTCGCTGCCCTTCCCGCCGACCAGCGATCCGACACCCTTCGCGGCCTGTCTGGCCTGCTGTCGGAGATTCAGGGCGTGATCAAGCAGACCGTCGGATCTGGCAGCGCTGAAGCGGAACTGGCCTCATCTGCGGCGATGTCTGATCCGAACTCGTTGGCCGCGCGGCTCGCCGCACTTGTGCCTTCGATGACCCCCGCACAAAGGTCGGTGGCACAGAGGCAACTCCGCGAAGCGGGGCTGCTCGAAAGCCCCGCGGGCTCCAAGCCTACAGGTGGGTCAACCTGTGTTTGGCCGCAACCTCAGGCAAAGGCGCTGGCCGAGAACCTGCAGCACAAACCCGATGATGAGCTTGATGCGGCCCGCGTGCTCGAAGCCACCCAGTTGCTCATCGATTTCGTCGCCAGTCTTGATCAACTGGTTTGGACGACGTGGAAGGCGGTCGCGCCCGAGTCTGCGGTGAAGCGTCCTGCCCCGCTCAGGCCCACTCTCACTCGATTCGTCGTCGGCGATGCCGAGCCGAGCGCGGCCCAGTTGAAGCATGATCTTGAAAGACTGCGCCAGGTAACGGCCGCGCTCACCGCCGCCGTCGGGCAGGCCGGCCGGCAGTTTGCGCAGAAGCACGTCGAGCGATTCTCCCCAACCGAGATTGCGCGTGCCGCTCGTGATGAAGGAAGTTGGAATGTCGAAGGTCGCTGTTGGAAGAAGTATCAACAGTTGGCCGCGGCATCGGATGTCGAGGCGACGCAGCGCGAGCTGATGGCCGCCGTGGCCGCTTATGCCGAATCGTTGTTGCGTGGAGTATCGGGCGTGGCCCGCTGAGTTGTCGGGTGCAAGTTGAAGGACAACACCGGAGAAGGTACCCGCGATGACGTTGCTTGAAGCCTGCGAACCGTTCTTCCAGTTTGTCTGCCGCATTCATCGCGGCGCAAGAAAGGGCGTGAGCCCTCCCATGGCTCAGTTGCGGGCCGAGATCACGGAGACGCTTGATGACGCGCGAACACGCGCCGCGGCCGACCCCGCCGTTGCCGATCAACTTGCGAAGACCGAGATCGTACTCATCTATTTCATCGATGCGCTCGTACGCAACAGCGCCCTTCCTTATGCCAAGCAGTGGCAGGATCTGGCCGCCGAGCGCGGCCAGACCGCGGGTGATGAGGATTTTTTCGACCAGCTTGATGCCACACTCGCCGACACCTCAGATGCCGCCTCTCAGCGGCTCGCCGTGTTTTATACGTGCATGGGTCTTGGCTTTTCGGGCTGGTATCGTGGCCAGCCCGACTTTCTCCGACGCAAGATGACGGAGATCGCGTCACGCATTCGCTCCGGGCTTGACGCGGATCGCGCTGCGAAAGTTTGTCCTGAAGCCTACGACTCGGTAAACACCTCCGATCTTGTCGAGCCACCATCACGAAAGCTGGTGGGTGTCGGGATCATTCTTGCCGGGCTTGCGGTCACGGTCTTTCTTGCCAACATCGTGCTCTATCGCGATAAGCGGTCGCAGTTGATCCGCGCACTCGATGAGATCAGGCGTGTCTCCACATCCGATTCCACCACCCCGTCCGGGAGGACGGATCGATGAATCAACTTCTCAACCGGTTCACCCAGCTCTCGCGCGCCGTGCAACTGATCGTCGTGCTCGTTGGTCTCGCCGTGCTCATCTCTGCGTTTATTTTGCTTCAATCGCCCAAAGCGATCGCAGCGTTTGTGGCCGGGCTCGCGGTGGTCGGTCTCCTGCTGATTGGCTATGAGCACATCCTTGCTCGCGGTCAGGGCCGCAGGCTTGCACCTCTTGAGCAGGCCATTCGCGGCAACTCGGCCGCGGCGTTTGTCGCCATATCCGAGCCTGCGCGTCGTGCCAGGCTCGACGACCTACGCAAGAACTTCGAGGCCGGCGTGCAGAAGTTCCGCGATGCCGGCAAGAACCTCTACGCCCTTCCGTGGTACATGGTCGTGGGCGAGCCGGGCTCGGGCAAAACCGAGGCGATCCGCCATTGCAACGTCGGCTTTCCGCCCGGTCTGCAAGATCAGTTGCAGGGCGCGGGCGGCACACTCAACATGAACTGGTGGTTCACCAACCATGCCGTGCTGCTCGATACCGCCGGGCGATTGATGTTCGAGGAGGTTGAGCCCGGCGCAACCAGCGAGTGGCAGGAGTTTCTCAAGCTGCTCCGCCGCAGCCGTCCCAACTGCCCGATCAACGGGATGTTGCTGGTCATTCCCTCCGAAAGCCTTGTTCGCGACAGCGCGGAGACGATCGAGCATAAGGGCACCAAGATCGCGCAGCAGCTCGATCAGATCCAGCGCAACTTGGGTGTCAGATTTCCGGTATATGTCGTGGTGACCAAGTGCGATCTGATCAACGGATTCCGTGAGTTCTTTGATGAGATCGCCGATCCGCAGCTCCAGCACCAGATCGTTGGCTGGTCAAACCCCGCGCCTCTTGATGCCCCGTTCAATCCCGAGCAGGTCGATCAGCACCTTGCCACCGTGCGCCGACGACTTGTCAGGCGAAGGCTCGGGCTGCTGCTTGATCCGGTGCACACCGAAGACTCGAAAGCCAGCCGCACTTCGCAGGTCGATGCGCTCTACGAGTTCCCCGATGCGCTCATGGATATCGCGCCCCGATTGAAGCGTTACCTCTCCATGATCTTTGTCGCGGGTGAATGGTCATCCAAGCCGCTCTTCCTGCGCGGGATTTACTTCACCAGTTCCATGCGCGAGGGCGAAGCTCTTGATGCCAAGCTCGCCGAGGCTCTCGGCGTCCCCGTCGAGTCACTCCCCGAGGGCAAAGCCTGGGAACGTGACCGTTCGTTCTTCCTGCGCGATCTCTTCATGAGCAAGGTCTTCCGCGAGAAAGGACTCGTCACCACCGCCGTCAGCACCGGCAAGCAGCAGGCAGCCCGGCGTGGGCTGGTTTATGGTCTTGCCGCGACGGGACTGCTCATGCTCGGCGCGTTCAGCCTGCTAGGTCATCGCAGCATGAATCAGACGATGGTCGGTCCGACTGAGTTCTGGACATCCATGGCCGCCGCAGCCGCCGCCGGAACCGAGCCCGCCGATCTTGCCACGGGTCTCTCAGCACGCACACTTCCCATCGTGGCCCCAAACTCGAAGGGATCTTCCGAGTTCTTCTACCGAGCCAACCCCGATGTTCCCGATCCGCTTCTGACCCGGCTGCCGATCAACGAAGATCGCAAGACTCGCGCACGCATTCATCTTGAACTCAAGGAACGATCCGAGCAGCGCCTTCCTGTGCCATGGGTTTATTCACCCATCGCCATGCTCGGGGGTGAGACCGATCGTGATATTGCGCGTGCCTCCAGAGAAGATGCGGCAAGGTCCATCTTCGAGTCGGGCGTGCTCAAAACACTGCTCGACGCCGCGTGCGTCAGGTTGAAGGCCGATGCCGCCGAGGGAAAAGCCTGGACACCCGACTCCACCGAGGCCTTCATACAGATTCTTCGCGCGCAGCTCCTCCTCGTGCAAGGGGGTTCCGCATCTTTCCCCTTGCTTGATCCCTTGCTGCGTGAAGCCTTGCGCACCAACGACGGATACTCCGCGGCCAGTGGCGGCGGTGCCGCTTCAGATGTTCCCGAACTTCAGGCCATCGCACGTGAGCTCTACAAGTCGGGCGAATCTGGCGCTGTGCGCCCAACATCGCTAGCCGTGCTCGCGCCGCTCGATCTCCAGTCCATCGTTTCAGCCTTCACCAACTCGCTGGAGCGACCCCCGGCGGATGGTGGGCTGGCGGGCCTTACGCGCCTGGCCGAAGTACTCTCGGCATTCGATGCCGCCGAGCGCGCCCTTCATTCAATCGATGTCGGGAGATCCACGCCCGATTGGATTTCCGACTGGCAGCAGCGTTTCGCCCTTCTCGCCGACTCGAAGCAGAAGGTCGAAGCCGACATGAAATGGCTCGACAACCGCTCACTCTCCAAAGCCTTTGCCGACGAACTCAGGCGCTATCGCGAAGCCCGCGGCGGCGAGATCGACCGCCTGCTCGATGAGTTGAAGGTTCTGAACAACTCAACCTCCGCTCCGGAAAGCAGCGGCGGGGCATCAACACCGCGCATCGCCGCCAAGGGAGGAACACCCGAGGCTCAGACACTTGCCGCGCTTGTTCAGGCCAGGGCCAGCATCGCCGCCGGGCGCGAGCTTCTCTCCGCAGCTTCCAAGGACCAGACCGAGCTCGCATCCTCGCTCGCACGCCTCGACGCGGCCCACATCGTCGATGCTTCTCGCCCCGCCTTCCAGAATCGGTTTGCCATTTACCAGAGGCTCAACGACCGTTTTGCCGTCTCAGCACCACCAACCGCAGAGTCCGATCCGCGATCTCAACTCGCATCCATCGATTCCGAGCTCAGCACCGATCTTCGAATCATCGATGATGAACTGCGCGATCGACTTGGAGCCTCTCGCGAAGCGATCGAAGCCAACGCATTGGTGGCCGCGGCACGCGCCGTCGCTCGCAAGGCCGCCAACCTCGGGGCCGACGCGCGGCGCACGAACATACTCCGCAAGATCGGTGATGGTCTTCCCACCACCGCCGAGGCCATCGCCGAATCCGTCGCACGCCTCGCGCAAGAGTCGCGCCCGGCAGTTCAGGCCAATCCACCCATGCTTCGAGTGGGTTCCGAACTCGCCGATCCCGGTTTCGATCCTCTCGCCGCGTCCGCAGTGCTCGGCGATGTCGCCTCCGTGCGGGCCGCGCTGAAGCCCGCATCCCCATCGGCCTCCAACCCCGTTCCCACACTCTCCGAAAGGTTTCGCACGGCTGATCTGGCCGCGGCGGAGTACACGGCTCGCTACCTGACGCATTGGTCGGTCCGGGTCGGCGGATCGATCAAGGTGGTCGCGCCGCGTTCATACGCCGAGCTCCGAACCGAACTCGCGCGCACAGGCCAGATCGCGTCCATTCTCGACCCGCTCGCCACCATCCATTCCCGCGCACAAGAGGCCGTCGATAGAGTCTCTCCGTTGATCGATACCGCCAATCGTGATCTTGTCGCCAAGCTTGATGCGGCCAGAAGATCGCTCTCCAAGTCCAGATCCGCACTCGAAAGTCCGGAGTTCCGCCAACTCTGTGCCGCCGTCCTCAACCGGTGGAACGCACTCCCCGCTCAGGCCGACGAGGCCAGACGCATCATCGCCACCACCGCGTCAGGCCCTGCGCCGCTCGAACCTTACTACATCCGCGCGGCGGATGATGACTTTGTCCGTATGAGCTGGCAAGCACTCACGGTTGCGTGGATGCAATCGCTCGCCACGGATGCGCCGCCATCGGCCGATCGTTCTGCCAACAACGATCTGCGGTCATTCGATCGCTTCCCCCTTGGTCGATACGGCGCTCAGGGACGTTCATTGAGCATCGCGGAAGTTGCCGCGGCACGCTCGGCCCTCGGCGGACTGCCGGCAACAACGCCCGTGACGAGCAGTGTGTGCGATCGTCCCATTTCTGATGTTCCCGCCATCAACGAGGCAGGCCGTCGCCTTCTCGGCTGCGGCTCACCCGTCGCGGCCGCGAGTGCCGACCCCGCGCTCGCCGCACAGATGCAACGGTGGTTGGATGTCCTCCCCGCCGATCCTTCTCGCCTGACCTGCCGCGTAAGCATCCTCACCGACCGACCACCCCGTGCAGGCGCACGCTCGGTCGCATCGGTCGCAAATGTCCGCATGCTCATCGTCAATGCCCCCGGCGAACCGCCGCGCGGCAAGAGTGTCTCGGTTCGGAGTGGCGATCCACTCGGACAGGTCACGCTCGCCGCCGAGAGCGTGCTTCTCGAACTTCTCACCGGACCATCAGGCGATCGACCGGTGGGCGAGCCATTCACGATGAATGGACCTTGGATTCCGCTCCAATTGATCGCGCAGTTCGACGGGCGACCCTCGGGAAACGACCGCACAACATGGGAAACCGAAGTGCTCTTGACATCCGGCAAGGTCCAATACTCCATGTGGCTGAGGCTCGCGTTTGACCGTCCCTTACCAGAGCTGCCCTGGCACCGTTGACCGTTCGACTTGTGCCCGCCACCCGCGAACGATCCGCCTCGGTCAGAAGCCAGCCGCAGGGAGCATTGCCCATCGCCAGCGTCGAGAACTCAACATCGTCCCCCTCGCTCTCGCGCATCTTCTTTGCTCGACCGCCGCAGATCAGTCTCGCGGCATTCGGCAAGCACCCGGGTTGGAACGACCATATCGATGACCTCGGCCTTGATACCGAGCGACTCATCGGTTTCAAACGAACCCTTTACGTCGATGGTATTGCCGCGTGCATTGAAAGCGGCCAATGGGAAAGACTCGACTCCGGGCTTGCACTGCCGGGGTTTGACCACACCTTCGTCTTTCGCGCCGCCGCGACTGCGGGTGCCGTTTCACCGAGTGCATCCGCGGCCGGCACAGAGCGTCAGACCGGAACCATCGGCGAGAATAGCGGGGGTGGTGGGGGTGGTGGGGGTGGGGGGGGTGGTGTACATCAGATCGGTGAGTTCATCGTGGGTCGAATGTGGTCGAGCGAGGATGGCAAAGGCCGATCGATGTTCCCGATGGTGGTCTGCATCCACGCCGTCAATGTCACGCTTCAACACGCCCTCGCGGTCGCGCTTCCCGCTTTGCAGTCAATCCACGCGCATTGCCGCCAGACCAACCTCGCCTCCGAGGTTGTGACCTTTCTCGATGCGCAACGACTGAAGCTCAGGACTGAGGTTGCCAGAATGCCGCTTCGCGTCGCCGCTTCCTCCCGCTCCATCAGGCAGCTCGCCGATCACGCCGACCTCGGCCCGCAGCATCGCGGCCTGCACCGCGTGCTTTACCAGATCGAGCGCGAGTTCACACCTTTCCTCCGTACGGGCTCTTCGCCCTCCAAGTCACGCGACAACATCGCCCCGTCGCGACAGATGCGTGTTCCGGCATGTGGAACCTCACCCGAGGATGTGCTCGTATCATGGTTCGGATTCCTCGATCTTCAGATCGATCCTTCCGTACCCATCATGCTCATCCTTCCCTCTGGATGCGCATGGCTTGATATTCTGGTCGGCGAGCCCGCCGGTTCGCAGATGTTCGTCCTTCGTGCCGGTGATTCAGCCGTACCACTTGTGAGCACCGTTCCCTACACCATCGACCCCGAGTTCGCCCGCCATGCCGAGCAGGTCATCGCCTCAGGCGATCTCACCTCGCGATCATCCGCCGATCGATCGTCGGATGGTCCGCACCGCATCGCGCCTGATACGACGCGGTTTGGTTCCAGGCAGGTGGTCATCATCATCGTCTTAAGCGTCGCCCTCGCAGCCGCGCTCTGGGTTTTGCTCGGTGCCGCATTCGTGCCCATGGCTCAGGCGCAGAGTGCCCTCTTCCAGCCTCCTGCATCCACTCTTGCTCCGACCTTTGAATCCACCTCGATCACCAACGCATGGCAAGAGCAACAGGCTGTTCGCGCCCGTGCAGTTGCGGCCAATCCGCAGAGCGCCACCGAGGTCACTTCGAGTGCAAAGCGAACCGAATCCTTTCTTATGCAGCTTGATCGGTCCCTCCCCCGATCGG
>JBBSBC010000105.1:0-12398 GCA_038251595.1 Phycisphaerales bacterium | reverse complement strand
TCATGGACCGCGACACGGGCCGTCCCCGCGGCTTCGGCTTTGTTGAGATGAGCGACAAGTCGCAGGCAATCGCTGCGATGAGCGCGCTCAGCGGCAAGAATGTCGATGGCCGTGACCTTACCGTCAACGAAGCCAAGCCCCGTGAGGGCGGCGGCGGCGGCGGCGGTGGTGGCGGCGGCGGCGGTGGTGGTGGTCGCGGCGGCCGCGGCAGCTGGTAATCTTCGCTTCGGGTTGCTTCAGCATCGCTGAACACCCGCAGCATCGAACCTGTAAAGCACAAGAGCCGGGACCGCGAGGTCCCGGCTCTTGTTCATTTTTGCATTCGCTGTTCAGGTCACGCTGCGCGGCGCACAAAGATTACTGAATGACGGCGTTGGGTTGCTTTAATGGTGAGGTGAACGGGCCGAGGAAGAAGAACCACGTCGCTGATGGTCGGACGAGTGTCGAGCGGCTGGGCGCGTAGTACGAAGGGTCCGAACTCTGCACGTTGTTCAACGCTTCGACGTGCCCGTCGAACATGGCCCCGTTCATCCGCTCGCTGTGGCGCAGCGAGATCTTCTTGAGGATGTCGCTCGGCTTGTACCCGCGGGCCGCATCGCGCAGGTAGTTCTCGCCCGAACCGGTGAAGGCGTTGCCGCGTGAGAGGAAGTTGCCTTGCGGCGTGCCGGCAAGCCCTGTTCCGTTGCTGACGGTTGAATAGTCAAACCCGTTGTATGCAGGGTCGAAGTAGCGTGCCCCTTCAAAGACCATCATCTTCTTTGAGGCCACGGTTCCGATCAGATCGATCCGCGGTGAGTAGCCGCGCGGCAGGGCGATCGGCTCGGAACTGGGGATCGATTCGACCGTTCGGCCGTTAATGCTGGTGATGCCGCTGGCGTACATCTGGAAGTACGCGGGTGTGAGGTAACTGAGCGTGAAGGGCTGCTCGCCCGTCGCTTCGATCGGAAGTGCTGACCCGCTGAACCGGCGCGTGTAGCGCACGGTGTTCGAGGGACAGCGCAGCTTGGTCATGCAGATCTCTTGAAACTTCTGAAGCTGCGTGGTGGGCAGGTTCAGGCTCTCGCCAAGCAGGGGCGAGACAAAGTCCCAGTCCTGCGATGGAGTGTCGGTCCCTTCAACGTATGGGCGACCCTGCTGCAGGTCTGAACCTGAAGTGTTTGGCCCGACGAGGAACCCTTTGAAGTCGGCCTCATAGACCAACGCGGCCAAAACTACGCCGCGCATGTGGGCTTGGCAGACAACAGACCGCGCGGCCTCTCGCGCACCGGCGAGGCTTGGCAAGAGGATGCCGACAAGCAGCGCAATGATCGCGATGACGATCAACAACTCGATCAACGTAAAGGCTCTTCTCAGCACCACGCACTCCTTGCGGATCTGAACCGGTGATCGAAACGTCCGGACACCAAACTCAGAGGGCTCTGGAGTTTAACGTCCTGCGGTGACAGGGCGCGTTTGGCGACGTGAAGAATGCGCATAAACCGCACGCGGGCCAGACATGGCCGCAGAGGCGCGTATGTCGGTGGCCAGAGGGGGCCAATGGGGGCCATGAATTGGTGTGAGTGAACTCGGTGATTGGCACAGGAGTTGCACGTCCGGAATGCGACGACCTCTGTCCAATCTGCCGCCACCCGCATTTCGATAAAGGGAAACACCATGTCGAACACGAACAGTCGTACCAGCAATCGCCGATCTGCTTCGCTCATCGGAGTATGCACATTGGGCCTCGCCGCGCTCGCGGTTGCCGATGTGCAGACCACACCGACCGTTGATCCTGGTGTTCTGGCGGCAGCCCTTCGGCCAACCGGCCTGACAATCAACTCGATCACCATTCGCAACGGGCAGCCCGGCCAAACTGGCACGTTCGGTAACTTCAATGCCGGGCCTGTCACGATTCGTGACGGGATCGCTCTCTCGAGTGGAAGCCTCGCGGCGATCGGCCCGCTGGCGGAAGTGCACGAACCAGGATACGACCCGTCGGGGCCTCCGGCTGCTGTGAACTCTGCGATGGATCCGAATGCGGGGGGAGGGACGATTGAGTTTGACACGTACGGAGATCAGTCGAACAACATTCAGAACTTCAATGCGTCGTATGATGTGGCCGCGATTGAAGTCCACTTCACGCTCGCGGAAGACAGTCAGGTGAAGTTCGACTTTATCTTCGGTTCGGTGGAGTTTCCGTTCTACACGGGCGACTTCACCGATGCGTTCCTGGTGTTTCTGGATGGCACGAGCCCGAACGATCAGGTGACGTTTGACAGCAACGGCGATGCGGTGCAGGTCGGCAGCTCGTTCGCCGGGCTGGAGACGACGGCGGATGTGAACACGGCGTTTGCAAGCCCGCACGCGCTCATCCATCACCTGACAACGACGACGGCGCGGCTCGACGCGGGCACGCACACGCTGATCTTTGAAGTTGGTGATGTGAATGACCAGGTGCTTGACAGCGTGGCGTTTATCACCGCGCTGCGGACGGGCGTAGGTACGGAGGGAACCGAACCATCCGACGACTGTCACGCGGACTTCAATAGCTCTGGCGTTGTGAGTGTGCAAGACCTGTTCGATTTCCTGGGCGCGTACTTCCAACTTGAGTCGGATGCGGACTTCAACAACTCCGGCACGATCAGCGTGCAGGACATCTTTGACTTTCTGGGCGCGTATTTCGCGGGTTGCAGTTTCTGAACTTTCCGTGACGGATCAAGTGCAGAGTGCGCCGGTGGTCAAAGGACCGCCGGTGTCTCCGCTCGCGAAGGTTCGAGTGCGGGCCTCCCCGGATAACGTGTGGGTGAGTTGTCAAAGATATCCTGCACCGTCATGAACCCGTCGTGGTTCAAATCGCCCTGGGCGGTGCGGCGGGCGCGGCCGTAGGGCTCGTATTCCACCTCATCGACCAGCCGCGCGAACACGCCCCCCTCTTTCAGGACCGCCGTCACGCTCCCCTGCGGGTCGGCCAGTTGGTAGATCGCGGTCTCGTAGGTGCCGTCCGGCGGGTCGGTGTAGGCCGGCGTAACCGGATCGCCCGTCCCGGGTCATAGGTCGCGGGCACGTACGTCGCCCGATCTTCACGACGATAGATCGCGTTGTTCACTCCCTGCAGGCCGAAGAACTGCTGCACACGCCGGTCGGTCCCCGCCACACCCGTCGCGTTGGTGGTGTCGTCATCAATCTCCTCGGCCACGGCCCGCCAGGCCGCGTCGTGGTAGAAGGTCCGCTTCTCAAGCAGTATGGGTAAGCCGGATGAATCGACCGCCAGCGTCGGACCCACCGTCCGCTTGCTCGTCCGCCAGTTCAGGCCGTTGTAGGTGTATAGGGCGATGGGCGCGAAGTTGCCCGCAGTTGGTTCGCCCCCCGCCGCGGCCTTGGTCGCGCGGTCGATCCGCACCAGCCGTTTCCAGGCATCGTAGATGTACCTGAAGCGGAACCCAAGCCCGGCCGCATCCTCCCACCCCGAGCCCGTCCGGTTGCCGTTGTCATCGTGATCGTGGGCATTGCCGCTCGATGAAGCCCGGGCCATGACCGAGAACGGGTGACCCGCCGGGGCCGCGGTCATCGCGGGCATCCGGGCCACCTCGTTGGCCATGTTGTGCTGCTCGCGTGTCTGGAACTCTGACGGATCATCAAACGTCGGCGCGGCCGCGGACGGGTTGTTGTTGTCATAAGATCATCTGAGATGATCGTTCGAGGGCGCTACTCCAGTTCCAAGCCCGGGGCTTTCCCCTGGTTGATAGCATCCTCGAGGGCACGCTGCCATTCGCTCGCGACTCCTGGGTCCGCGGGCGAGCCATCAGGCAATAATGCCATGCTTCTCAAGAGCATTCCCACGTCGTCGGACTTCGCCCGCTTCCAAAACTCCTCGAGGAAAAAAAATGCGGCAGCATAAGCCTGCTGCTCAGTTAATGGCATCATAGTTGTGACCTATCAATCGTTAGTTATGGCTTCATCGGCGCAGACAATCCTGTCTGCGGATTGAATACACTGGCAGGCCGTTGCAGATCTCGCTTTACTTGTGCTGACAGACCGTTTCCGGGCTCGATGCGTGGGTTGAACATGAGTTGCGCGGCACGAACTCGGGGCTCGGCGGCGGGGACGCGGGCGACGGGGCCGAAAAACTTGGTTTGCCAAGCGCTGGACCATTCTCCGGGTTGTTATGTCGCCAGCAGTTTGACCATCCTCACCATGTTCAGCGTCGCCAGCGCCACGTCGGCCCGTTGCTGGATCTTCCAGCGGCCCACCAGTCTCGGGCGTCTGAGCCTCCCGAACTGCTTCAGCCAGCCGAAGATCTCCTCGTTGAGCTTCCTCTTCTTCTGGCTGATCTTGTAGCCGTCGCTCTCTCGGTTCTGCTGGTTGAACCAGCGCTCCCACGAGGGCGGATCGGTCGGGTCGATCTCTTTCTCTGCCTTGCACGCCGCGTGCGGCTCTCCGAGCGGATCGTGTACAGCCAGAGCAGCACCATCGCCTTGAGCAAACGCTCGGGCGGGATGCTCGGGCTTCCGGTGTCCGAGTACGCGGCCGCGAACGTCCGGCTCATCGCCTTGAGCGCCTCGTCGGCCATGCGCTTGATGGCGCGGATCGGATGATCCGGCGGCACCAGCTCCTCGAGGTTGATCTTCACGAACAGGTTCACTTGGCCGTTGGCGCGTCCTCGCATACCTCACGCTTCGCACCTCATCCGCCCCCGCTTGCGCTGTTCGGCGCGTGTCGGGTGGGTTTTTCAATGGCGTGGTAGCCGTTCCACCTATTCGTGTGTTGATAACTTGTGAAAAACCTGTGTGCGATAAAGCTCGCAGAAGCGGCTCGAAAAACTCAACTATCGCTATCCCCATTCGGGCTCTATCCACATTCGAGCATAAGGCCCCGCTATGCTTGAAGATGGTGCTCGGCCATCGCCCGCGCATTACCTTCTTGCACGACTGATACCATTAAGGAAGTGGCTCCGCTTCACCCCGTTGAGAGTACGACTGTTTGGCACATCTAAGTTTGTGATGGCCTGGGCGTTTACCAGAGGCACAATAATGTCGGACCTCCGGAAGACCGTCGGCGTATTCGGTTTCATTCTTGTTACCAGCGGTTTGCCGACTCAGGCGCAAACCCCTGACCCCAATGAGCCCATGGTCTCCTTGGCAGGCCAGATCGAACTGGCCCGACTCGTGGACACAGTCGCTCAGCGATTAAAACTGAACATTGAATACGATGCGAGCCTGTTGAAGTTCCCCGTGACGCTCCGTCTTGAGGGCGGACTTACAGATGAGGAGTTGTGGCTGCTGGTGAACCGCGCGCTGGCCGCACGCGGCTTCACCACGGTCCGGCAGTGCGGTGTGGGAGGGGGGATGGACGGCGGCAAGGCGTCGTACAGCATCGTGAAACTCACCGACGCGGCGGGCGCTGCGGCGATTAACCTTGTCGATAGGCCATCAGTGCAGGGCGAACTGACCCCCGGCTTTCAGTCGTTGGTGGTGCGAGCCAAGCACCGTCCGGCCAAGGATTTGGTGGAACAACTCGGCAGGGGTGGAGCGCGACCAGGCGGTGCGGGGGCTGGAGGTCCGGGCGGCGGAGCGATTTCTACAATCGGCGATTCGGGGTTGATCTTGATCTCCGATCTCTCCCCGCGAATCGAACAGGTCATGACCCTGTTGAATCTCCTCGACACGCCCGCGTCACACACCGTGGTGGAGGAAGTGCCGATCCACAACCTGCCCGCGGCGCAGCTGGTGACGCTGCTCTTGCAACTGTCGGGTAAGAAAGACGCGGTCTCGGGCGAGAAGTCACCCGGCGATATTCTGGCCGCACCGGATGGCAACGCGGTGCTGCTGGTGGCGCCGCAATCGGGTTTGGAATCGTGGAAGTCGCTGATTACCACGCTGGACCGGCGCGAGCCGGTGGAGACGCAGACCTACACGCCGCGCCACTTTCCCGCGAACGATGTCGCGCGATTGATCGAGCAAACGGTGGTGAAAGGCTCGGGCGGGTCGGTGGGGGGCGCCGGCGCTGCCGGGTCGGATCCACGCTGGAAACTGGTGGTCGATGATCTGACCGGCAGCCTGATCGTTACCGCCACGCCAACACAGCAAGACGCGATTCAAGCACTGCTCACAAGGCTTGACAGCGTCCCCGCCTCGGCGCGCCGGCCGATGCGGACGTTCGTGGTCAAGAACCGGAGCGCGACCGAGGTGGCCGCGACGCTCGAGCAACTGCTGCGGGCGGGCGTGCTGGATGCCGCGGATGAGTCGGCGAACGAGGCAAACAAAGGAAGTGTGAGATCTCCCGGAGGGCTTGAGGCCGCTTATCCGAAGCTGGGAAAGCCCGAAGGCAACGCCCCCACCGTCATCCCTCTTCCTCCGCTTCCTTCCGGCTCAGGGGCCACAGGGCCGAACCCTTCGTCGCTGATAGGTTCGCGTTCCGTCGAATCGTCCGACTCACAGTTCGGCCATTTTCCTGACCGGCACAGGGGTGGAAGCTCCGGTGGAAGGGAAGCAGGCACGCTCCTCACGGTGGACAAGGGGACCAACACCCTGATCGTCGTTGCAGAGCCGCGTGTGCTTGATCAGATCGAGACGCTGCTCAAGACGCTCGATGTCCGCCAACCGCAGGTGATGCTTGATGTGCTATTGCTCACGCTAAATGAGGGGCAGACGCTGGACCTCGGTGTTGAACTTGAGAAGCTTGTGATGTCCGGTGACACCCTGCTCCGGCTCTCATCCCTGTTCGGCCTTGGATCGCGCGGCAGCGGCGGCGACCGCGCTGGGCCTGACAACGCCTCGGGGTTCACGGGTGTGGTGCTCAATCCCGGCGACTTCTCCGTTGTGGTCCGCGCCTTGGAGACGCTCAACCGCGGCCGCTCGCTCACCATGCCCAAGCTGCTGGTCGGCAACAACGAGCAGGCAACGCTCGACTCGGTGGTGCAGCAGCCGTTCGCGAGCGTCAATGCCTCCAACACCGTCAGCACCACCAGCTTTGGCGGCACTCAGGATGCCGGCACAGTGGTCACCATCCAGCCGCAGATAGCCCAGGGCGATCATCTGCTTCTGCAATACTCCGTCTCGCTCAGTTCGTTTCTCGGATCGGCCGCCTCGCCCACCCTTCCCCCCGCGCGCCAGCAAAATCGCGTGCAATCGGTGGCCACGATCCCCGACGGATTCACCGTCGTTGTTGGTGGGATCGACATCCAGAACAAGTCCAACACCATTTCGCAGGTGCCGCTGCTCGGCTCCATCCCCATCATCGGTGAGGTGTTCAAGAGCCGCAACAACGCCGACAGCCGCTCTCGCTTCTACGTGTTCATCCGTGCCAACATCATGCGCAATCAGAGCTTTGAAGACCTGAAGTATGTCTCGGGCCGCGAGGTCGTGGCGGCGCAGGTCGATGATGGTTGGCCCGAAGTCAAGCCGCGGGTGATCCGATGACCATGCTGTCGGGGCAAACGCGGGTGGTCGTGGTTGGCGTGCCGAACGGGTCCGATGACGACATCAACTCCTGCACATCACCGATTGCCGCGACGAACGCGCCCGCCCTCTCCATCCCTCCAGCCGCCGCGGGCGCCCAGACATCGCCCCCCAGTCCCGAGTTCCTTGCCCGTATCCCCAGCGACTTTGCCCGTCGCCACCTGGTTCTCAGCGCGGGATGCGAAGACGGTGTCGAACGTCTCTTGATCGCCGAATCGACGCGCCCGCACATCGTGTTCAACATCGGTGTGCAGTTGCAGCGCGCGGTGCAAACTCATGTGACATCCGCCGAACTCCTCGCCGCGGCCATTGACCGGGCCTACTCCGCAGAATCTCATGCGAACGGAGATGCCGATCTCGATCTTCCCGCCGTCGTCGTCGAAGGCTCGGCCGATATCGAGTCGGAACTGGCCGCGGTGATACAGGCTTCCGAGGCCGACCTCATCAGTACCGAGGGCAAGGCCCCGAGCGTGCGCCTGGTAGACCTGATCCTGTTCGAGGCGCTGCTGCGTGGGGCGAGCGATGTGCACGTGCAGCCCTTGCGAGACCGGACACTGGTGCGCTACCGGCTCGACGGCGCATTGCACACCGTTCGAGAGTTGCGGGGCGGCAGCGCCATCGCATCTTCGGTTGTCAGCCGCATCAAGGTCATGGCGCGCATGGATGTCGCCGAGCGACGGGCTCCACAGGATGGCCGCGCCAGTGTGACGATCGGCGGGTCGAACAACGGTGTAACCAACGCTGGCACACGAACGGGCCGCCGCATCGACCTCCGCATCAGCACGCTCCCGAGCACGTTTGGAGAGCGCGTCGTCATTCGTCTGCTCGATCCATCGCGCTCGCCGCACCTCACCAGCTTCGCCGCGCTCGGCATGCCGCCAGCAACCGAGAAGACCTATCTCGCCAAGGTCAGCCGCACCAGCGGAATCGTGCTCTCGACCGGCCCGACGGGGAGCGGCAAGACCACCACGCTCTACACCACGCTGGCATGGATTGCATCGACAAACACGGGCGTCCCGGGAGTTGGGCGTCCCGCAGGCGGCTGCGAACTGAACATGATGACGATCGAGGACCCGGTCGAATACGACCTCTCTGGCGCGGCGGGGGCCGGGCTCAACGGCAGCTCGCTCTCCGTCAGCCAGACGCAGGTCGATCCCCGCAAAAATCTCACCTTCGCCACCGGTCTGCGCCACATCCTGCGACAAGACCCGGATGTGATCATGGTCGGCGAGATCCGCGATGAGGAGACCGCGCGGATCGCGGTGCAAGCTTCCTTGACCGGGCACCTCGTGCTCTCAACCCTGCACACCAACGACGCGGCCGGCGCGATCGCACGCCTCCTCGATCTCGGTGTCGAACCGTTCCTGGCTTCGTCGAGCTTGTCCGCCGTTTTGGCTCAACGGCTGGTGCGGAAGGCACACGCCCCGTGCGCGGGCCGCGGGTGCGCCGACTGTTTGCACATGGGCTTCAAGGGGCGCATCGGTGTGTTCGAGTTG
This sequence comes from Phycisphaerales bacterium, assembly GCA_038251595.1. Lineage (GTDB taxonomy): Bacteria > Planctomycetota > Phycisphaerae > Phycisphaerales > UBA1924 > JADLCX01. The sequence goes on along the minus strand of JBBSBC010000105.1, from coordinate 3,466 downwards.
CTGGTGGTGGATTCGAGAATCCGAGACCTGATCGGCGGTCATGCCTCCGCTGTTGAAGTAAGGGCCGCGGCCCAGCGTGCCGGCATGGTAACGCTGCGGGACGAAGGCTTGCGGTTAACGCGGGCAGGTGTGACGACCGAAGCGGAAGTGACACGCGTCATCGAAGCACCCGACGAGGTGCAGACATGACGCGCCGAGGTTCCAGAATTGTTAGCAGCGTTGCGGCGCTCGCGCTCACCGCCGCGGCATGGTGGGCGTTCAAGCCGTTGCCAACCCCTGACTTCACCATGCCCGCGTTGTCCAATGCTTCACCTTTTCTCGCGCCTGTTCAGCTCGCCGCGCTCGACACCGGCGTGTTCAGCACGCCCCTGTGGGTGGCACCTCCTGCTCCCCCCGCCGCGCCCACTCCTCCGCCACCGCCGCCACCATTGCCCGCCTTCAAGTTGCAACTCATCGCCATCGTGCGAGATAGGAGCGACCCCGATGCGCCGCGCAGCGTGCTTATGTACGATCCGGATGCCGACCGACTGGTCACGCTCCGCCCGGGCGATCAGATTGCGGGCCGACGGATCGAGCGCATAACACAGAACTCCGTAGAGATTCGGGAAGGGACAGACCGGGGGGTTCGGGGGGTTTGGGGGGATTGCGGGGGTCGGGAGGGTTGGGGGGGCGGCGCGGCGGTGAAAGTCATGGCCCTCGTCGAGCCCGCAGCGCCACTGCCGAGACTCGGTTTGGGATCGGGAGGCAAGCGATGATTCCAACCGTTCGCGATGATGCCGCGCAGTGCGACCACTCTGATGCAGAACTCACCCCCATCATCCGCGTCCCCGCCGTGCGCCTCTTCTGGGCGGTGTTCGATGCGCCGCTGTTGGCGCGATCCAGATCGAAGCGCATCTGCGCGCTCGGACCACTCCCCGCCGGGCTGTTGTCAAACTTTACAGATCAGGTACCGATATCAACAGAGGAACTGCACGCCGTCGGCAGCTTTCTGCCGGACGGCCGGGTGGTTGCCTGCGCGATGCGGAAGCACGAGCTTGACGCTGTCAATGAACACGTCATGGCGCTCGTGCCCGAGTCCATTCCGGCCGAGTTGACAGCCGATGGGCTGAATCCATTCTCGCTGAACCTGCTTGTTGGCGAGTTCGAGCCCAAGTCGATCCGCCGAGCAAGAGCCAGAAAATGCGCCGGGGCCGCTGGCCTGCTGGCCGCTTTGCTCGCGATCGTGTGCATCGGTTCCCTCCGCCGGACCGAACATGCCAAGGCCGTGACGAAGCAGCGCGCGCGAGCCACCACGGCGCTGCTTAAGCAAGCCGGCCCGACAGGCACCACCGCGATGACCTTGCAAACCGAACTCGATCGCCTGCGTCAATCCGCGTCAATCGACCCAACCCGCCTGCGGCCGCCAGATGCCGCGGCAAACTTGCAGAAGATCCTGGGCCTCTGGCCACGCGGCACGAGCGCGCGGCCGCAAACGATCACGATCGGCCCCGACGGGGCCTCCCTGGCGGTAATCATCTCCGAAGGGGAAGCTTCAACCTCGCCAACCGGCGAGTTTATCAAAGCGATCAAAGCACCCGACGGATGGCGGCTCGACGAACCGAGCCTGGCAAGCGTGGGAAACCAAACCCGCGTGAACCTTCGGATGCGGGTACCGGCGTTCGCAACCGAGGAGCGCCGACGATGAACACCCGCACAGGCTATGTTCTGTATGCAGCACTGGCCGCACTCGCGGTGGCAGTCACAGGTGTTGCGCTTACGCGAGCAATGCGGGCCGAAGCACTCGCCCACACCGAGACTGCGAGATTCGTTGCATTGCGCCGCATGGCCGAAGAGATCGCGGCCCTTCGATCGGCCGATCACCTCACCGCGCAGCACACCAAACCCGCCAGTCTGGCAACATCGACGGGCGAGGTGCTTGCATTTGCCGGGCTGCCAGCTTCGGTGCTCTCGAGCCTCTCGCCGGAATCGGAAGCCGCGGATCGCACCTCCGGCAAATCGGGTATCGCCCTGCTCCGCCGCCGCGCCACGCTCACGCTCACTCCGCTCACCTTGCCGCAGCTCGGGCGATTCCTCGATGCGTGGCGGCAGCGGCTTGATTCCTGGACTGTGGCTCGTATCGATCTGGAACCTCGGCGCGACGGACCACCCACACCCGGCGCTGATCTCCCATTGCGTGTAGTCCTCGGCGTTGAATCCGTCACACTTGCGCCATCGCCCAAAGCGCCGTCCCCACCCGACCGGAGAACTCCGTGACGATCCTGATCTGCCACACACGCAAACTCGGCGCGGTCGTGCTTGTATTGGTGCTGGCAAGCGCTCTGGCCGCGTGCCACAATGGGAGCGGACGAGCCGGGAGCCCCTACAGCCCGATGACCGAGGCCGATCGAGACGCCAACCTAGCCCAGACCCTCACGCAAGAGGCCGCCGCCGTCATCGACTCGAATCCGGACAAGGCCGAGCATCTCCTTCGCGAGGCCCTCACCGCCGACCTCTACCACGGCGCGGCCCACAACAACCTCGGCACCATCTATCTCTCACGCGGCGATCTTTATGCCGCCGCATCCGAGTTTGAGTGGGCACGCAAACTCATGCCCGGCTCGCCTGACCCGCGCATGAACCTTGCCCTGACCTTGGAGAAGGCCGGCCGAACCGACGATGCGATCAAAGCCTATCAGACCGCGCTCGATGTCCAAGCCGAACACCTCCCCACGGTGCAAGCACTCACACGCTTGCAAGTCCGATCAGGCAAGGCCGATGAGCAAACCCGCGAGCGGCTGGAGATGATCGCCATGCGCGGCGATCCCGCTTGGCGAGACTGGGCGAGACTTCAACTGCTTGCACCCCAAACACGTCATCAGTCCGCGACACCATAAACTCACGCGGCACCTAGGCGCCTGAAACCTCTTGGTCTCCGCTCAGACAGGCTAAAAAGCGGAGAGGGGGGGATTCGAACCCCCGTGACGGCAAGCCGTCAACCGGTTTTCGAGACCGGCGCGTTCAACCACTCTGCCACCTCTCCGGTGGGTTCAATGGTTCGCTCCCCAAGCCGGGGGGTCAACACGATCGCCAAGATTGATCGGCCCGGCTCAACCAGCATCTGTTTCCGTCCGATAGGTCTTCAATGGTTTGTCGGTCGAACTCCAAGCCCGTTCATTGCCCGCACACCCTTCGCCGCGGCAGCGTTTCCATCGCTCTTGTCATCGCGCTGGCGTTGCTGGGTCTGGTGGTGATGGGCGCGGTGCTTGGCGGATCGCGAGACCATGACCTCAGCGCACGGCGCGTTGAAGGAGCACAAGCGTTCTACACCTCCGAGGCCGCGCTGCAGATGGCCACGCGCGAGGTGGTGGTCGGTCTGGATGCCGACGGCAACGGGACCATTGGCGGCCTTTCCGCCCTCACGCTCGGCGCGGCCACCGCCAGCGTCTCGCGAACCGATGCCGCGCCCCTGATCACGCTTGAAGCGGTA
>JBBSBC010000104.1:0-12417 GCA_038251595.1 Phycisphaerales bacterium | reverse complement strand
GCGCGGTGATCTGGTATTCGTAGACGGTGGCCTGGGTCGGCTGCGGACCGGATGAAAAGTACCTGATGCGATCAAACCCTTTGTGCGCGGCCACAAACGCCGCGGGTAATGGCTGCCCGGAGATGGACTTGGGGGCGATGACCTGCACGGTGACGGGGGGGAGTTCGCCGAACTCGAGCGCGGAGGATGGGAGGTTTGATCCGAGGGCCAGGCGGAGCGCGGCCGCGTCGGTGACGGTCGCGAGCGCGGCATCGAGACTGCCCCCTTCTGATGGGCGGATGATCTTTCCCAGGTACTGCGAGAGCGCGCCGAGCGCATCGCCATTTTGAAGGGCGAGTGTGGCCGCGGCGACGGGCTGGCCGTTGAAGCCCTTGGACATGGCGAGGAAGTGGTGGCAACTGAGGGCGAAGAGGCCGGGAAGACCCTTGGCGCGAATGCCGACGGTGAGACTGCCGTTGGCGCTGGGTCGTGTGCCGGAGGTGTCGGAGGCGCGAACAAGCTCGCCGATGGATGTTGGGTCAGGCGCATCGCGCGGGCGGGCGCGATAGTCGGTGGCGGAGATGATGTCGGTGGGGACAGCGCAGAGTCGGCGTGTGGTGCGGGCCGACTTGCCTCGACCAGCGCGGACATCGCAGAAGGCCCAGAGGTGCTTGGGAAGGGCGCGCTTGAGCATGGCGGTGGTTTTGCGCGTGTTGGTCCACTTGCGCTTGACCATCAGGATGACGCAAGGCTCTTGTGTGACGGCCTGCTTGTGGATGTTGCCGGTGCGCGAGAGGGTGATCTGGCGAAAGCCGTGGCCGATGCTGAGAACCTCGGGGTAGGCCAGGCGCAGTTCGGTCTCGCGCGTGTTCACGAGTTCGAAGACGATCTGGCGTTGATTCTCGAGCGTGAGCGCGGCCCACGTATCGAGAGCGGCGGTGAGCTGTGGGTCAACGCTCTGCCTGGCGGCGCGGCGCAACTGATCCACCTTGGTGATGATGGGTTTGGCCATGCGCGATCTCCTGCGATGATCGGGATCGGAAATGTGTTCAGGGAATCAGCACGAACTGGACTTCCAGGTTGTCTTCAAAGCAGTTGGCGACCTTGGCATTCGACTTGATTTTTGCCGCGATCGCTGCGGCAATGAAGTCTTTCGTGACTTCCTGCTTGTCCTCGGGCACGGCGGGTGTCAGCTTGATGTTGGCGGTGACGTTCGAGAACTTCTTGCCTGCGGGCGCGGCCGTGAGTTCGAGCGCCAGGCGATCAACAGTGGTGGTGCTGAGCGCGAGGGCCGCATCAGCCTGAAGTCCTTCGGTCAGTGCGTTGCGGAAGTTCTCGTTGCCGAGGGCCTTCAACGCGGCCGAGACCGCGGCCTTGCTGCACGGATCGGTTGTTGTTGGCGCGGGCGGTGGGGGGTTGGCAGCATTGCCGATGAGTCGGTTGATGAGTTCAGCAAGGTCGGCGGCCTGACGATCGCCAGCATCGCCGGTGGTGCCGGTCTTGTCGTAGAGGTTGCCGAAGGGAAGGCCCGAAGGCGTGAGGACTTCGATGGCCATGAAGCGGAAGGTGTTGAAGCTGATGTACTGGTAGGGGTAGATGGGGACGGTGAAGCGTCGTTGCATGGTGTCGAAGTTGTCCATCGCGGCGTTGATGGTGGGCTCATCGAGGAATGAAGGGGTGGTGCCGCCCTTTGCGAAGAGATCGATCAAGAGCGACGAAGGCGCGAGGCTCTTGAGTTCGCGCGGCTTGATGACGGGGTAGAGACCCTTTGCCGCGTAGTGGACGACGACGATCTTGAGTGTGACGGGCGCGCCGGGCTGAACGATGGCCCGATTGATCTCATCGGGCGTAAGAAACGTGTCGGACCTGAGCGCGCCGAGCGCATCGGCAGCACCCGCGGGCGGGAAGACCATGGAGAGGCCGGTCTTGGCCGCGGTGATGGCGGTATCGATGACATCGAAGACGCGCTTGGTGAGTTCGCTGTTGTCGGTGAAGGAGTCGAAGCCCTGAAGACTCCACCCCTGGCCGAGGTTCATCTGAAACTCAGCGTTGCCGAGGTTGGATTTGCTGGTGACGACGTATTGCTCATCGAAATCGGGGAGGTAGACAAGATCCATATTGCCGCGCATGGGGAGGTAGGCGAATGCGCCGTTGTTGTTGGTCACCTTGCGGGTGCTCTGACCGGTTTTGGAAGCGGAGGCATCGTTGCTGCCGGTGCTGGCCATTCCGCTGGCTCTTTCAGCGCGGATGGCGGCGGCCTCAGCGCGCTTGGCGGCGACTTCAGCACGTTCGGCGGCTTTTTTGGCAGGGCTGCCAGCGCCTGTCGCGTCGGCGATGGGCTTCAATATGTCGGGGACGCCCGGGGTCTTGCCGTCGGGAGCATCTGAGCGCGTTTCGGCGAGCGGATCGTTGGTGTTGGGCGTCGGCCTGCCAGCACGGGCTGGGTCGCGGGGGTGCAGGAGGAAAGCCGTGGGGACGTTGGCCACAACCTTTGTCGATACCCCGCCATCAGCCAGGGTGATATCCGAACGTGTGCTCATCGGGGTAATGCTGCTGATGTACACATACTTGCCATCGGCCGAGGCCACGCCACTGGCGATATAGACATCGGTGGCGATCGGAAAGCTCTCGAAGACATTGACGAAGGGACGGGGCAAATAGAACCGCACACCCTCCATTTCGTCGGCCATGCGCTGATCGTCATCGGACCACGTTTCATATTGCGTGGGCGATGGAACCTTCTTGACCGTGACCGAAGCGCAGCCGGCCGCGAGCGTGCAGAGAATCGCGGCGATGGACGTGAGCGCGGCACCGTGATGACGGAAGGGGAGTGTGCAGAACATGGGTTCCTCAGAGGGCAGGTGATTGCGAAGTGCTTGCGTACATTAACCGGAGCGAAGATCGGGCTTCGATGCGACGGGTCGTTTGGTGCGGAATGGGTGACAGCTTGTGGATAACCACGGCGGTTGGTGAAGATTGTGTGGGGGCGGGATGCCTGTTCAGGCGGTTGGCGGGTGTTGAGGGTTGACAGCGGGTCGCTGGTCTGTCACCCTCGGGGCATGTCACTGACGATTATGGCTGTGTGTGTGCTGGCCGCGCTTGTTGCGGGGTACGTGGTGTACGGGTCATTTCTGGCGCGGCAATATCGCCTGGATGATGCGCGGGCGACACCGGCGGTTGAGAGCAATGACGGGGTGGACTTTGTTCCGACCAAGCCCTTTTACCTGCTGGGACAGCACTTCTCGGCCATCGCGGCGGCGGGACCGATCGTGGGGCCGGTGCTGGCGTGCATGAGCTTTGGGTGGGGACCGTGCCTCTTGTGGATCGTGTTTGGCGTGATCTTTATCGGTGCGGTACACGACTTTTCGGCGCTGGTGGCGAGCGTGCGGCACAAGGCGGGTTCGATCGCGGATATCGCGCGGGTAAACCTGAGTCGGCGGGCATATCTCGCGCTGGTTGCGTTCATCTGGCTCGCGCTCCTTTATGTGATCGTCGCGTTTACGGATGTAACAACAGCGACGTTTCTGGGAAAGAGCGAGGAAGTTGCCGGGCTGGGGGCGACGTTCAATGTCGGCGGTGCGGTGGCTGCGGCGAGTGTGATGTACCTGTGCATCGCGCTGGTGATGGGCATTGTGCAGCAGAGGCTGAAGCCGCCGATGTGGCTCACGACGGTGGTCTTCGTGCCGGCGACGCTGGGGGCAATCTGGCTTGGGACACGCGTCTCAACGGTGCTGGTCTTTGATGCCCCGACGTGGTACGCGGCGATTCTCGGGTATTGCTTTGTGGCGAGTTTGCTGCCGCTGTGGGTGCTGCAGCAGCCGCGCGGGTACCTCGGCGGGTTTGTGCTCTATCTGGCCATCGGTGTGGGTGTAGTGGGGATTGTGTTTGGTGGGTTTGAGATTCAGCAGGAGGCGTGGGCACCGGTGGCGGACTATGGGGCGTTCTTCGCTGGGGCCGGAAGCGCCACGGGTCAGGCGAGCCCGCGCATGACCGACCTTGTGTTTCCGTTTCTGTTTGTGACGATCGCTTGTGGCGCGTGCTCGGGGTTTCATGGGTTGGTTTGCGGCGGCACGACGTGCAGACAGATCGCCAAGGAGAGCCACTGCAAGCCGGTGGCCTTCGGCGCCATGCTGCTTGAGGGCTTTGTGGCGGTGATCGCGCTGGCGACGGTGATGATCCTGTCGAAGGATGATCTGAAGGCGTATGCGGGTCAACCGGGGCGCGTGTATGGGGATGGCCTGGCGAAGTTTATTGTGCGCGTGATCGGCACCGACTCGCCACAGGCAATAGCGACGGCACGCACGTTCGGGCAGATGGCGGTGGCAACGTTCGTGTTCGACACGCTCGACGTTTCAACACGGCTTGGGCGCTACCTGCTGACGGAACTGTTTGGCAAGCACGGGCGCGCGGCGGGCGTGATTGCCGCCGCGCTCACGGCGGGGATACCGCTGCTGATCCTGTATGGCACACCGAAGGGCTCGTACCTGCTCTTCTGGACGCTCTTCGGGACGAGCAACCAGTTGCTTGCGAGCCTGACGCTCCTGGGCGTGACGGTCTGGCTGTATCGAACAGGGCGTAAGTGCTGGTACGTCTTTGTGCCGATGCTCTTTGTGATGACGATCACGCTGACCGCGCTGGGGATTCAGATCTTTGATGGCGCGCGAGCGGTAGCCGCAGGTGCGTGGAGCGTGCAGGGGGCGATCAACCCGAAGGTGCTGAACGCGTGTGTGGGTGTGGTGCTGCTGGGGTTGGCCGGGGTGTTTGTGGTGGAGGGGATATTGGCGGCGGGGCGGGTGAAGAGGGGCGGGTTGCGGTACAGGCCTAATGTTGGGTGAAGGTGTATTCAAGCAATGTCTAGGCTAAGACCTCTCAGGGAAACGTATGAAGAGTTCGACGCGATCGTGGAACAAGGCTCGCCGTCGCGCATCTCTGCAATTAGCTCGTAGCTTTCGATATCCGCCCGTAGCCATACAAGCCGGGATCGTGGCGGCAGCGGAAAGGCTGGCGAAAGCGGTGTATGGCTCAGCAACCGAGGATGGTCTCGGTGCGGAAAACATTATCGGGATCGGAGTCGGTCGGAAGCGAATAGGGAAGCAGACACTTCCAACTCTTGCGATCAAAGTTTTGGTGGTGAAGAAGTCGGTTCCAAGCCGTATCGCGCCTTCGTGTCTGATTGCACCGGCGTTTGGCGGATATCTGACCGATGTTGTGGAGGTTGGTGAGGCAGTGATGACTGTGGGGCGTGGCAATCGGATGTACACGGAACCTGTACGTCCTGCGCCAGGCGGTGTTTGCATCGGACCGGAGAAGGAAGATCGTGCAGGAACATTGTCATGCATAGTGAGCCGTGGAGATCGTCCGCACCTACTGACCGTCGAACACATCCTCGCGCCACTGAATGAACATGTTGCTCAGAGTAAAAAAATCGTGCAACCAGGAGAGCAGCGTCGCATGGCGAATAGAGGTGGCGTGCTCGCCACACTTGCTGAGTCATCACATGCAGAATATTACGGCACGAAAGAAAACGCCCTGAAGAACGCGCCGAGCAGCGATTGGGCCGTTGCAGAAGTACACATTGATGATGTTGATCCCAACATCATGGGTATTGGAAAGATCGGCGGGATGAAGCCAGTTACTCATCACACAAAAGGGCGACTCGTTCGAAAGTCAGGAAGAGGTAGCGGTACGACTCAGGGGACCTTCGGTGCTCACAGCATGGTCGGAGCGATCGGTTATCGCGATGGATACTGGATCCACTTGAATAACTTCGTCTTCATCGAGCGTCGGGGGTGGCATTCTCGATTTGTCACGGATGGCGACAGCGGGGCGCTGGTCGTAACTGCGGACACCAACGTTCCAATCGGAATTGTGGTCGCGCGGACACGTCGCGGCGATGCCTATGTCATACCTCTGGAGTCGATCCTTACAGATGCCAAGGCCAGTCTGGTCCGAGCACGATCCGACTGTCATCCCCCATATTTGGGTGGACAGTGACGATTAATGGGGTTATATTTGTTAAAGATTTGCCAAGTTTGCAAATCCAGTCAGCGTTGTTGCGGCGAACACATGTCTATGGACGATCCCTGACAGTGCCACTTCAGAGTCGCTGGGCCATTGAAATCGGTTAGGCTCACCCCGATGAACCACACACACACAACACTCCAGACGATTACCGAAATCGTCGGGGATCGCGGTCTGGAGCTGGCGAACATGCGAGGTGTGCAGTCGGTGGGCGTGATGCCCGATGAGCACCGCCCATCGGTGTTGGTCTGTCTCTACAACTGGAACCCGCTGGTCATGCTTCGCGCACGCCGCGCCCTTCGCGGTGTTCCGGTGACGTATCGAGTGGTAGGTGCGGTGGTCACGGCGGACAAGAGACGGTAGAAGTCGCCCGAGTCTGTCTTACGGCGCGGGTTCGACAAGCTGCCGATACTTCTCCCGATACTTCTTCTCCAACTCCGTCTGCTTGTTGCTCAGGTCGATCTTCCGTCCGTCGATCCACGCATGGTCGATGTTCGTGGTGATCTCGAGGATGTCGCCATCGGCGATGATGAGCGTTGCGGATTTATCCAACTCGATCGACCCATATCGATCGGAAACGCCGAGGATGGTCGCCGCGCTCAGCGTGATGGCGCGGAGGGCTTCGTCGCGATCAAGCCCGTGCGCGACGGCGGTGGCCGCGGCGTAGGGCAGGTTGCGCTCGTTGGCGGCCTCTTCACCGCTGGCCAGACAGAAGCGCACGCCCGCGGCCTTGAGCTTGGCGGGCATGGCGAAGGGTTCGTCATGGTCACCATCAGCGCGCTTGGGGAAGCGGTACACGCCGGTGATAATGACAGGAATATCACGGGCCTTGAGCAGCGCGGCGGCTAGCGGTGCATCCATGCCGCCGACGATGATGATCTTGAGCTTGTGCTTGTCTCCAAAGGCGATCGCGGAAGTGATCTGGTCGTAGTCGTTGGCCAGAACGAAGACCGGTCGCTGCACGACCAGCGTGTTGGGGAAGACTGATCGCATGGCCTCAAGCCGCAGGTCGGTGGGGCCGCCGGGTGCGTGTGCTTTGGCGGCGCCGTAGGCCGCGGCGTCGGTGAAGAGTCTTTCGATGACCGCCAGGGCAGCGTTGCTCTCACCCTGTTGGTCTTCCTTGCTCTTGTCCATCCACCACGCGGTGATGGGGCGCATGTTGGGCCAGTTGATGACCAGCCCCGCATCCATCTGCGCGGCCATCTGCTCGGTGGTCCAGCCATCGAGCCGAACGATGCTTGCGCGTCCGGGAACAAGCCCGCCGGGGCCGCCGAAATAGGCGAGCTGGCCGGTCGCGCTGGTCAGCGGAAAGACTGCCGCGAGCATGATGCCGTTGGTTCGTGCGACGGGAATGAGCGTGGAGTCGGGGTTGATCGCCACAGCGGCGTGTACTTCGGGCGTGGCCTGACCGACTTCGCCCATATCGAGCGTCGCGCGAACGGCGGCGATCTCGGTCAGGCCGATCTGCGAGTAAGGCGCGATGAGCCCCGGATAGATGTGCTTGCCCTTGGCATCGATCATGAGCCATCCCGCGGCCTTGTTCTTCTCGATATCCATCTCGGCACCGATGGTGCCTAGGCCATTGATCTTGCCCTGGTCGAACGTAACAAAGCCATCGGCGATGGGCGGACCGCTGACAGGGTGGATCGTCGCGTTGTAGATCATGACCGGCCGGCTTTGCGGGGCGGCCTTGGGGATGAGGTCTTGGGCCGGGCAAAGGGAAGAGGCCATGAAGGCAGAGATCATTGCGCAGAGCCGCAAGGGCGCGGAGAGTTGCATGTGAAAGTCCTTGAGTGAAACGATTACTGAAGTGTGCGGATTGGCAGATCGGTTCACGTGAGGTGTGCACATTTCAGTTGCCCCCTCCATAAATCCCGCACCCACAATCGCCCGCTCGCGTCCACCGTGGATCGAGGCCGCGACGGAGCAGGTTGAGGTTATACTCGCGCTGATAGTCGGTGATGGCGTTGAGCGATTCGAGGAGAAGGAGTCGGCGGCCGGCCGCGCGGGCCTGGTCGAGCGAGATCTTGATGGTGAGGTCGTCTTCGGATGACGTGTCGGCGGAGGCGGACGTGTCTTTGTCACCAGCATCATCGCCCCCCCCTGCCCCCTTGTCAGGTTGAGCGAGGACTTTCTGGATGAGTCGAGCGCGCTCGGTGGCGATCTGCGTGCGGTGGGCCGCGTCTTGTTCGAGTGAAAACAGCATGCGTCCATCAACCAACGTCATCTCGCAGCGCGATGTCGGTGAGATCGGCAGGCCCGACCAGATGGCGATGTCGGCATCCTTCCCCGCTTCGAGCGTGCCGGTGAACTGATCCACGTGCAGTTGCCGGGCGGGGTTGAGTGTGACAAACTTGAACGCCTCGTGCGGCGGGATCGGCCCGCCCTTGTTGTTGTGAGAGTATTTGGTCGCCTTGCCCGCTTCGACGTTCAGGCGGCGGGCCAAGTCGTCCGAATCGGAGTTGTAGCTGACCGTGACACCCTGCTCGGCCATCAGCGGGCCCGCGGCGGGAATCGCGTCCTGCACTTCCATCTTGAACGCCCACCAATCGCTGAACGCGCTGCCGCCGCCCGAGTACTTTGCCATCTCGTCGGCGACTTTGTAACCTTCTAAAATATGTTGGAAGGTGCCGATCTTGAAGTTGAAGTCGCGAGCGATTCGGGTGAGCATGAGGATCTCATCCTGCCGGTAGCTGTGGCAGTGGATGAGGCGCGTGCCCGCCAGAACCTCTACGAGGGCTTCGAGCTCGAAATCGCGGCGGGGTGACTTTGACCCGCTGTACTCCTTCGCCGCCGCGAACCGATCGCGGATCAGTGTCTCCACGCCCATGCGCGTCTGTGGATAGCGTGTGGTGTTGCGATCTCCCCAGTTGGATTGTTTGGGGTTCTCACCGAGCGCGAACTTGATGCCGGGGAGCGCGCCGCGCGAGAGCTGGGCAGCACCGGCAGGAGCGCTGCCAGTTCTGCCCAAGCCCTCAAAGTGCATGTCGTCCGGATGTACGCACCCCCAGCGAATCTTGTTCACCATGCTCTGGCCGCCGATCGCGTTGGCCGAGCCGTGCAGGTTGTTCACGCACGTCACACCGCCCGCAAGCTGTCGATACCAACTCACATCGTCGGGGTCGGTCACATCGCCGATGCGCACCTCGGCGGTTACGGCCTGGCCTGCCTCATTCACACCCTTGCTGATGCCGGTGTGCGAGTGGCAGTCGATGATGCCGGGCGTGATGAACTTCCCCTTGGCGTCGATCGTCTTGAACTCGCCCGGCAGCCGCGGCATGCTGGCCGAGGGACCGACGTAACTGATGCGGCCTTCGCTGACCACCACCGCGCCATCTTCAACAATGGTCTCGGTCGTGCCATCCTTGCACGTCCACAGCGTCGCGCCCGTGATGATCAGGTTCTGTTGTGCGGGCAGAGCGTCAAGCCCATAGGGACCAAAGGGCAACGCGAGCTTCGCGGGAATGGCCGCGATGGCGGCGGTCTCCTTCTTCAGCGCATCGTCATCCTTCACGCGTGCGGCCTGATACGCATGGACCTCTTCGTTGGGAAGTCGTCCGAGTCCGACCAGCGCATCCTTCGCGGGGTCGTTGGCATCAAAGGCCATCGTCAGTTCATCGCGCGATTCGCCCTCCATCCCGAGTTTCGCCAGCGGATGCTTGAAGAAAATCTTGCCCGCGCGGCTCTCAACATTGGTCGCATCGATCTCGAGCGGTGGCTTGTCCTTGCGGGTGAAGGTCAGCTTGACTGTTGGCTTCGCGGGCTTGCCCTCGATGGTGATCGTCAGGCCATCCGGAGATGCTGCATCAAACGCCTGGCCATCGGCCTGGGTGATGCGCCATGAACCGGCAAAGACGCTGCGCCCTCCCTCGGCGCGCCGGATGCTCGTAAACGTGAATCGCTGCGGTCCCTCAACATCTTTGGCAGGAGCGACGACCGTTCCCTTCATTCGCGGCGGGTTCATCGACCAATCAATCGTCGCCTCGACCGTTACGATCCCGACCTCCGGCTTGCCATCCAGCCCCAGCACCTGAGACTGGTCGAAGTCGTAGCGGATCTTCGTGCCGTCGTAGGTAAAGTTGTCAACCGTGATCGGCTTGCCTTCGACCGCAGCCCGCACACCGGGTGGCAACTGCGGTGTGAGCACGTTGCCTTTATCAAAGACCAGCACCGGGTTTCCACTCGCGCCCGGCTGGTCAAACATGACCGGCCACGAACCCGCAAGGCTTCGCTTTCGCGGCGTGACCGGGCCTGTGCGCTTGGCAACCCATGTGAACATGCGGCCCGAGGCGCGCACACCCTCGGCCCGCAGCGTGATCGCGCCCGCGGCATCGTGCTCGATCACCCCTGAGCTCACGAAGACACCCTTCTCACCAAAGGGCGTATGCTCGAAGCTGAACCGGAAGGTTCCCTGCCCGACGGCGAAGTCGCTGATGGTGATCTCTTCGATGTTGGGTTGGCCATCAGCCTTCTTGTCCGCTTGTCCGTCACCACCAGATATGGTCTTGATGATCCGCACATCGGGCCTTTCAGGTCGGTCCGAATCATCGATCTCCATCGTCAAGCGCATCTCGCTGTTGGCGTTGGGCGCAGGTGGGGGTGGTGTGAGGGTGATGTCGTAGTGCCCGCCGATCAGGATGCTCGGACGCTCCTTGACCACGTGCTCGCGCCCATCGATCCAGAGACTCAGTACTCGCCCGTTGCGAACATAACCAGGCTCATCTTTCTTAGGAGCATCCGGTCGATTGTTGAACAGCGGACCATCGGCAAGAATCAGGTTGGCGATCTTGCCTTTCTCGATAGTTCCGAGATCGCGCTCCACCCCCAGCAGCTTCGCCGGGTTGGTGGTCAGCATCGCGAGGGCTCGATCCGGATGCAGCCCGTGCTTGATGGCCTTGCCCAGCCGATCATCGAATGAACCGCGACCCCCTTCCTTCTCCGGGATCTTGCTGGTGGTGAGGCTGACGCGGTCGTTGGTGGTTGCCGAAGCCAGGGATTCATCAAGCCGCCGCGCATTTGTCGGGGCCTGTTCCCAGTGCATCAGGTCTTCAAGTTCGGTCGCATTCTGTTCGCCGATCGTGCCGACCTTCGGGGCGCGCGGAAAGTTCAGCGGAAGTATGACCGACGCGCCGAGTTCAGCAAGGCCAGCCAGTCGCCGGTACTCCTGCCCCGACCCAAGCAGCGCGAAGGGCCGTTGAAACTCCTCGGCAATCTTGGCCGCGCGAAAGGGTTCAAGCGAATCGGCGGTATCGAATACAAACAACCCATTCCACCCGTGCAGATTGGCGCGTGATGTTCCTGCGGGCGCACTCGCGGAAACCTGCGGCGCGGCCAGCGAGGTCAGCGCGTTGGGCGGTTCGGCCAAGCGCCCTTCCGCCCGCGCGGCCTGCTGCCACGCCGCGTCGCTCAGCGTCTGGCGCATCAGCGCGATGGCCCCCATCTGCGAGTCCGGATAGCTCGTCCAGCGTGAGGTGTCGGGCGCGGCCTCAGGCTCGCCGCGAACCCGACCGAGATCAAACCCCACCGACTGGTACGCATCGTCGCGATAGATCGGCGGGCGGGCGGCGGAAGGATCGCCCGGCTTGCCCAGCGAGACCACCGACGAGAAACCACGAAAGATGCCGCCCTTGGGCGTTATGGCCGCGGCACCAAACCCGAGACCGCGCAGCGTGGCGGCCGTCTTGTCCTCAATGCCCTTCGCTCCTTGATCGAGCGCGCGACGCTCGGGTGTCACACGCGCATTCCAGTGTGTGCCCGGGGCGTTGGCATCCGGACGCGGCACATCCACTTCGAGATAGGGCTCAATGAACCCCGCATACAGGTGCAGCCCGGTGCAATCCTGAGACTCACTGCCCCCCACGTGCGCCGCGTCCGCTGCAACGTCTTCGGTCACGCTTTCGATTCGTCCGTCCCGAATCACCACGGTCGCCCGTTCGAGCGTGCGCTCGGGCGACATGTGAACGGTGGCATTCTTAAAGACCTGTCGCCCTGCGTTCGGCTCAAGCCTTCGCACCCCGTTGGGCGGCGGTGCCAGCGGCGAGTTTGAAGTTGGCTGTGCCAACGCGGCCAATCCTGCAAACAGGACAACTCCGGCCAATGCACGCGCGAGGTGGGCTTTCATGGCCACAGGGTAACGGCTCGAAGGCCGGTGGTGGAGGCGATAGGGTGAGCAAACCCCGCAAACGTCGGATGGAGAACCAAGTCTTCCGCGCTACCATCGGCGCGACCGCATCAACTTCAACCGGAGCGCCATGGTTATGCCTGTTTCCAAGACCTCGAAATCGACTCGACCTCTCATCCTTGGCAACGCCGCCATCGGCCAATCCGGTGGGCCGACCGCCGTCATCAATCAATCGCTCGTCGGGGTGATCGAGGGATTGAAGTCGTTCAAGTCGATCAAGAAGGTGTACGGTCTTC
>JBBSBC010000103.1:0-12469 GCA_038251595.1 Phycisphaerales bacterium | reverse complement strand
TCAGCTCAACATCGATCTCAAAGTCCCCTTCCGGTCGAATCTCTCCCATGTATTTCTTGAGTGCCTCAAGATCCTTTGCGGATTTGACACCACCCGCGACTTTCATGGCTAATGGCCTTTCAGTTACGATTCCCATGCTGGTGTCGGCAAATCGGGGATCAGCGATTAACTTGAGCGTCAGGTCATGGACCAACTTTGATTCCGTAGTCTCACGCGGTGTGCTCCGCCCCCCGGACGTCAGAGAACTTCCTACATAAATCAGCAACCAGATCAAACCGATCGCGATCACGCACAAGGCGACAACGAGCTTTATTCGCTGCGCGCGATTTTCCGGTAACGGGATTGCACCATGGTTCCGGAAAGTCGATGGTCGATCGTGATTCAAACTGGATACCTCACAGTGGGGAATGCTGACTTATTGATTCGAATGGACCATTCGTCGAAAGCTACCAACGCAAAAGGGTGAGCGATTGTTCGCTCACCCTTCATAGGATACAAGATTCTGAAAGTCAGAGGCCGGGAGTGAAGTTCCAATCGGGACGATCAGCCTTATTCGACCAGCGGCGCATGTCGCGGAGCTGCTCGAGGGTCGCCATCGAGACGTGCCCATCGGCCATGGCGGTTACGGCCCGGTTCGACCAACGGGGGTGGACAAAGCCCCACGTACGCGGATCAGTCTTCTCCTGGAAGCGGTTGGAGGGATTCCAACTGATTGGTGTGGAGTTGGTCGGATAACCAGCGCGTGGTGGGACGATTTCCCAAGAACCCGGAACGACTTTGGCTTGCAAGCTCCATGGCGCAGGGTTCCGACCATAGTTCGTGTCGAACCAAGCGGCAGGTGTGCCGTTGGGCTTCTGGCTGACATCAACAGCGCGTGATGATCCGAAGACCATCAGATCGCTTGACCTGCTGATCTGATGAAGGTGGGTCACGTAGTGCAGCTTGGCGGGATGTCCGGGGCCGCGAGTGGCACTGAAGTTCGGCATTGCGCCACGAGCCCAGCTTCCGCCGACATACGTGTCGTTCAATCCGAGAGACATGTGGTACGCGACTGCCGCAGCCTGCGAGTTGAGCGCACCGTCGTACAGAGATGTCGGTGGGTTGTTGCCCGGAACAAGCTGCGCAGGGTTCGGGCGTGCCCGGAAGTCTGCCTCAGTGGCTTTGTCAAGCATGTGTGCCTGCAGGGGATAGCCCGCAGCACTCATCCACCGCAGACCGGCAACCTTGATCACGTTGCCTTCAACGTAGTACGTGGGGTTCCACGGGTCGGAATGCAGGAAGAAGTGCGTGCCGTTCTGATTGCTGAAGTGGCCGACGGCCCAAGGAATGTAGCCGGTGAAGACCGCGTCCTTATAGTTGGTTGCGTAGGTCGTCCATGCTTCCATGTCCTGCTGGCCTTTGGCCTGCTCCTTGAGCATGTTCGCGGTCTTGCGTGCCTCACCGAGCGCGGGCAAGAGAATCGCGATCAAGAGCGCGATGATCGCAATCACCACCAGCAGCTCGATGAGCGTGAATCCGCCGCGGCGTGCGCGGCTGAACAGTGTCGTTGGCCATGCCGACATGACTTGCTCCAGATTGAAAGGTGCGATGCGAGACAGAAGCAGAACCTTCAAGACTTGTAAAGAATACACGAAGTCCGAGAGAAGCGCAGGGGTCTTTTGGGGGCAAGTGAGAAAATAATCAAAATCGGCCCTCGTAGCCCCCCTCCAAAGGGAGGAGTCTGGAGAGCATCCAAGCAGGCAGGAATCCACCTTACCTAGATATGTCAACTATACAGGTCGTTCCTTGCACAGGTTTCCGAATTTCGACATAAATAGGTGAACTGACCTAACAAAGACCATTTGTGGATAACTCGACATCATCGACTGTTTCCCAACTGCCAACCCGGGCTTCCGGCCTGATTCGACCAGAGCCGCATGTCGTCCAAGGCGGTTGGGGTATAGGTCTGGGTGTGTCCATCAAAGAGGGTTCCGGCCGCGCGACCGGCATGTCGGAAATCGACATTGCCCGCAGCGGCCGGGGTTCGGTTGAGTGTGGAGAGGTCGATCGTGCTGTTCCAGACGCGGGCCAGTCTGCGTGGTGCATCGACCCTGAAATAACCGGGGACCGGGTCTGGGCCATCGGGGTTTGCGCCGTGGGCGGTGACGAAAACCAGTAAGTTATCGGCGCGACGGGGCTGGTCAATGCGCGTGATGTAGAACGATCCCCAGTTTTTCAAGGCTGCGGAGTTGAAACCGAATCGATCCGCATCGCCCCCGACGAATGCGCTGTTGAGTCCGAAAGAGGGTGAAAGGCTCGCAACGTACTGGAAATCAGGGCGTTCGCGGTAGCGGCTGAGCAGGCTCGGGTCTTTGTACATGGCCTCGAATGCGCCATCAAAGTATGGGGCGATGCGCCAGGGGTATCGCCGCGCGGGGACACCGAAGATGCGTTCGCCGGTCTGATCTTGAACGATGAGGGCCTGATTGTCGGGTGTTGCTGAATCGGTCATGGCCGCGGTTGCGTACCCGACCAAGACGTTGCCCTTGTGGTCTTCGGCATAGAGCGAATAGGCAATGATCAACTGCTGTCCCGCAGCCACTTCTCGCACATGCCTGGCCGCGTCGCGAGCGCGCGAGGCGGCGGGGACGACGATTCCCGTGAGCACCGCAACCACGGCGAAGACGACGAGGAGCTCGATGAGTGTGAAGGCGGAACGTGTGTGGATTCTGGTCATTGGGTTAGCGGAGAAGTGGCTGGTTTCAAGGAGTCGAGTCGGTGAAGAGTGGCCAGACATTATTTCGGTCAGACAGGAACTATTCTGGTGTGATCAGAGTATACTCCACAGTTGAGACCAAGTCTCAACACAATAGTGTTCGTCGCTTCTGTTCCCCCAGACGCGAAAGGTGACAATGATTTGGGGGCTTATGGAGGATCGCCATGCTGAATACTTGTCGGAAAGTGGTTGTTGCGGGACTGATGATTGCGTCTACGGGAAGCGCGAGTGCCGATCCGATCGATGTCCAGATCGGAACACCGACGCTTGATCGCTGGGTCTATACGTTTGGAAGTACTCCGGGGACGGAGACCGAGGCGACGGTGTTTTCGATCTCCGGATCGGGCTTTGAGAGCACGTTTGATATTCGCGATGGGCAGTTTCTGGTTGGGTACGAGACGAGCGGGCTGGTCACACCCGCACAGGGAACAACGCGTTATCGCATTCTATCGGCGCGTGTGACGGCGAGGATCAGCCGCGACAAGGTGTTTCAGTATGACGGGACGTTTGATGCGCTCGAGACGTACTTTGCACCAGAGGAGCCGGGGTATGTTGCCGACGGCGATGTGGGTCGGCCGATTGAGTTGCACCCGGTCGGGTATCGCAACGGGCTGAGCGCGGCGACGTTTGTCGAGAACACCCCGTTTGCGTTTGGTAACCCGGTTCAGAAGCGTGTGCGGAATGCGTATGCCGCGCAGTATGCCAATGCTGATGGGACGGGCTCACTGGTGGATGTCTCGAACAACAGCTATGAGCAGGTGGGATTTCCGAGGTTTGAGTCGCGGCCGATCGCGGTGGGTGTATGCCCGCTGAGCGCTGGTGCGCTGGTGGATGTGAACACCGACTTCGTGTTTGATGTTGATGTCACGAACGCGGGCGCGATCAGGCACATTCGCGAAGGGTTGAATGGCGGGCGGTTGAACTTCATGATCTCATCGCTGAGCGCGACGAGCCAGCAGTCGAGCGTTACACCCGCGTTTTACACCAGGGAGTTTCCGGCTTCACTCGGTGCTGTGCCGGTACGGCTTGAGCTGCGGGTGTGCGTGGGCGCACCGGCGGATTGGAACTGCTCGGGCGGTGTGAGCGTGCAGGATGTCTTTGACTACCTGGGTGGCTACTTTGCGAATGCGGGCGACTTCAACGCCAACGGCTCGACCAGTGTGCAGGACATTTTCGACTTCCTTACCGCCTACTTTGCCGGCTAATGTGAGCTTACCGATGCAAGACCAGAAGACCCATGCGGTGGAAACGGCGGCCAAGGCCGAGAGTTGCCCGGTGAAGAACAAGTGGGTCCGTCGCGTGGGCGCGGCGGGATTCATGTTCTTTCTGATCAAAGGACTGCTGTGGCTGACCGTGCCGGCCGCGATTGCGGTGTGGCGTGGGTGCGCGGCGGGATGAGTGTTCTTAATCGGGCGCGATTGGGCGCGACAGGGAGTTGATGCGATGACGATGCAAGCCGTGGCGGTCGGGGTGATGGCGCGTCTGAAGGCTGAGACTGCTGAGCACCATGCGCGAGCGGAGGGGAAGGCCCTTCAGCAGAAGCTGGTGCGCGGACTGCTGACACGCGGGGAATATGCGGCGTGGCTGGGGCAGATGTTGTTGGTTCATCGTGCGCTCGAAGCGGCGGTCGAGCGCTCGCGCCCACGCGCGGAGGTGCTGAAGGTCATCACTGATGAGCAGACGCACTCGCGGCGGTTGATGGAGGATCTGGCGTTTTATGGTGTGGATGCGCACGGTGTGCGTGCGAACCGCGCGACGGTGCGGCTGATGGCGCGGATTGATGCGATCGCGGCGGAGAACCCGGTTGCGGTGCTCGGGCTGCATTATGTTCTTGAGGGGAGCATGAACGGGAACACGTACATCGCGATGGGTGTGCGGAAGGGCTTGGGGCTTTCACCTGGTCAGGGCGATCGGTACCTCGACCCGTATGGGCCGCAGCAGCGGGCGAAGTGGGCGGAGTTCAGGAGCGGGGTGGATTCGTGCGCGTGGACGGTGACGGATTCGGATGCGGCGGTGGAAGGGGCGAAGGCGATGTTTGAAGGTGTGGGGGAGGTTTGTGAGGAGTTGGGTGGGTGAGGGAGTCGGAGGTGGGGGCTGGGAAGTGAACTCATCGATCAACACCTAAGACTCCGTGGAGTGTGCCATCTATTGGTATTCCACTTGACCATAAGGGCCGGGGTGTAAGCTGACCATGACTGAAAAAGCTTGGTTCACCAACTTTTAGCCTGCCCTGCACCTCTGTCGTCGCGCTGAGGTCTGCCCAAAGTACGGATGTATGGACGAAATCTGTGCAACAGGCAAAAAATCCGTTTGGATGACCGGGGACGTTGTACGCGCGGTTCTGACGTGCAAGCCCCTTTTGTGAGGGAAACTGAATCTTGCCCAGTCGCTGGACTATCCACTGCTCTGGACCAGTCTGAGTGAGCCGATTCCAATATAAGGGAGTAGCATACAGGGTTTGCGTCAGTGAGCAGTCTGACTGCGAACTGGTTGACTGCCCATCAGAGGTTACCAGTCGATTGAGTGCTGGGGAGCACGGATCCCGGAGAACTTCCGCAGGCAAGCGGGGAGTCAGGACTGTGTGGAAGGCATCTCCATTGGTAAACCATGATCCACGTAGAAGCTCCCCGTTTACGGTTGTTTCCAACCACGGGGGCACCGTGATGACCAGTTGCGGAGGGAAAATCACGGGCGGCATATCGGCATGTTCATCGGCGTAGGCGTGAACCGAATTCCGACTTGACGAATGTTGGAAAGTGAACGAATAGTTCGAGCACTGTCACGGGCGGCGTTGATCGGTGGGAGCAGTGTGGCGATGAGAATAGCAATCACGCCCATGCAGACCAGCATTTCCACCAGCGAGAATGCACCCCGAGGCCGGTTCGCTTGATGAAGGTAGGGTTTGATCATGGAATGCTCCTTGACGGCCCCCCCGCCCCCCGGTGCACACTGTATCGGGGCGGCGGGGTCAAGATAATGTTTACAGGAGCATAAACCATGTCTCACAAAAAAAACTCGCGACGACATGTCATGTCAATGGGCTTACTCGTTCTCGTCGGAGGGGGAATGATGGCCACCGATGGTTCAGAAAATGGTAGCGGACAATGCTGGGACATCTTTGTGCGCAACACGATGATCGATGATTGCACGGCAAGCGTACCCTGTTCCGGTGGTTGCAACAACTTTGAAGACATCAGGCCCGGCACAAAGTATGAGTCAGTGACATCTGATCCTTCCCCGATGACGATCATTTGTTATCCGGGCAAAGTTACGATCGACCAGAACGGTGCATGTCAGTGTTCGGGCCTCAACCTGAATATGCCGCAATCACGTCAGGTTGGCAAGCTCATTCCCGGCCTCGCGTGCTGAGCGGTTTGATCAAAAAGGCGACAGCTTTGCGGTACATCCTTGCTTACGCGATGGCCGTCGTGGTTGCACACTCGCAAACTGTTTGTGGTGTGCAACCCGAATCCGATGCATAAGGAAACACTCCTTGCCAAAGTTCGAGCGGCACACTCAAGTTCCACTTCTTATGAAGTGATGTATCGAGTTCCGTTGGGAGAGACGAACGAGATCGCCGGACTTTTGGATCAGGCCGCTCTCGCTCGGCCCGAGATTGTTCGTTGGATCGACCCTGAGACGGGTCGGTCCATGCGATTTGCCATGGCAGGTCGAGTGACATGCGACGACTTGGACAGCATCCGCGTGGAAACTCGATCCTTGTATTCAGGTGGCCCTGCGGAACTTACGACAAAGCTGGAGATCTGGCTGCCTGATGACAAAGTGGAAGTGTCACACATCGACTCCGAGGAAGGCGTGCTTCATCGATATGAAGTCAAGACTATCGCCGAACAGATAGCACTTCGGAATCAGGGACGCCGAGCGTATGCCTCAACCAAGGCCGGGGTTGGGTATCTTCAGTTTGTGCGATATGCCATGCAGTCATTCGAGGAACGCAATGATACTGAGATGCAAGCGGATCAGTCACGGACAGAAGCTATACTTTGGTCCCCTTTGGCCGAGATAGCAATACAAGTTGACAGAAAGACCGGCGAGGTACATCAAGGCATTATGCGAACAGGCATTGATGCCATCACTTCAATCCGATTCAAATCTCGACACAGTTCGCAAGTGTTTCCAGCTAGGCACCCGAAAGAGATACGCATTTATTACTTGCCGGATGATGATTCGGTGACCCTGCCTTTCATGCTCAGGGACATTCAAGTCAATACGGGAACGCCGGGTAGTATCGCTGTCATCGATGGTGTGCGCGAGCTTCAGGAACTGCCGCAATCAGACTTTGACTGGCGTGTCTTCACGCGCAGTGTATTGGATGTCGTGGGTCGAAAGATCATCAAAGCGGACAGCTCCTTGGCAACGCCACTATCTGGCGATCGACTGAATCCGACGGTTGACAGCGGTGTGAGCACATCAAGTTCACTATCGCCGGAAGATCCGACGAGATACGCCCCCACCCCATTTGTTGGAAACTACCAATCTTGGCTTTACGCAGTTGGGGCCGCACTGATAAGCGTTGGAACACTGTTGTAGTGGCGTCGTCGTCGCGCGAGCTAGCTTTGTAAGTATACAGCTGCGTATGTGTACACATGACAAGTCAATTAATAGTTGCCTTGTAGAGCTGGCATTGGTCGTTATCGGCGGCAACCGGATTTATTCTGCACTTTCAAAGGCACTGCAATTTGACAAGTTTATTAAAGTAGTTGAAGCTCACGGTGTGCTGTCGCCGGTTCAGATTGGTTGGCGGTACGGGCTTCCAATCTTGGAGCTAGGCGTTGGAAGTCTAGTTATTGTCGCGACGAGCAAAAATAGATACACACGAAGTGTTACAGTGCGTCTTATATCGGTGATGCTGGTTATCGTTTTTAGTATTTACTTATCGATTGTGAAAGAGGAAGTTGTCCAGCAAGTTGGTTGTGGTTGTCGGACTATTGGCGCGAGCACGCACCGATCGTCTGGAACTCGAGCGGAACGATCGATCGCATTGGCAATAAATGGGTTGCTGCTACTGCTTCATATGATCCCGTTGATGAGCGCGAGGACTCCAGCTTTCGTGTGCAGCGAACGTGTTGCCACTTAATGCCACCAGCCGCTCGCAGGCTTTGTCCGTGAGGCCAAGGCTCATCGCCAGGAATGGCGATGCCACTTTAGTGCAGGAGTTCGGCGATTTGGATGGCGTTGAGGGCGGCGCCTTTGCGGAGTTGGTCGCCGCAGATGAAGAGGTCGAAGGCGAGATGGGTCGAATCCGGCTCGGAGGGTCGGTTCACCGTGAGGCTGGTATCTGGGCGGATGCGGCCGACGAGGACATCGTCTTTGCCGCTGGCCTTGAGGGGTGTGGGGAAAGAGTTTGTTGCGCGGTCATCGACGATCGAGAGGCCGGGGAACGCGGCGAGGGTCTCTCGCAACTGCTGCGTGGTGGCGCGAGCTTTGAGTGTGACGTTGATGCTCTCGGCGTGTGCGCGGCGGACGGGGACGCGGATGCAGGTTGCCGAGATCCCGATGGTGTGGTCGTTCCAGATCTTGTGCGTCTCTTTGATGACCTTGGTCTCTTCGACGTTTGAGCCGGTCTCCGGATCGACCGCGGTGTTGTGGCTGAAGAGGTTGAAGGCGTAAGGCTCATGGAAGAACTTGGGGGCGATGGGCTGGCCCGCGAGGTCGGCGCGGGTGAGTTGTTCGAGCTCATCGATGCCCTTTGCGCCTGCGCCCGAGGCGGCCTGATAGGTACTGACAACGATGCGCTTGATGCCGAAGGCGTTGCGCAGCGGGGTGAGGGCCATGAGCAGGATGATGGTTGAGCAGTTGGGGTTGGCGATGATGCGTCCGGTACCATCGGCAAACTTCAGGGTCTTTCCGCCGATCGCTTCTGGGTTGATCTCCGGGACCACCAGCGGGATGTCCTCATCCATGCGGAAGGCCGAGGAGTTGTCAACCGTGGTGCAGCCGTGATTGGCGGCGGCGCGGCAGAACTCCCTGGAGATGCTGCCACCGGCGGAAAAGAGGGCGAGATCGATGCCGCGAAGTGACTCGTGCGTGAGCGTCTCGACCGTGAGTTGGCGGCCCATGAAAGGAATGGTGATGCCAGCGGACTTCGGGCTGGCAAGGAGTTTGATGGAGGCGTGGGGGAAGCGGCGCTGCTCAAGAATATCGAGCATCTCGCGACCGACCGCGCCGGTGGCACCGGCGATGGCGATGTGGGGAGGGTGGGTGTCAGGCATGATGAATTATTTTCACCGCAGAGGGCGCGCAGCAGGCGGAAAGGAGCGGGTGTTGGCGCGGCGGATGAGGCCGTTCATGTGTCTTGGAATGTTGAAGGTTATGAGCGGGTGGTTGTGCTGACAAGCAGATCAAGACGGTAGCCGCAGTCAATCCGGCGGCCGTTGTAAAGGATGGGAAGTTCAAAGCACAGGCAGGATTTGTACGTTGATTCCAGCATGCCGGATACGTCCTCGCGAGGTGCGATCTTTAGCCGATGGGTGCTGAAGGGTCAGCTGTATGGTTTTGTTGGGGAGTGGGGCGGGAGGACAACGGCAAGGATGCGATGTCACTGGGAATCAGAACGCTCGGGCCACGACCTGATCGGCCATCACCAGCAGCAGCTTCTTGGCTGGTGAATCGGTGAGGGGCGCGAGGAGGGATTTGGCTTGGGTCACGAGGCTGCGCGCCTTGGTGGCGGCAAACTCGATCGAGGTGGTGGAGGTGAGGGCTTCGAGCAGTTCGCGGGCGGCCGCGGCATCGAAGAGGTCGGTCTGTTCGAGGAGCGTGAGTGTGCGGCCGCGTGCGGTGGGGGTGGCGTGTTCGAGGTGGTGGATGACGGGGAGCGTGAGCTTGCCGAGTTCGAGATCACGACGGAGGGGCTTGCCGACGATGCGTTCGTTGCCGACGAGGTCGAGCAGGTCATCCTGAATCTGGAAAGCGATGCCGATGTTCATTCCGAAATCGGCGAGGCGCTCGGCGGTGGCGGAGTCGGTGTTTGACTGCATGGCCCCCAGCCTGCAGGCGATGCTGATGAGTGAGCCGGTCTTGCGGCGCACGACCTCGAAATATGTCGATTGATCGATCGAGAGGTTCTCGCGGTGGTGGAGTTGGAGCAGCTCGCCAGCGCAGAGTGTCATGCCTGTCTGCCCGATGAGGAGCGCGGCCTGCTGCGAGTTGAGCGTGGAGCAGAGGTGGTAGGCGCAGCTGAAGAGATAATCGCCGAGAATCACGGCGGCCTCGTTGCCGCGGAGCCGGTTGACGGTCGCGCCTTTGCGGCGGAGATCGGCCTCGTCAAGAACATCATCATGGACGAGTGTCGCCATGTGGATCATCTCGCAGACGGCGGCGATGGTGATGTGCGGCTCGGAGATTTTGGGGGTTGTGGATTGTGCGGTGGTGGTGTGTGCGTGGTTGTTGGAAGGTGGTGAGAGGGGCGAAACCTCGCGCTGTCCGCCTCCGTCTGAGAGGTGGAGGTCGGCGGCCATGCCGGAAAGGATGACGAGCGCGGGGCGGAGCATCTTGCCGCGATAGCTCTCGATGTGCTGCACGAGTCGTTGCACGGGTGGCAGGTCGGAGCGGAGGGCGCGGTCGAAGGCGATTTCGACACGCCGGAGCGATGCGCCGACAACTTCCTGCACGGGAAGGAGCTCGGCGGGGATGGGAAAGGCGGGGCCGGAGAGTGACATCACTCGACTATAGACGGGAAGTCAGAAATCTCGACCGTTGAGGCCGCCGTCGGTGGCAAGCCTGCTCGTTCACGCGCAGGGCCTGCTCGACCTGCTCGGCCGAATGCCTTGTCCGCTTCGTGGTCGAGAGTCTCCTGGATCGTGCCGCGACCCGTCGTTACTCTCATAGTTGCTGGAACAGGATTTTGGGGGCAGGCCAGCACCGCCCATCCCCCAACAACCGTGCCACCGCGCGAGCTTTGGGTCAGTTCTCCGCATGTGAATAACGGTACGCCGCATGTGTGCGTGTGTTTTTACGCCGCAATGCGAACAACCAACGCACACTTTCACGCGATCAACTCGAAAGGCCATCGCACTCTGCGTGTGTATTGGGTTATACAGAGGTCTCTGTCATTTGTTCGCCGCGATGTAGCAGATGTTTGAAAGCCCGGCATCGCCCTGCCCGGTCGCGATGAAGTTGCCATCGCCCCCGCCCTTGCCATCATCACCTTCCCAATAGATGGTGGTCTTGGCAAAGCCGGCTTCGGCGAGGATGTCGCGCATTTCGGAGAGGAGCCAGAGCCGCCACTCGTAGCTGAACGCGCGGCGCATCATTGAGCCATCGGGAAAGGCGAAACTGATGTTGCAGGAGAGGTCGCCGGTGATGGGATTGTATTTTTCCTGTTGCCAGATGTAGGTGTAGGGACCGTTGTAAACCGTCGGGCCGGGTGGGAAGTAGCCCTCTTCACCTTTCCTGACGCGCGGCACTTTGCGGCGCTCGCGGGTCTCGCGCAGGGCATCTGATCCGCCGTAGAAGTCAAGGAACATGATGCCATCTTCGGCGAGGGCGGCGCGGGCGGCCTTGAAGTATGCGAGCATGGTTGATCGCTGCTTGAAGCACCAGAAGGAGAAGTTCATCGCAAGGATGATTTCGGGCTTGCCGAGGGCGCGCGTGAGCGATGGGGGGACGGGGTCGAGCACGTTGCCCTGGTGAATGTGCAGGCGGGTACGCTGTTCTTTGCTCAACTTGGGCAGGTTGTGGGCGCGGCCCCAATCGAGCGTGGGTCCGTCGAGATCAGTACCGATCGCGATGTTCGATTTGCGCCTCCGCACCCACTCGCAGGAGGTATGAAACGTGCCGCAGAAGTCTTCGCGCAGGAGGCGGGCCTTGCGTTTGCGGAGTTTGGTGAAGGTCTCATCGACAAAGTCAATCTCGGCCTCGACGCACTGAACAGCGCGCTGGTAAAGAACGTGACGGTCGGCGATCTTGGCGGCTTTGGGCGATGGGTTGGACATGGTGAGCGCGGGTGGTGGAGCGTGTGAAGTGCGGAGGCCGGATTGGGGGGTGCAGGAGGCCGGGAAGGGTGACCGGGGTCGGGGGGGTCGGAGTGTACCGGATGAGGTGATCGTGCGCAGAGGGTTGGATGATCGGGCGGATGCGGGGCTTGGGGATTGGCGGCCGCGGCCTAAACTCCCGGCCGAGTTGGGCGTAGATGATGATGAGAGCCGGGAGGGTATGGGTGAGTGTGTCGGGAGCGAGGGCTTGCAGGAGATTGCGTGATGCGTCTGACCATGGTTGGAACGGGGTATGTCGGGCTGGTGACCGGGGTGTGCCTATCGAACACCGGCAACGATGTGACGTGCCTGGATGTCGATGCGGGGAAGATCGACAGGTTGCAGCGCGGCGAGTGCCCGATCTACGAACCGGGGCTGACCGACCTTATGGAGCGGAACATCGCGGCGGGTAGGTTGAAGTTCACGACGGACAAGGCGAGTGCGCACCGTGATGCGGACATGATCTTCATCTGCGTAGGGACACCGAGCGATGAGCGTGGTCACACGGATCTGAAGTATGTGCAGAGCGCCGCGGACGATATCGCCGAGGTGCTTAAACAGCTTGGGCCGGGCCATAAGCCGAAGGTGATCGTGGTGAAGAGCACGGTGCCGGTGGGGACGACGTTAATGGTGCGAGACCGCATCCGCGAGATGCTTGGGCCGGGCGGGGTGGGTGGCATCGCGTTCGAGATCGCGGATAACCCGGAGTTTCTGAAGGAGG
>JBBSBC010000102.1:0-12618 GCA_038251595.1 Phycisphaerales bacterium | reverse complement strand
GCCTAGTTGACCGACCCTCTTCTTACACGTCTATTTAGACGTTTACCTTCACGCTCTATCCGCAGCAAAGCTCGATCGGTTCGGAGAAGCTCAGGTTCGGGCGGACCGGCACACACCGATCACGGTTGACCCGACCTTTCGGACAGACCTCCATATTCATACCGCACATTGCCCGTCCCTGTCAACCCGACACTTCATCCCCAATCCGCAGTCCGGGGAGAAGGTGCCGCGCTGCGAGCCTCAGTCAGAAAGTTTCTTGCCCGTTGGCCTCCACACGGCGGCTTACGGGTCCGCATGAGTCATCCCCTCGGTGTTCCCCTCGGTGATCTTCATGATGCCCGCCGCGGCGGCGACCCTGACTCTCCCGACCGAGTCGTTCATCATGTCGGCGAGCAGGGGCAGGTTCTCGTTCTCGCCGATCTCGCCATAGACCATGGCGGCCTGAGCCCGCAGAACTTCGCGCTTGTTGGCGCGGAACTGATCCGCGATATAGGCTCCATGGCGCTGTCCGAGTTTGGCGAGCGCGGATGCTGCACTCAGTCGCACTTCGGCGGGCATCACCTGTTTCTTGTCGTCGATCGGGCGAACCAACTCGATCAGGCGATTGGTGGAGGCCGCATCGCGAATGCCGCCGATGATCTGGCAGGCCAGCGCGGTGGCTTCAAGATCCTCGGGCTTGGCGGGAAAGAGCGCGGCCCTGATCTCAGGCAGCGTCGTCTCATCGCCCAGCTTGACACGCGCTTCAGCGAGTTGCAGATCCATGATGCGCACTTCAGCGGCATCAGACTTCGACACGTTGCGGCGACCGGCATCACGCAGCATCGCGTTGGCGGACGGTTCACCAAGCTCGCCAAGCAGAAACGCGGCATAAGCCCGCAGACGCGGCGAAGGATCAAGCAGCATCGTTGCGATGGGTGTGATGTTGACCGGTTCGCCGCACCGCTTCAGAGCGTACATGGCCGAAGCACGAACTTGAGGCGACGAATCGTCGAGCAGCCGGCGCAGCGATGGAACCGTGCTCACCATCTTCGCACGACCCGCAACCATGGCCGCGACTGACCTCACACCAATGTTGGGGTCCGCAAGCAACTGATCGATGATGGGGGCGAGGCGAGTGGGTGTCGCGGCAAGACCCTCGATCGCGTTGGCTCGTTCCTCTGGCTGACCATTGGTCGCGGCCGAAGACAGCAGCGTGATGGCGCGCTCGCGCAAGGTGGCTCGTGCGATGGGGTCCTGATACGCACGTCCGCCGGCAAGAGGGGCCGCGCGCCCATCTTCGGTCGTCGTTCGACCATCGCGCCCGGGCATCGCCTGCGAACTGGAACCGCTTGAACCGCATCCGGCGATCAACGTGCCCGCTGCACAGGCGGCGATACTCAGAAATGCACTATTGTTCCGACAACTTCTCACGTTCGTTCTCCTGCTCGACTGACAGCATACCGCATCGGCGCGGCTCAAGGATTGCCGAGTGCAAGCCTTGGGCCTCTGAGGCGATTGATCCAAACGGCGACAAACAGGGCCAGCCCTCCGAAGAGACCGACCCAACCCGCGACGTTACCGATTCGGCCATAGGGCGTCGAGCGTCCCGGAGTTGTGCTGATCATCACGCTGCCGAGAATCGCCGCATCGGTCTGGTTGAGCTGATCGCCGCTGGTGCCCCCGCCGGAGATGATGCGAATGGGCATCACGCGCCCGCGGCTATCGACAAAGGCCGACAGGCCGGTGTTCACAGCGCGGACCATGGGCACACCAAGTTCCAGACATCGCCAGCGCCCCGCAAGCAGGTGCTGACGGCGGCGCGCATCAGAAGTGAAGAACCACCATCGCTCGCTGCCGAACCACCCATCGTTGCTGACGTTTACAAGCAGATCGGCGCGACGTCCATCCTTCCGCCCATACACAAGTTTGCGGCAGGTTTCGCTTCGCGTCGCCTCGAAGCAGATCGGCGTGGCAACCCTGATGGTTGAACCACTGGAGGTCGGAACATCGATGGCCTCCGCGGCATGACCAAAGGCGAGATCGAACCTCATGCCGCCCGCGCCAAGCTCGAGCACCAGTCGTTGTACAAAGGGCCATCGCCAGACCCACGGAATCACTTCGCCGAAGGGTGTGAGATCGACTTTGTCATAGCGTTCATCGAGCAGCACGCCCTTGGCGATGATCGCGACGCTGTTGTAACGTCGCTCGCACGTGAGATCGGGCTTGCCAGCGCCATCCTGGCCCATCCGCGCGCCCTCGCGCGCTTCGGCTCCGATGAGCATGGGTATATCAATCTCGCGCTGCGTTTCGATGATCGCATCGGCATAGCCCGTGGTGAGCAACCGCATCGGTGAACCGGGCTGCGCCCGATTGGTCTCCGCAAATGTGCGTGCGGTCGCCAGTGCATCAGGATTGAGAGCCCAACCGGGGAACATGGTCTCTGGCCAGAGCAATAGTTCGGGCGACGGCTTGCCCACCGCGAGAGCGCGGGTGAGTTCAAGGAACCGTTGAAAGTCCTTGATCTGTTGCGCCATGCTCCAACTGAGCTTTTGACCCTGCGGGATATTGGTCTGCACCACGCCAATATTCAGCTCTCGTTGAGCACCGGCATCGCCCGAGAGCCCCGCCGCACCGATCATCGATGTCACAAGCCAAGTTATGGAGACGACCGCAGCCCCGATCCCCCCCACTCGTCGCGGAACCGAGGTCCAACCCGCGGCATCGGCAAGGCTTCCGACCGCTGCGACAAGGAGCAGGCATACGAAGTACGCACCCAGCACACGCCCGGGCAGGCAGAGGTTCGGATCGTCGATCAGCGGATGAGCGACGAGGTACCACGGATATCCGGTGAGGATGACCTCGGCCCGCAGCATTTCGCACGCGACCCAGACCAATGGGGCCGCGATGCTCATCGGAACTTTCCAACGCGAGGCGCGAACGGTGGCGATCATGTACACCGTCAGACCACTGAAAAACGCGAGATAGATGGCCAGCAGCGGATAGCCTACCGGCGTGACGTTCATCAGCCACGATTCTTCGATGAACCAGAGCGGAAGTGTGCCAAGCCCGGCGAACATGGCCGCGCGCGATGGGCGACCTGACACGCCGGCTCGACATCCGGCAAAGACCAGTGCGAGCGCCGCGACGATCGAGAGCGGCCAAAGCCCGGCGGGAGGAAGGGCCGCGTACGTGGCCGCGGCATAAAGCAGGCCCGCAAACATTTGCGTGCGCCAAGAGGAAGAGACGGCATGGGTCGCTGTGCGTCGAACAATGGGCATGGATCGATGGTACCCACCCCGATAGCCAGCCCCTGAGATGCGTGCGACTACTTGCCGGCGTAGTCAATTACGCGAGCGACTTCACTCCGGAGCTCCGATCGTGGAACAACCCGATCGACCATGCCCGCCTTGAGGAGATATTCGCTGCGCTGAAAGCCCTCGGGCAACTCTTGACGGATGGTCTGTTGAATAACCCGCGGGCCGGCAAAGCCGATGAGGGCCTTAGGCTCGGCGATGATGACATCGCCCAGCATCGCAAAGCTCGCCGTCACACCGCCGGTCGTGGGGTCGGTGAGCAAACTGATGAACAGCCCGCCCGCATCGTCATGACGACCGAGAGCAGCGCTGGTCTTGGCCATCTGCATGAGTGAGAGGCCCGATTCCTGCATACGCGCACCACCCGAACCACTCACGATCACAACCGGCAGACTGCGCTCGGTCGCCGTTTCGATTGATCTGGTCACAATCTCGCCGACGACACTCCCCATCGAACCCATCATGAACGAAAGGTCGAGCACGCAGAGCATCGTGGCACGGCCCTTGATAAAGCTCGTGCCCGCGAGCGCGGCATCGGTCGCCCCACTCTTGATCTGCTCGCTCAACAAACGCTCGCGATACGGCTTGATGTCGCGGAACTTCAACGGATCGGTCGGCGAGAGGTTCGTGAACATCGGCTCAAACGAACCGGGATCGGTGATCTGCTTCACGCGCTCGGCCGCACCGATCCGGAAATGATGCTGGCACTCAGGGCAGACGTGAAGGTTGGCCTCCATCTGCTTGCGATAGATCATCTGGCCGCAGCCCGGACAGCGGAGCCAAAGCCCCTCGGGAATCACCGACTTGCGCTGGGGCTTCAGTTCTGTCCAGGTCTTGGTTGCCGCTTGACTCATCAGTATCTTTCCAAGGACAAGTGAACAGGAAATCCGTTTCACCGGCCGCGCGTCCTTACGCGGCCGACACCGATGCCGGCCGACGCACGCCGCTGGGCAATGCCCAGTCGGACTCTATGTCGGTATCAATCCACAAAGGGGCAGGCCGCTCGCGCACGATCGCCTGAACTTCAGAAGTCGGAAGACCCGACAGGATGCACCGCATGAGGGCCTCGCCAACCGGCCGAAGCACAACCCCGACAGAGGGCAGGGTTGCCGTCGAACGGCGACCGGACGAGCGCGCCTTGGTCAGAACGCGCCGGAGCGCGGGGATGAGCCGGGCACTGAAATCCACAAGCGATTCGCCCTCGGGCGGAGTCACACAGGCCGGGTCTTCTCCCCAGAGCCGTACCGCCCGGCAGAACCTGTCCTCAAGCGTCGTCTTCAGCACACCTTCCCAAAGCCCGAAAGCCATTTCCTGAAAGTCGGGAACCACCACCACCTTCACACCCGCCGCCGCGGCCAAAACCTCGGCCGATGAGATGCTCGCCTCATCACTTGCACAGCAGACCGATGAGAGGGGTGGGTGTCCGAGTTCCTGGACAGTTCTGGTGATGTCGCTAAGGCCGAGTTCGGAGAGAGGCAGGTCGGTGGAGCCCTGAACCCGCCCGGCAAGGTCCCACTCCGTCGCCCCTGATCTCAGCAGCAGAACCCGATGTGTGGCAGTCTTGGCCATAGTTGTTCCGGTCCATCCCTCTAACTGGCGGACTGGTCCCGGGCCTTGGCACCCGAAACCTGATCCATAAAGAAGCTCGGCAGTGTAGCGGTGTGCCATGAGTGAGCAAAGCCGAGTGAGGGTTATCAACACCCAAACAGGGTGGCACTTGCGGCCCATCGGTCAGGATCTGCCCCCTGAACAGGGATTATCTGGTGATCACTTCGTGACTTTACCAATCATTTGTTGGGTCTTGTTCGGTCCTCCGCGAAGGGTGACGATGGCTTCTCCGCGCTCGGGCTGTGGGAAACCGAAGATCGCGCTGGCCGCGACGACGACCTCGCACCCGGCATCCAGCACTCTGTGGATGTTGTCGATCTTGATACCTCCATCCATCTGGAGTCGCTGGTTGGGTGTCAGGTCCGTGCTGATCACCTCGACCTTGCGGAGGACTTCGGGAATGAACGCCTGCCCGCTGAAGCCGGGGTTGACCGACATGACGAGGATGAGGTCAAAGTGGCGGAGATGCGGCATGACCTGCTCGACCGGGGTTGGTGGATTGATGGCCAGCCCGACCGAGACCGCACCCTGCGCGGCATCAAGCTCACGGATCTTCATGGCCAGCCCCTCGATCAGATCGGGCGGCACGACCTCAACGTGAAAGGTGATGTGGTCAGCACCCGCCTTGGCGAAGGCCTGAGCGTGGAGCCATGGGTCGGTGACCATGAGGTGAACATCGAGAAACGACTCGGGCAAGGCCCTTCGCAGCGAGCGGACCATGTCCGGGCCCATGGTCAGGTTGGGCACGAAGTGGCCATCCATCACATCGATATGCAGCAGATCGGCGTGCGCGGGGTCGAGCACCTTCTTGGTCGGCAGCACACCGGAGCCTTCGCGGATCTGCGGCCCTTTGCGCCCACCATACAGCACGCCGCGACAGTCATCACCCATCGCGGCGAAGTCGGCCGAAAGGATGGAGGGCGCGATGAGGGGAAGCCGGGGCGGATGGGTGAAGAGGTTTCGCAGCACGGTTGAGGTTAGCGAACCTGCTGCGAACTTTCTGGAAGGTACATGCCCCCCCACTACCCCCCACCCGCGCTCAGCAGCCGCCGAAGTAACTGCCAACGAAGTCGAAGATGTCCTGCGTGGTGATCCCGTTGACTCCGTTGATATCGGCCCGGGGGTTGCCTGCAAAGTATCCGCCAACGAAGTCGAAGATATCCTGCACCGTCACACCCCCGGCGCAGTTGTAGTCGGCCGTGCAGATCGTCAGGGTTGCACTGGTGCTTGCGGTGCTGCCGCAGGCGTTGGTGATGACGACCGAATACCCGGTGGGGCCGACATCTTTGTTTGACACACCGGCAATGGTGAGCGCGGGCGAGGTGGCACCCGACAGAGTGCCGGTGCTGCCCCAGGGAGTTGCCCCGTTGGCGAGGGTGACAAAGCCCGAGGGGATCGCCCGACGCCACAGATAGGTGAAGGGACCGGTCGAGTTGGGTGAGGGTGTTGCGGTGAGTGTGGCTGTTCCACCTGAACAGACGATCATGGGCACGGGTTGTGCGGCGACGACCGGCCCTGCGCACGCACCTGTCGGGACCGGCAGCCCGTTGGCAATGATCGATGTTACGGTCTGGCCGTTGAACGTGTATGGGCGGAAGAGACCGATCGTGACCGAGCCGGTGCTGGCACTCGGTGCGATGCTGCTGATAAAGCTGAAGTTGTACATCGTCCCCCAGCGCAGCGCGTTGGTGTTGGGTGCCTGGGCAAAGGTGCTGGGGCTCGACCACGTCAGTGTCTGCCCGATGTTTGAGAAGGTCCAGGGGGTGTTGTCATACACCTCGCCCGAGTGGTAAGCGGGATCAAAGAACTCCGGGCTGGTGATGGTCGCACCGCCGCCAACGGGAAGGTTGAGCGTGAACGAGGAGCCCGAGATGTGCGAGTTGAGGTTGTACACCGCGTAGTCGTACCGCCATGTTCCGTTGTTCAGGCTCGTGGGCTTGCCAGCAACAATGAAGCGCCCCTCACCCGGCACATCGACCGTCACAACTTGAACAGAAGGATCGGGCACGTTGATGCCGAGGCCATGGTCTCTCCATGCGTAGATCGCCGGGCGACCGACCTGACTACTGGCCGCGCTTCCGCCCGCGCCGTTGGCGATGCTCCAGATGTACGTTGGCGCGGCACCGGTGTTGGCCACGTTCATCATGCGATGCGTGGCGTTGTTGAGGTGCTCGGCCGGGCTCTCTTCTGTGCAGACATAGAGGCCCTCGGCAAAGTAGAGCGCCCCCGCATGATTGGCGAGGGACATATCGCTCTCGGCCACCTGACAGCGCCGCCAGATCGCATCGCCCGAGCCGGCGGGGATTCCCGCGAACGCGCCATCAAACGGGTTGATGGTCGATCGCGGACCGAGCCGCGACTGACCACCATTGAACCCCGCGCTGTAGACATCGCGGCAGCCGGGGCGCAGGCCAAAGCCCGTGCCCACACACGTCAGCCCGCACCCGTTGCCATTGGCCACGCAGCAGGCCGTCTTGCACCCGCCGAGGCCGATCTGGATCAGCCGCCCGTTGTGCAGGCGATAGGCGTTCATCGCCAGCGCGGGTGTTCCAAAATTGATCCATGAGAGCGAAGTATCACCAATGTTGCAGGTGTTGCTCCCCCACGCATACGCATGGATACCGCCGACCGGGCCGTAGTGCGTGGAATCCTGAAGATCCGAGTGGGTGATGTCAGGCCCAACGGCGAGCGCGGTTGCGGCCAGCGAGAACAAAGCGGTTGCGCCCAGCACGCAAAGCAACCGGAACCTGGGCGTGTACGTGGAACGAGCCATCCGCGGCCTCCTGTCATGAAATGGAACCGACTCAAGGGGCGCAAGAGCACCGAGAAGTCTCTTGCAAGGTCTTCAAGTCTACAGGGTTTCCGGACCTCCGCAAGTCCCGGGTTGGTGGCGCGGGCCGTCTTTGCACCTCTCCGAGTTCGATCGGGAAGTCCGAATGGCACTCAGTCAGATCAGCGGAGAGAGAAGTTCATGAGAGAGATCATGAAGTATGTTTTGTGTGTTCACACACGCTCTCCTTTCTCATCGACCCTGCTCGCGGCTCATAACTTTGTATTCGTTCTCGCATTTGAGGTGGTCAACGGCCGGTTGTTGATGGTTGTTTTGCCCGCGGCGGTGGTGGTTGTGGCCACGACGGTCTTCATCGCGTTCGAAGAAGGTTCGGGTTATCGCGAGAGACTGGCCGCAAATACACCTGACAACCTGCGAAACCGGGCGAGGCTTGCGCGAAACGCTGGCATCCAGGCCGCCCACGCAACCCGGAGCAGACCCGCTCCTATGACAAGGCCAGATGCAAGCCAGATGCAAGACAGATGAAAAGGCCAGAGGAAAGCCAGAGGAAAGCCAGGTGAAAGCCAGGTGAAAGCCAGGTGAAAGCCAGATGAAAGCCAGATGAAAGGCAGATACCCCGCAACAAAAAAGCCGCAGGCCGCGGGTTACGCGGGCCGCGGCGGTCGTCTTTCGACGGTGCCTGCGATTTCTCTTGTTGCGTGAAACCGCGGGCCGTAATCGAATACACTGCGGCCAAGATATCGACCCTCTTCCAAGTTGTCAAGGGATCTCTCATGGGCGCACGCTACATTCTTGGACTCGACATCGGCTCAAACTCCGTCGGCTCCGCGTGGATCGACCTGGAGAAGGGGTCGATCGACGTAGGGCTGGGAGTCTTCCCGGCGGGCGTTGACGAAACCGACGACAAACGTGGCGAGCCGAAGAACGCCAAGCGGCGGATGACGCGGCGGACGCGGATCACGCTGGCGCGGCGATCGCTCCGCAAGCGGGAACTCCGTTTGGAGTTGATCGCACGGGGCTTGCTCCCCGCCGACGCGGACGCGTTCAAGACACTGCTCGAAGAGACCGACCCGTGGACACTCCGGCGCAAGGGGCTGGACCACGCGCTCACGCCGCACGAGTTTGGGCGTGTGCTCGTCCATCTTGCGCAGCGGCGCGGAGCGTTGGGTATCCGCGAGCCGGAAGAGGGCGAAGAGGGCGGTGAAGACGGGAAAGTGAAGAAGGCGATCGGAGAGACACGGGCCGCGATACTCGCGCGATCGAAGGAACTCGGCAAGCAAGTCCGCACCTTCGGCGAGTTGATCGACCTTCTCCGGGCTGGCGACGAAAAGCGGCACTCGATCACAACCACCGACTCGCGCTCCGAGCACCAACGAAAAGGGCCACGGGAATGGCGCGATGCCGTTCGCAATCGCGACGGAGAGTTCCAGTTCCATGCCGATCGGGCCATGATCCGTGATGAGTTCGCCAAACTGTGGATTGCACAAAGGAAACTCGGCGGCACACTCGGCCCCTTGCTGACCGACGAACTGCGCACGAAACTCGACGATGAGTCCGGTGATTCACTCTGGCGGCATCGTGGGCTTCTCTTCGGGCAGCGCCGCCAGTCGTGGGACATGGGCACGCTGGGCCGCTGCGCGCTCGAACCCGCAGAGCGGTGCGCCCCGCACGCGGATCGGCACACCTCGTACTTTCGCGTGGTCGAAACCGTCAACAACATCAGGATTCTTGAAGGCGGCAATGCGGGCCGTCCGCTGTCTGTAAGCGAACGCACCAAGATCATCACGCTCTTGCGCGGGCCGCTCGGGGTGCATGAGAAAGGCGCGTACAAGGGCAAGCCCAAGCGGAGCGTCAGCGTGACGCACATCCGTGCGGCCCTGGGGCTGGGAAAGGGTGGTAAGACCGCTCCCGTCCGGCTCAACATCGAAGCCGATAAGGACCGCGAGATCAACACCGATTGGTTCCACCGCGCCATCGTCCACGGCGGACTCACGGAGGCGCGATGGAATGGGATGAATGAGCGGCAGCGCGAGTCCGTGAACAAAGCCGTTCTCAACTTCGATCCCGACCAGGATGAACACGCCGCCGAACTTCGCGCGGGAGCGATCAAGTGGTGGAACTGCACACCCGAACAGGCCGATGGGCTTGTCACCGGCTGGCGAACACGGCCGCCGCTTGAGAAGCGCGGCAACCTCTCACGCCGGGCGATCCGCAACATGCTCGCGGTGATGGATGCAAAGCCAGCCGATCCCGCGCTCGGGTTTGATCGCACGAGCCGCTGGTACACGCAGATCGAAGCCCGCAAGGTCATCGCCGAAGACGGTGACTTCACGGATGCCACCACCGGCGAGCCGATCCACCCGCGCACACGTGACCGCTACGCCACGGGCGCGAAGGGTCTCACGGCCCGCGACCGCCACTACATCAAGATGCACCCGGACTCTCTCCCGCCCGCGCCGATGCTCACCAACCCGGTCGTCCGCAAGGCGATCCACGAGGTGCGGCGGCACATCGTGGAGCACATCAAGAAGCACGGCCGCAAGCCCGATGCGATCGTGATCGAACTCGCTCGTGAAGCGAAGATGTCGGCCAAGGACTCCGACCGGGCGCTCTTCCGCAACCGCCTGCGCGATCGCATCCGCAAGGACATCATCGAGACGTTCAACCTTCACGCTCAGAAGCAGAACCAGCAGCTGGCGGCGGTTGAGCGCGTGGTGCTTGCTGTCCAGCAGAGCGGCGTCTGCCCCCTTTGCGGAAACCAGACCATCCAGACCGCGATCACTCCACGCATGGCCGCCGAGGGTGAAGGGTGCGAACTCGCCCACATCATCCCGCGCGGCATCGGCGGGAGCAACGGTCTGGGGAACATGGTTCTCTCACACATCAAGTGCAACCGCGATATGGGCCGTCGCACGCCCCGCGATCTCTGGGGCCAGACGTTCGACGCGGAGATCAACCGTGTCGAGCGGATGTACACGAAGATCGATCGCGTCAAGCCAAAGGACGTGGACAAGGCATCTGAGGACAAACTCTGGGGGAGTTACTTTGACTGGCGTGACGATGACCGAAAGATTGCCAACTTCAAGAAAGCGGCGAAGGACATTCAGGGCTTCTCGGACCGCGACCTCTCCGACACTCGCTACGCCACGCGGCAGGTCATGGCGTATCTGGCGGATGCGCTCTACGAGGGCAAGGGTCTGCCCGAGCGAGGGGGCGAACGCCGCATCTTCACGACCGACGGTGGTTGGACCGGCGACATTCGCCGCGAATGGGGCCTCTTCCAGGACACACACCACGCCCGAGAAAAGGGAACGAGCACACAGGAAGAACACGCCCGGCGCGAGAAGAACCGGGGTGACCATCGCCACCACGCGCTGGACGCGATCGTCGTCGCCCTGACGGATCGCTCCCTGCAAACCAAATGGGAGCAGCGGGAGATGCAGGCCGAGAAGGACGGCATCAACACCGCCGATCGGGCCGAGATCGAGAAGTACCGCGAGTTGCACCCGCTCTCATTGCCGGGGGCGTTCAAGGACCGTAAGGATTTGCGCGACAGGGCCATGCTCGCGGTCTTCGGTGACAAGCAAGGGCCGGAGCGGCCCGTCTCGCACCGGGCCGTCAAACGCAAACTCATCGGGGCACTACACGAAGAGACACTCTTCGGCCCCGTGCCCGGTAAGCCGGGGCTGTTCACGGGCACCAAGTCCGTGCTTGCCTTGACGGACAATCACCTGCGCGTGCCCGAGGGCTGGGATGAACTCTCCGCAAAGATGCGAGACCTAAAGATCACCAGCGCAGAGCGCAACGCGATCGGGCGGCAACTCGCGGCGATGGACGATCCGCCCCCCGGCAAGAGCGGCATCGTGCGCGATCGCGCCCTCCGCGATCGCCTCCGCATCTGCCTCATGCAGGCAGGACTGGACCCGGACAACTTCAAGGCCAATGACATCAAGAAACTTGTCGAGGCGAAGAAGATCACGCAAGCCAGCGGGATACCTATCCGTTCCGTCGCACTCCTGCGGACAATGTCCGATCCCGTGATCGTTCCGCGAAGGAAGCCGGACCACGCAACCGGGAACTCGACCGTAGACGCAAACCCAGCCGCCGATCGGGCATATGTCGGCGGCAACAACCATCACATCGAGATTTGTGTGGACCTCAAAGGCAAGTGGTCCGGGGAGGTCGTCAGCGCGTTCGAGGCGTCTCGGCGCAAACTCGCCTTCTTCCGAGCACTGCGCGAGGCCCGCGTCCCCCGATTCATCGACCTCAAGAAACTCCCCAAGCCGGAGCGTGCCAAGTTCCGCCCGCTCATCGACGCAGCAGACAAGGCCCATCCAATCGTCGAACGCCGGGATGATCCAAAGTCCGGATCGCGTTTCGTGATGTCGCTCTGCGAGGGTGAGATGGTCTGGATGAAACACAAGAAGTCCGGTGAGCCGGGGTACTCCGGCGAGCCAGATTACTTCGTCGTCGCCAAGCTCGTAAAGCCCAACATCGTCGTCCTGGTGCCGCACTGGGATGCCAGAACCGCGGGGGAACGGAAGGATTCGGCTGGGAACAAGGTGCCCGCGTCGAAACGAGATTTCTTCGATGCCACGCCGTCAGACCTCAAAGCCCTCGCCCCCCCCGGCCACCCCCACGCCCTCAAAGTCCGCGTCTCACCGCTGGGCATGGTGACCATTCTCGAAAAGGATTGATTCCGGGCTTCCATTCTGTTCTAATAGGCCAAGGAGTTACACGGAGCGGGAGCGTTTCCATCTGTGGAGCTGGCCTTTGCTCAAACGCACCATCGAAATCTCCCGCGAACCCGCCCACCTGCTGGTACGCGATCGTCAACTGCTCATCCTCCGCAAGACCGATCCGCCCCGCCACCTGCCCGCCAACCCGCCCAACCTTGTGGCGGGGGGGCGTATTCCCTGCGAAGAT
>JBBSBC010000101.1:0-12684 GCA_038251595.1 Phycisphaerales bacterium | reverse complement strand
TAGACCTGGAGCATTGCCAGAGTGTCCAGGCCGAACGCACGTACGACCTGATCATCTGCGCTGATGTTCTCGAGCACCTCCTGGACCCGGATCCGGCACTCGCCCTCATAGCGCGTCATTGCCACGCGAACACCCTTGTGCTCCTCTCCACCCCGGACCGCGCCCGGCTACGTGGGCGCGGCTGCATGACCAGCGAGAAGCCCGAACACGTTCGAGAGTGGGCCGCTCCCGAGTTTCTCGCATATCTGCGCTCGCGCCGCTGGTCAGTGCTTCGCGCGTTGCTCCTTCCAAGCGCAGATGAGCCCATCCTGCACGGGCAGCGCGCGATCTGCTGTGGCGTCTGAGATTGGCGGAAACTTCCGAGCGCCGTTGCCACACCGTGCTCTGCCGCCCGCCGCACACAGAGACACCACCATGACCTCGCAAGCATCCGCTCCTCTCATACCGCTGGTGCTCTGGCCGCGCGAACTGCTGGAAGCGTCACCGGAGATCGCCGCGCTGGCCTTCGCCCATTCGCTGCACCGCTACGCGAAGCGGCTCAATCCTGAGAAGGCCAAGCGCTTCCACTTGAGGGCGCGTGGAACGTGCGCTGGGTGCGGGTACACACTCGTCGGGTTGCCGGTTGAAGCGACCAACATGGTGAGGTGCCCGGAGTGTGGGGCGGAGACGGAAGTCGATTCATCACTCGGCGAACTGGTGGCGGATGAGGCGGGCAGGATGCGGTTCAAGCCCTTGCCGCCGCGGAAGTCTTGGTGGCAACGGGTGATGACCCCGTGTCGGCGAAGGGTGCTGAAGCGAAGCGCGATTGCATGCGCAGTTCTTATCTTTGGTGTGTTGCCAGCATCATGGGGGGGATATGAGGTCTTCCTTATCAACCAGGCGGCGCGGGCAGCGAAGGGGAGGCCGGGTGTCGAGGGAATGATCGCGCTGATGGAATCGCACCAGCCGAAAGGGCTGAATCCGAATGCGCCGAATGCCGCGGAGTTGTTGGGGGAGGCTGGCGATCTGCTGGAACAGATCAAGCAAAGTGTTGAGCGAAGAGGCTTCCAGTCGAGCTCCGGGAAGACGGTGTATGGAGACTTAACGTTGGTGTATTCGATATCCAGGCCGTTCGGGGAACCAGACGATCTTGAAGTCCAACTGTTGGGAATTGCCGGAGGACTTGAGATTCTTCAGAAGAGCGAAGAGGCGGGCCTCTTCAGCCAACTCGACGAGGTGGCCAAGTCTCGCAGGGTGGTGGAGCCGATCAATCAAGCCGGAGAGGAACTGCTCACGAGCATGATGATGTCAGGCAGTTCAGAACGGAACTTCGCCAGGCTGTGCGCGGCCCGAATGCACCTTGCGCAGATTCATGGAGACGAAGATGAGTTTATCAATGCCTTTGAGGCATCGCTGGCGACAGTTCGAGTAGCGGCGCATCGACCGACGTTGCTTGGCGGCTTGGTTGCTGCCGCGATGGAGATGACGACGTACGAACGGTTGCAGAACTTGCTGGCAACGAACCCGAGTGAGGCGTGCCTCATTGGCCTTGAGGCCGCGATGGCGCGACAGTCTGAGCGGCCACCCGTGACAATGGTCATTGACGGTGAGAGATTGGCCGTGCTTGATGCGTTTGGGTGGTTTTTCAGCGAACCTGGTCGCGTGAGATTGGGACGGTACTCGGAAGAGGTAAGGATATTCTCGCGCAGAGGGATTTTGGAGATGCGTCCGCTCGGGACGTATTCAGAGAATGTCTCCGCGATAGATGAAATCTTTACAGAGTTTCACAAGGCCGCTGAGCATGATCCGTCTGAGAGGCCTGCTGTTGATGAAACACTGTATGAGAAGCACAACCTCGCGCTCATCAAACTTTCTGTTCCGGCCATAAGTAAATCAGTTCAATCATTTGATCAAGCGACCATGACGCGCCGCGGCGCGCGGGTCTGCCTCGCGTTGGCGCGGTATCGGGCAGCGCACGGTGGGTATCCGCCTTCATTGACGAGTCTGGAGCCCACCTATCTGACCGCCATGCCGCATGACCCTTGGAGCGGCAAGCCGTTTGGATATCGGCGCATCGATCCCGCGAGCGATGAGTTCGGGCGTGGGTACTTGCTCTACACCGTCGGTGCGGACATGAAGGATGATGGAGGAGTCGAGGCGGGATATCGGTTCTCGGCGCTCACCTCGACCGGTGCTGTGGCCGCGACGATGGTGAATGGTCAGAAGACCGGCGCGGACTTTGTCATCAACACGCCAGTGCCGGGACCGAGTCTTGAAACGATCAACGAGGCCAGGGCTGTACAGGGCGGACCTGTGCCAATGGTTCGGTAACGGCGTGCGTGCAGCAAAGTCGGTATGCTGTGCCCGTGAACACCTCGCGAGATTTCCAGCCGAACGACTTGCCCCGGCGAGTTGGCTTCTGGGGTGCCGCGGCGGTGATGGTCGGGGTGATCATCGGGTCGGGGATCTTTAAGACGCCGACATCGGTCGCGCAAAACATCGGCAGCCCTGCGCTGATCCTTGGGTTGTGGGTGGCGGGTGGTGTGCTTGCGTTGTTTGGTGCGTTGACCTATGCGGAGTTGACGACGCGGTTTCCGAAGTCGGGCGGGTTGTATGTCTTTCTGCGCGAGGGGTTCGGGCGTGCAGGTTCGCCGATGGCCTTCACGTTCGGATGGACGTACATGCTGATCACCAAGCCTTTCGCGGCGGCGGGCATCATGGTGCCGGGTGCCGAGCATCTCTTGAAACTTATGGGGTATGCCGACCCGGTTCCTTTTGAGCCCAAGGCGATTCTGACGACGGCATTGCTGATTGTGTTTACGGCGGTCAATGTGCCGGGTGTGCGGCTCGGGACCGGGCTGGCGATGACGCTGACGTTTATCAAGTATGGTGCGCTGGCGGCGCTTGTGCTTGTCGCGCTCGCACTCATGAAGGGAAGTACGGCGAACTTCGAGCCGACGACGATCGTTCCGGCGATTCCGCTGATCACGGCAATAGGCGCGGCGATGGCCACGATCCTTTGGGCGTATGACGGGTGGGCGGATGTGGGTTCGATCGCGGGAGAGGTGAAGGAGCCGCGGCGAACACTGCCGCGGGTCTTTCTGGTGGGCGTGTTTGCGACGACAGCGCTCTACCTCGCGGTGAATGCGGTGTTCATCTGGATGGTGCCGCTCCCGGAAATGGCGAAGACGGCGACGATCGGGCCGATGGTGGCGGGGCGGCTGCTCGGTGGTGAGGGTGGAACTGCGGCGATGGTGATGACGGTGCTGATCATCATATCGACGCTGGGCTCGTCGCACGCGAGCATCATTACCGGAGCGCGCGTCACGTTTGCGCAGGCGCGCGACGGGTTGCTGTTTCGCTCGTTGGGGAAGATTCATCCCAAGCACCAGACGCCGGCGGTGGCGCTCTGGGTGCAGTGTGTCTTGTCGGTGGTAGCGGTCTGGATGCTGGGGGGGAGCTTTCAACGACTGGCGGATGGGTTTGTGTTTACGATGTGGATTTTCTATGGCCTTGCGGGTGTTGCGCTGATCCGGATTCGATCGCGTGATAACGATGAGGGTGACGAAT
This sequence comes from Phycisphaerales bacterium, assembly GCA_038251595.1. GTDB lineage: Bacteria > Planctomycetota > Phycisphaerae > Phycisphaerales > UBA1924 > JADLCX01. Next base: position 9,135 of record JBBSBC010000101.1, on the reverse strand, counting down.
CGAGACGTGAATCGTTCCGCTGTCCGGGGTATCCGCTTGTGCCGGTGTTGTTCATACTCTCGGCGATATCGATGTCGGTCTTGCAGGTTTGGGGCGATTGGCGGCACACGTTGCCATGGCTGGCGCTGTTGCTCGCGGGGGTTCCGATGTATTTCCTTTGGCGCAGGGTGACGGCCAAGGCGGATCGGGGCAGGATTGTGTCGGGCGAGTAATGTGACGGACGAACAGGATGAGGAGTTGAATAATGCCCAGTCGGCTTTCACCTCTGGCGGTCTATTGCGGTGCATCGCGCGGTGCGCGGCCGAGCTACGCGGCGGCGGCGCGTGAGCTTGGGCTGGAGATGGTTGCGCACGGGGTTGATCTGGTGTATGGCGGAGGGCGTGTGGGGTTGATGGGTGATGTTGCCGATGCGGTGCTGAGCGCGGGTGGTTCGGTTGTCGGGGTCATCACGCATGAACTGGTGCGGCGTGAAGTTGCGCACGATGGCGTTGCGGATATGCGTGTTGTTGAGACCATGCACGAACGCAAGAAGGTCATGGCCGATCTTGCCCGTGGGTATGTGGCTCTTCCAGGGGGTGTCGGCACATGTGATGAACTGTTCGAGATCATGGCGTGGTCGCAGTTGGCGATCCATGATTTTCCGATCGGGCTGTTGAACACCGAAGGGTACTACGACAAACTGATCGAGTTTCTCGATCACGCGGCGGCGGAGAGCTTTCTGCGAACCGACCCGCGGGAAATGCTGATCGTGGATGCTGATCCATCGAGACTGCTCGGGCGTATGAGCACTTCGGGGCCGCTGGTTCGTCGTGAACTCGGTCGATGAAACTGAAGAGGAAGCATGAATGGGTGCCACCTGAACCACTGAATGTGGTAGACTCAATCGGGGTGAGGGCCTGAACCGTCAGGGAAATGGAGCCTCAGATGGATTCCGTCCCGCCCGCTGCGAGTCATGTTGGTGGCGCATCGCCGATGCTTTCGATCCATAGATTGCTTGGGGCCATGAAGGGCCTCGATGCTTCGGATCTGCATCTCAAGGTCGGGATCCGGCCGACGTATCGGATCAACTCGAACCTCAGGCCCATCCAGGGTGATCCGTTGTCGGAGGATGAGGCGGATCATCTGCTCGACCCGATCGTGCCCGAGGCGCTGAAGCAAAAGTTTGAAGAGAGCGGCAATCTCGACTTTGCGGCTCATCTCAAGGATGGTGAGCGGTTTCGTGTGAACATGTTTCGTGCGGGTGGTCATACGCACGCGGCGATACGACGCGTAAAGGCGGAGATCCCGACGTATGAGAACCTCCACCTTCCGCCGGCTTATCACGAGCTGGTGGATAAGACGATGGAAGGACTCGTGCTGATCGTGGGCGTGACGGGATCGGGAAAGAGCTCGACTCTGGCCGCGATGATCGAGCATATTAATGCGACCCGGGCCGAGAACATCATCACGATCGAAGATCCGGTGGAGTATCGGTTTGTGCCGAAGAAGTCGATCGTCAGTCAGCGTGAGATCGGGATTGATGTGGAGAGCTATCCGACCGCGCTGCGGTACATCGTGCGCGAAGATCCTGATGTGATTTTCATTGGTGAGATGCGGGACCATGACACGGTGATGGCGGCGATTCAGGCCGCGGAGACGGGGCATCTGGTGTTTGGATCCATGCATACCGCGGACACGATGCAGGCGTTCAGCCGCATTCTTGAGTTCTTCCCGAGCCATGAGCACGGATTTCTGCGCCATTCATTGAGCAACACGTTGCGAGGTGTGTGCGCGCAGCGGCTGTTGCCCGCAGTCAGCAACTTTGATGTTGGGGTCGTGCCGGCGTGCGAGGTGTTGATTGGCACATCGACGGTTCGGCAGAAAATCAGAGAGGGTGAGGATAACGACCTGCCGTTGATCGTGAACAGGAATGAAGAGGGGATGCAGAGCTTCACGCACGCGCTGGCCGAGCTTGTCAAGAAGGATTGGATCGACATGAGCACGGCGATGGAGTATGCGCCGAACCGGGATGCGCTGTCGAGCGTGCTGAAGGGTGTGGAGGTCAAGGCGCAGGGGTTGGTGAACAGGATCAAGGCGCGATGATGGACAATGATTCAGGTGCTGATGCACCCGGTATTGAGGATCGCCGGTCTGGCATGATGACCGCAGAATCTGCCGCGGGAAGTTGTTCAGACCCGATGTCTGGCCCCAAAGAAGAGCCCGGCAACTGCTGATGCGCTTGAGGGGGCGTAGCCGAGCACGACCTCCTTGAGGTTGCTTGACGCGTTTCGAGCGTAGTCCACACCGTGCTTTGCCTGAGACTCGACCGCATCCCAATCGAGGTTGATGATGTTGGTCTTGTGGAGCACGATAGCCGCGGTGGCGATCGCGCCCGCGTTGAGCAGGGTGATGGTGATGACTTTGCGGAAGATGAATGCGAGGAAGAACCCGACAACAAAGCTCAGCCCGAAACGGAAAAGTGCGGGGGAGCTTTCATCGATCAATCACGATTCGGGGTTCGGTGTTCCTGAACTCAGTATTGTCAGGCCGGCGGTCAGTGTGTTTGAGGGTTGCGGTGTCGGGCTCGGCGCGGTGGCGAGCGCGTAGATCCAGAGTCCGAGCCCAACTGTCAAAACGAAAACTGCAAAGCGAAGAGAACGATTATTCCTGAGCGGATTGGCTCTGGAGCGGTGTGCAGCTTCGCTGCGTGATGAACTGTGATCCCGAGTTTCGTCGGACACGGGGGTTGCTCCGGGGGCAAGATGACCCAGAGGGATTATTGCACGCGTTCGCGCGTGCATGGCGGGTCAGGGGCACCCGGAGAAGTAGCAGTTCAGGAAGTCGAAGATATCCTGGATGGTGGTTCCGTCGTTGCTGTTGAAGTCACCATTGTTGTTGAAGTAACTGGCGAGAAAATCGAAGATATCCTGTACGGTGAGGCCGTCGGTGGAGTTCCAGTCGCATTGGCAGATGGATGCGGGTATCTGCTCAACCTTGACGTTGTCAATACCGATGTGCCAGAAGCTGAAGCCGTAGAAGTAACCGGGCTGATAGGTGGAGATCTCGACATCATCAACGGAAGCAAGCACGTTGGTGTAGGTTCGACCTGGTGGAAGAAGAGGCTCGAAGGTTACAGGGTCTTCGCCGCCGGTGCCACCCCAGCCGGGTGGAAGCGCGGTGGCGTTGGCGAGCGGGATGGTGAACTCACGGTGTTTCCAGCCCTCTTGGGGACCTGGGATGGGCGCGTTGGTTGTCCAGATGCCAGCATCATCGGAGAAGTTGTTCGGATCGCCGCGATCGTGCAGGTGAAGGATGAGCGGGCGCGAGTTGGGGTCGATGGGCTGGTTGTTGAAGTTGTTGAAGAGGAACGTGCGGATGTCGAAGGAGATTTTCAGGCCGCGTGGCCAGCGATTGAGATTGCCGGTCAGGCCGGTAGATGCGCGGTTAGACGTGAGGGTCAGACCGAAAAAATCGCCTATGGGGAGTTCGATGTACTGGCCGGAAACTCCCTGCCCATCGTTGACGAGAGTTTCATTGCCGTTGACCAGCCATTGATTCTGGGTTTCCTCGAATTGTTGAAATGAGACCACCTGTGCGTTGACCCGCGCGCCAATGGTGATCGCCAGCATTATGAAGGCAGCGCAAGCAGCCCATGAAAAGGCGAAAGGTCGCGTGTAGTTGAGGCGAGGTGCGGTGTGCGTGGGTTGCATGTTTGCCCTGTCTGAGTGCCGCCTTGACCTTCCGTGGTTGCGAACTGATGAACTGTAGCATAACCGATACCGTACGATTTGCAAACATTTTCAGATTTCGGATCTTATAAAATGCTGTAAGTCGTTTATTAGCAGATTGTTGCAGTTTGCAAGTTAGCGAGGTGAAACTTTCTGAGCGGCGTTCCGTATAATTTGGAGGAGACCAAGCGTCTGCCAACTTTCCGACGATACTCCAACGCGGAGAACTCGTCAGGACACGCACGCGGCAGAATGCACGGTCTCAGGAGTGGATCCATGTTTTCCGGGATGTTCACAGATGTTCGGGCGCTCGGTGCGGCCGCGGCTCTTGTTGTGTCGGTCTGTGGCCAAGCGATGGCAGGCGATGGTGGACGGGGCAAGGACTATCGCAACGGGATGAACCACGCGGTCATTCACCTTGGCGGGAATGACCGGCATGATGGACATGGCCGAAGCGATGGCCGATCGTATGGAGATCGGGGCTCAACATCGCGAAGTTCGTTCTCGCTGAACATCGGCGTCGGCTCGGGTTATTGTGGCGACAACTGGTCATCGTCGTATCGATACAGTTCTGGTCCGCATTACAGGTCTGACTACTACACGCCGCGGTATTGCCCGCCGCCGGTGGTGATTGCGCCCTGCCCTCCTCCGATCATAGTGGTGCGCGACCGTTACGAAGACTATTGCCCGCCGCGTCGGGTGATCGTGGCTGATCCGGTGGTGATCGAGCGACCGGTGTATGTCGATCGTCAGGTGGTTGTGGATCGGCCCGTGTACGTTGAGAAGCAGGTTGTTGTGGAGCGCGTTGTTGAGCGACCCGCTCAGCCGGCTCCTACCCCGACCGCGCCAACGTCTGGCACGTATCGCGATCGCGAGCTTGGTGATGCGTACCTGCGGATGGGCGATATGGAGAATGCCACGCGTGTGTACGCTCGCTATCTGGCGGCGTGGGATAAGGACGGCACGGCGACACGCAACCTTGGTCTGGCACAGGTGGCCAGTGGTTTTCCGCAGGAAGGCTTCCGCAATGTGGTGACGGGTTACAAGCTGGAGCCGGGGTTGATCAGCCGCCAACTGCGTGTGCAGGATGTTGGTGGGTCGGCTGGTTTTTCACGGCTGCTTGATGCCGCGACACGCAGCGCTGATGGGATCAACACTCCGGATGCGTGGCTGACGGTGGCGGTGCTGAACGACATGAACCTGCAGCGCGATGCGGCCATTGTGGCGCTGCAGAAGGCGCGGGATGCAGGGCTTGATGCCGCGACACTGGACGCGTTTACGATTGAACTCTCGAAGTAGGTGATGGGTTCAAGTCGGCCTTTGATTCAACACCCCAACAAGGGGCACATGGTGTGCCCCTTGTCAATTGGCGGAGCGGCCAAGTGCAACGTCATGGAATAGGTGAAAGTGCGACCTTGCGGAAGTGGATTTCTGTCCCCTCAGATTGCAGGGCGATCTTGCCGGGAATGGTTTGCACATCCCATGCTCGGTTGAGCTGTTCGCCGTTGACGAAGAGCGCGATGTTGGAACCATCGACGATGATCTCGTAGTCGTTCCACTCGCCAATCGCGTGCTCGGCTGCGTGCGTGTGCTTGGTGTTGCGGCCGTTGAGGCGTGTTGATTCCGAGGTCATCTTGAGATCGCCAATGTTCCAGAAATCGCCAGCGCGGCCACTTTGAAGCTGGGCTTCGATGCAAGTGGGCCAGACATTGTCGGGCTGCTGAACACGGAGAAGCACGCCGCTGTTGCCGGCCTTTCGCGTGTCGGGGCTCCAACGCCATTCGACCTTGAGGATGTAGTTGGTGTAATCGTCTTTGGTGCGGATGTATCCGGCGGGCGTTCCGGCGCAGACAAGCACGCGATCGATTACTGTCCAGACACTCATGGGATCGGCTTGCTTGTTGCTCAGATCGGGAACGAAGGCCATCCAGTTTGCGGTGGACTTGCCATTGAAGAGCGCGATCTCGCCGGGCATGGGTGATGAGAGATCGCGTACGCGGATGTTGCGGTAGGCGACCTCATCGCCGTGATGTTGCAGGGCGATCCGGCCGCGGGGTTGAAGACCGAATCCTGGGTAGTCCTTGAACTTGCTCATGGCGATTCGGTCGGACCAGGATTGGTCATCGACGCGACACTCGAGGAGTTTGACATCGTTGAGAAAGTGTTGGAGCAGACCGTCCTTTAAGCGGATGCGTGCCGTGTTCCACTCACCTGCGGGCTTGGTGGTCTTAGTTGCGGGGGGCGAGACCATGTCGTAGAGCGAGCCTGCGGAGTGCGGATCTTCGGGTTTCAAGCCCTTCTTGTTGTTCCCAATATCGACACCGGCATCATCGATCACCTGAAACTCAGGGCCGGTCTGCCACGTCGCGTCGTGCTTGTCGGTCACGCGGTAGATGATGCCGCTGTTGGCACCGGGCGTGCAGCGATACTCGAGGCTCAACTCGAAGTCGGCGTAGTCGTTGGCGGTGACGATGTCGCTGGCTTCGGCACCTTTGACGGTGCGGAGGTGGCCATCTTCGATGACCCAGCCCGTCTTCGGGAAAGCTGGTTGCCTGAAGGCGCGGAAGTTGGTGGTGGCTGATGCGGGTGTGCCATCGAAGAGCAACTGCCAGCCTGCGGAGGTTTCTGCTTTGGAGAGGGCAGGAGGGTTGAACGCTGATGGAGTGGGGGAGGGCGAAGCGCAAGTGATGGTCGCGAGGGTGGAAAAGGCCGCGGCGAAGGCGAGGATATTGGTGTGCATATCAGCGTCCTTGAGTTTGGGCGTGTTCAGGATCGAGCGTACCAGATTGGTAATGGAGGTGTCGAGATGCTGATGCAAGAGCGCGCGTACACCTGTTCGGCGATAGGCCGCGGTTCAAAGGAGAAGAGGCAGTTGTCCGGGACGCCGCGTTACCACTCCGGCCCGCCGCTGTAGCGGCCGTAGATGTCGGCCATGGCCTGCACCATCTCGCCGAGCGTGCAGTTGTTGAGTGAGCCTTCGACAAGGGCGGGCATGACGTTCTGATTTTCGCGGCAGGCGGAACGAAGGACATCGAGCGAACGCTTGACGGCGTCTTGATCACGCCGTGCCTTGAAGGATGCAAGCCTTTCGCACTGGTCGGTCTCGACTGCATGGGGAATCTGGAGGATCTCGATCGGGCGTTCATCGCTGCCTTCGGTGAAGGCGTTGACACCGACAATCAAGCGGTCGTGGGCTTCGCACTCTTCGCTGAAGCGATAGCTGGCCTCGGCGATCTGGCGGCGGAAATAACCTTTGTTAATGCCGGAGACGACGCCGCGGGTGTAGGTTGGGCGAGGTGCGTAGGCGGGATGCTGGGTGAGATCGGTGAGTGTGCGAGTTTCGGTCGCGGGGGTTGCGGCATAGGGGTGCGAGAGGGGTGGGGAGACTCCGGCTCGGAGAGCCGGAATGCCGGGGGTGCCCATGTTGTCGATCTCGGCGATGAGGTCGAGTGCGCCGAGTTCCATTCGGTCGGTGAGTTCTTCGATGAACCAACTGCCGCCGAGCGGATCGACCGTGCGTGTGACACCGGTTTCGTAGGCGAGGATCTGCTGGGTTCGGAGGGCGACAGTGACGGCCTGCTCGGTCGGGAGTCCGAGTGTCTCATCCATCGAATCGGTGTGCAGTGACTGGCAACCGCCGAGCACGGCGGCCATGGCCTGATAGGCGACGCGGACGATGTTGTTGAGCGGCTGCTGCTCGGTGAGCGAGCAACCGGCGGTTTGTACGTGGGTCTTCATGAACATGCTGCGTTCGCTGGTGGCGCCGTAGCGGTGCTTCATGGCGCGTGCCCATATGCGGCGTGCGGCTCGGAGCTTGCAGATTTCCTCGAAGAACTCGTTGTGCGAGTTGAAGAAGAAACTCAGGCGGGGTGCGAAATCGTCGAGCGGGAGGCCGCGTTCGAGACAGGCTTCGACGTATTCGAGACCATCGCGGAGCGTGAAGGCGAGCTCTTGCACAGCGGTCGAGCCGGCCTCGCGGATGTGGTAGCCGGAGATCGAGACGCTGTTCCACTTCGGAACGTGTTTGGACTGGAACTCGATCGTGTCAACGACGAGCTTGACGCTGGCCTCGGGCGGATAGATGAACTCGTTTTGCGAATGGAACTCTTTGAGGATGTCGTTTTGCAGTGTACCGCCAAGCGTCTGCCAACTGATGCCGCGCTGCTTCGCCATGGCGAGGTACATCGCCCAGATGACGGCACCGGGCCCGTTGATCGTCTGGCTGACGGTCACCTTGTCGATCGGAATATCGGCGTAGAGGCGGTGCATGTCTTCGATGGTGTCGATGGCGACACCGCAGCGGCCGACCTCGCCGACGGAGAGCGGGTCATCGCTGTCGCGACCCATGAGGGTTGGAAGATCGAACGCGGTTGAGAGGCCGGTGTTGGCGGCGACTTTGTTGGAACTGGTCCCCGCGCCCATCTTGGCTTGTTCAAGGAGATACTTGAAGCGGTTGTTGGTGTCATCGGCGGAGCCGAAGCCAGCGAACTGTCGCATGGTCCAGAGTCGTGTGCGGTAACCCTCGGGGAAAAGGCCGCGCGTGAAAGGGAACTTGCCGGGCGCGGCGATATCACGGTCGATGTATCGGAGGGAGGTGGGGAGGGCATCAGGCCCATAGCTCGGATCGAGGACCAAGCCCGAGATCGTGACGGCGTGAGGGTCAATGCGTTGGCCGGAGGTGATGCCGGGGCCGCTGATGTTGGGGTTGCGACCGAGGGTTGATTGAGAAGTGGTGGTGGTCATGCAAGGCTCCGCTTGGGGTTCGATCAAGTATACGTTCGGGTAAAGAGCGTGGCGCAGAACCGACGCGAAGGCGGGTGCGTATCGGAGAAGCTCGTACGTGGCGATTGGAGGCGGCCGGGGGGTATTTTTGGGTGTATCTCACTCAATTTCCGGTAATTTCGGGCGATTTGACGACCGATAGCTGGTTGTGCGTGATCGGGTCAGACGCGCGGGTATGTTATTGACTCTCCGCACGGATGTTCCGTGCGGTTCGGAACTGATCGGGTCGGGTGGCAGGACGGGTGGGACATGATCGCAGGTTCATTCAGAGGATTCACGATGCAGATGCAGAGGAGACGGGCAGGGTCGTTCACGCTTCAGGTTGTACTCGCCGCGGCGGGAGTTCTGGTGGGCGTCGGGGTCTTGCCCGCATCGGCGCAGTTTGCGGCTGTGCAAGTGGCTGGGAGCGTTGTCGAAAACCCGCTCTCACGACCGGTCTACCTGACCCATGCGCCGGGCGATTTTCGTCGAGCGTTTGTTGTTGAGAAGCAGGGGCGCATTCGTGTGCTGAATCTGACTTCGGCGGCCCCGACACTTCAGCAGGATACGACCCCGTTTCTGGATATCCGGTCGCTGATCCCCACTCTGGCGGCGGGCAACAGTGGCAATCAGGATGAGCGTGGGTTGCTCGGGCTTGCGTTTCATC
>JBBSBC010000100.1:0-12795 GCA_038251595.1 Phycisphaerales bacterium | reverse complement strand
GCGCGCCGGATGCTCAGCAACACGATGCCGCGTGCATGGCCCATGATGATGGCCGTCGTGGGGTGTTTGTAGTGCGCATAGAGCTTCTCGACCGCGACCACGCTTGGCTGAAGGCGCGCGATGATCTCGGTGAGATCGTGCTCAAGCTCGGCGAGCTTGTGTGAGAGCGAGAGCGTGGGCTTGAGCCGGATGACGCCAGCCTCAATTAGCCCACCACCCCCCCCCCCCCCCAAGCCAAGAACTGCACGCCTTGCGGTGGTGATGCGAGGTGTGGCGTCCAGACACGCGTAACCCGTTAGGCGAAGTCCGGGGTCGATGCCGAGAATGCGGGGACGGAAGGCCGCGGATGTGGGCGGAGTCATGGGTGTTGGCCGGTGGTGATGTGCGCAGGAAGATAGCGGCGAATCCATGTCACCACGGTCTTGCCGATGAGATCGACCTCGATATTGACGGCATGGCCACGCTTGAGGTTTTTGAGCGTGGTCTTGGCCAGGGTGGTCGGGATGAGGGCGACCTCGAATGCGCCACCTTTGTGATGGTCGTGCTCTCCGCAGACTTCCGCAACGGTGAGCGAGACGCCGTCAACAGCAATCGATCCTTTCGAAACGATGTACGGCATGAGATCGGCGTTCACATTGATGCGCAACCGCCAATCGCTGGTGCGCTGCACCTTGGCGACGGTCCCGGTGCCATCCACGTGGCCCTGCACCAGGTGCCCACCCAGCAGCGTGGCGAGCGTTGCGGCGTGCTCAAGGTTGACTCGTGAGCCGGGCTTGAGGGTGCCCAGGGTGGTTTTGCCCACCGTTTCACGAACGACATCGAAGGTGTAGAGGGGGCTTTGTGGTGTGATTGCACGAGTCAGGGTGAGGCAAACACCACCGACGGCGATGGAGTCGCCCTCGGCGGGTGGTGAATGGGGCATGGGGCTCCAGCCAAGGGGGTCAACAACCAATCGCAGGCCGCCCTTCCGACGCGACGCCCCCCCCATGGGTAGTATCTGCACAACCTTGCCGACCGCTTGCACCAGACCTGTGAACATAGCAAGAGAATAGCTATCCAGATGACTCGGCCGCTTGACCGGAAAGCGTTCAGCTTGGATACTGCCTGTCCTCAAAGAGACTTGCACTCAGCTTCCCGACCAGTGCCCCCCACCTCCCCCCACGCCCACCCCCACCCACGCCCACCCACTCGACACCCATAGCCGGAGATGCCTGAACATGACCCGCCGACGAATGAACTGGTTTTGCCCTGGAACTCTGGCCGCGATGCTCGCGCTTGGGGGCACCGGCACGCTGATCGGGTGCGAGTCGGACGCGATAGGGCTGGCCACACCCGAGGAGCGGGCGGCGGCCACGACGGTGCAGCATGATGAGTACAGCAAGTTGGGATATCGGGTAGATTGGCGTGGATTCCCGGCCATGACCCCCGGCGACACGATTTCGCGGCTGGAGCTGTTTGGTGATGTCGTTGTGGTGCAGGAGTCTGGAAGCGTGGTGACCGTGCTGGAGGCGCGGAGTGGTGAGCAGCGCTGGTCAGACCCGGTGGGGAGCACGCTGACGAAGTTTGTCGGGATGATCCGCGATGGGAAGAAGCTGATTGTTTCGAGTCAATCGCAGGCGTTCATTTATGATCTTGAGACGGGCGCATTGCTCACCAAGCAGGACCTCGCGCTGGTGGTCGATACCAAGCCGGTTCAGGTCGGTTCGATTCTGGTGTATGGATGCTCGAACGGTCAGGTGCTTGGTCACCTGCTGCTGAACGGCTTCAAGCAATGGGGATCGTTCATGACCGGGGCGATCAACGTCGATCCGTTGGGTGTCGGCAGCGATGGGACGGTGGGCATGGTCTCGCAGGGCGGCGATGTGCTGTTTATCTATGGCGATACCGGGCTGATGCGAGGTCGCGGCAACATGTACGCGGGCACCGAAGTTGCGCTCGCGGCCTCGGAAACCATGTTGTTTGTCGCGAGTGTTGACCATTCGCTCTACGCCTTTAATCGCGATGGCGCGAGCGAGCAGTGGCGGAAGCGAACCGATGAGCCGCTGAAGTTTGCCCCGAGCTTTCATGATGGTCGTGTGTATTGCGACATGGGCAAGGAGGGGCTGAAGTGCATCGAGGCTTCGACTGGGAAGGAACTCTGGGCCAACAAGGATGTTCACGGCACGGTGGTTGGCATGAGGAACAAGAGGCTAATCGCGTGGGATGGGGCAACGGCAACCTCTCTGGATCCAGCGGCAGGCTCGATCATCGAGTCGGCGAAGCTCGCAAGCGTTTCGATGGTCAAGACCGACAAGTTTGTTGATGGAAGCATGTACCTCGCCGCGCCGAGCGGTGTGGTCACCAAACTCGTGCCGCGAAACTGACCTGATGCTGAAGTTGACGACCACGCCATGAACTCCGAACCCGTCATCAGCCGCGCGCTCCTTTCGGTGAGCGATAAGACCGATTTGGTTCCGTTTGCCCGCGCGCTCGCCGCACGCGGGGTGCACATTGTCTCGACAGGTGGAACGGCGAAGGCCTTAAGCGCGGCGGGTGTCGAGGTGCAGGCGGTTGAGAACCTGACGGGATTTCCCGAAGGGCTTGACGGTCGAGTGAAGACGCTGCACCCGGGCGTACACGGCGGAATTCTGGCCATTCGCAACAACCCGGAACACAGCGCGTTCTTGCGCAAGCACCGTATCGAGCCCATCGATCTGGTCTGCATCAACCTCTATCCGTTTCAGGAGACGGTCTCACGACCCGATGTCTCGATGGCTGAAGCGATTGAGAATATTGATGTCGGTGGGCCTGCGATGCTGCGTGCTGCCGCGAAAAACCATCAATGGGTGACCGTCGTGCCCGCCGCAAGGTATTACGACCGTGTGATCAACGAGATGGATGCGAACGGCAACGCGACAGTCGCCCAGACTCGTGCCGAGCTTGCGGCGGCAACATTCGCGCGCACCAGCGAATACGACGCGGCGATCGCGGCCTTTCTGGGGCGAAGAAGTCCCGCGGCCTTCCCTCAGGTTCTGCAACTCGGGTATCTCAAGATCGATGAACTGCGGTATGGTGAGAATCCGCACCAGACCGCAGCGCTGTACCGTGATCCGGCATCGACCGGGCAGACGGTAGTGAACGCGCGGCAACTTCACGGGAAGCAACTTTCGTTCAACAACATCAACGATGCAGCGGCCGCGCTTGAAGCGGTGAAGGCTCTGGGCCGCTTGCGAGCCATACCGAGCGAACAGGCCTTGCTCGCAGCGGTGGTGGTGAAGCACACGAACCCCTGTGGCGGGGCGATTGCCGGCTCGCAGAGGGATGCGGTTGCGATGGCGATCGCTGGTGACCCGGTCGCGGCGTATGGCGGCATCCTTGCCGTCACTGGAAAGATTGATGCGGGAACGGCGGAGGTGATCTGCGATCCGAAGAACTTCTTCGAGGTTGTGGTTGCTCCGGAGTTCGATGAGGGCGCGCTCGAACTGCTGAGAGGCCGGTGGGCCAATGTGCGACTTCTTGCCGTGGGGAACAACTCCGCAACAGGAACACGCAAGCTGGAGTATCGGTCGGTGCCGGGTGGAATGCTCGTTCAGGATCGCGACACGTTTGCGCCTGTGACCTCGGCATGGGAACACCGGGCGGGGCCGAAGCCGGGTGTCGAGCAACTCAAGGCCGCGGCGGCGCTGGATGTGCTGTGCAAGCACGTCGGCAGCAACGCGGTGGTGATCGGGGGTGTGGACCACGGTCCATCTGGTGCGATGGGTGTGCGGTTGTTTGGCGTGGGGGCTGGTCAGGTTGATCGTGTCAGCGCGTGTCGATTGGCGATTGACAAGTCGGGGCCGAAAGCGATTGGCGCGATTGCGGTGGGCGATGCGTTCTTCCCATTCGCCGATGGTCCCATGTTGCTGGTGGATGCGGGTGTCAAAATGATCGTTCATCCCGGTGGATCAAAGCGGGATCAGGAGACGATCGACCTTTGTGAAGCCCGAGGCGTGACGTGCATGACCTCGGGCGTGCGGCACTTTCGTCACTGAATGTGGCCTCGCAGCCGATAGCCCATAACGGCGGTTGTGCGTTCATTGTGAAGGTTCGGTGAGTGGCTTTGCTCGAATGATCGCGCCCTGTTGAAGACCAAACAGTTTGCAGCTACTGTTTCATGGTTCAGACTAGAGACACCTGTAGCCGCCGAAAGGCGACCGCGGGAGCATGTATGAGTAGCCCACGGGTCCGAACTGGAATCCATGGTCAGCCGGCTTTCGAGGAAGCGGCCTCGGTGTTCGACCCACTTCAAACTTTGGCGGCCAGCGGAACGGCATCAGCGTTGGTCTGCTCACTGGACTGCAAAGTTCTTGTCCTGAACAAGCTCTACATCGCGGTGCGGGTCATCTCGGCGCGGCGGGCGTTCAGTCTGCTCTGTCGCGACATTGCCGAAGTGATTCATGTCGAAGATGAGAAGTTCGCGAACTACAACTTTGAGTCGTGGGCCGAGCTCTCACTCTTGCGCCGAGAGTTTGAGCCGGATAAGCATGACTGGGTCAGGACCGTTCACTTTGAGGTGGCCGTGCCGCGGGTCATCAGGCTACTTGGGTATGACCGACTGCCCGCGCAGAACGTCAAGTTGAATCGACGCAACCTCTTTGCACGAGACCGAAACCAGTGCCAGTATTGCGGCAGGATCTTCCCGACATCGGAGCTTTCGATCGATCACATTGTGCCGCGTGCGCAGGGTGGTGGCGATTCGTGGGAGAACCTGGTCTGCTCGTGCGTCCGGTGTAATGCGCGGAAGGGTGGCCGCACACCCGACGAAGCACAGATGAAGCTGATACGCAAGGCCATTCGGCCGAAGCGCAACCCTTTGATTACGCTGCGCTTAGGTCAAGAGCGCTATTCGTCATGGAAAGCGTTTCTTGATGACGCGTATTGGAATGTGGAACTTCGCTAACACGGTTGGCCCGAGTTCTGCTACGCTTAGTCTTCGCACGACTTTCTGAACTTGGAGTTCTCCACATGAACATCGCTCGCTCAAGCACGATTGCACTCGGTGTGTTTGCCGCGGCGGAGCTCGCTGGGCTTTCGACCCATGCGAACGCCCAGCCCGTGAACAGTTGCGGCGTCACGATGCGAGGGCCAGTCTGTTCGATCTTTCAGCCCGATGGAGGCGGAAAGTGGTATATCGGAACTTTGGGTTCGTTCACACCTGGGCAAAGGCTGAGGATCAGCGGCGTGCTCGATACCAACTGCATGGCTGCATGTCCCGGAATTGACGGGTGTGTGACGAACATTGTCGTGCAACAGTGCGTGACGATCGTTTGTGTTGCGGACTTTGACCAGTCTGGCGCGGTCGGGCTGCAAGACCTGTTCGCCTATTTGCAGGCCTATTTCGCGAATGTGGTTGGACCCTCCCCACCGGGAGCGGATATTGATCACTCGGGTGCAATCACGCTGGATGACCTGTTCCAGTTCCTTGCAATCTGGTTTGGCAACTGTCCATGAGCCGCGAGAGGTGCGAGGAATCGATTTTTGGATTCGATCGACCTACTTGCGACCGATCTTCGGCTGCGAACCGCTGGCGCGTTGCTTGGCTGGCGTGCCCTCTTTCAGCTTGGTGCTCAAAAGGTCAGCCTTAGCGGCCATCTCAAAGTCCTTCATGGTGATTCCGGCCGCATCGTGCGTCGAAAGCGAGAGCGTCACCTTGTTCCATCGAACAAGGATGTCGGGGTGATGCTGATCCGCCTCGGCAAGCTGGGCAACTGCGTTGACAAACTCCATCGCTTCGATGAAGTTGGCAAACTGATAGGTGCGGTTGATGGCCCCTCCGGTCTCGGACCAATCCGGTCGTGCCTGTATGGCCTGATTGACTTCCACTTCGGACATGCGATCCATGGAAACGGCTCCTGAACTGATTTGCGGCCAGATCGACCAGCGCTATATTCCCTCAGGGAGTGTATCGTCATGGGAGTGACCCCGCGTCCGGACCAGTCATCTTTCGATTCGATTGGCGTATCACGCCTGGCCCCGTCACCAACGGGTGCGCTGCACTTGGGGAACGCCAGGACCTTTCTGGTCAACTGGGCAATCGCCCGAACTTGCGGCTGGACACTGCGTTTGCGGATTGAGGACTTTGATACGCCGCGCGTCAAGGCGGGCGCAACCGCCAGCATTCTCGATACGCTGCGGTGGCTGGGTATCGATTGGAATGCGTGGGATGAACACCCGAGCCCAGACGATTGCTTTGTCCAGAGTTCGGATGTCGAACCGTACAGAGAGGCGATGCGATTGTTGGCACGGTCCGGGTTAGCCTATCCGTGTGTGCTGACTCGGGCGGAGATCGAAGCGGCGGCATCGGCACCGCAGGCGGGGTCGCATGAGGTGGCCTTTCCCGCATCAATGCGCCCTCCGGACGCGGCGAAGGGGTACGACTTTGATGCCCTGAACCGATCAGTCTCGGAGAATGCCAGGCCGAACTGGCGGTTTGTTGTGGCGAAGGGCGCTTTGCGGTTCGATGATCGCTTTGCCGGACCACGGTCGTATGACCCGAGCGAGATCGTTGGTGACTTTGTGCTTTGGACAAAGCGTGATCAACCTTCCTATCAACTCGCGGTCGTTGTCGATGATCATCGCCAGGGCGTGACCGAGATCATTCGTGGTGATGATCTGCTCGACTCTGCATCCAGACAACTGCTGCTTTACCGGGCACTCGGCTACACGCCCGAGCCGAGCTATGCCCACTTACCGCTGGTCATTGGAGAAGATGGGCGGCGGCTGGCCAAGCGGCACGGCGACACTCGCATCGAATATTATCGCGAGAAGGGTGTCACTGCCGAGGCGATTATCGGGTTGATCGCGCGATGGTGCGGGGTAACACCGACATCGCACGCGCCAACCATAATGACGGCTCGAGGGTTCATGAAGGGATTCGATCTGTCTAAAATGTCGTCCGGTCCCGTGGTCTTTTCTGCGAAGGATAATGCATGGCTGCTATCTACAGTTTCGAGGCGCGCAACGGCTGGATAATGATCGCCTTGGCGATCGGGGTCGTCATGGCCGCGATGCTGGTGGGTGCGTGCGATGAGACGGATCCTGCGGCGGCGAAGGTGATACCTGTCAAAGTCGCGGGCAAGAAGTTCTATCTCGAAGTGGCGGCGGACGATCAGGTCCGCATGAAGGGGCTCGGAAGCAGGACGCACATCGAGGACGATGGCGGAATGATCTTCTCGTTCACACCCGGTCAGACTCGCGTGCAGACGTTTGTCATGCGCGACTGCCTGACTCCCATTGACATCATCTACCTCGACGGCGCGGGGCGTGTGCTGTCAACACACACCATGCCCACCGAGCCACCTCGCGCGGCCGATGGGAGCGAGGGCAAGGTTGGCGAGTTTGGCACGGCCAGCGGCACCGCACCTGCTGATAAGTACGAGGCACGACTTACCAAGACCTATTCAAGCAGGTTCCCCTCTCCCTTTGTAATTGAAGTTCAAGAGGGAACGATAAAGAAGCTCGGTGTGAAAGAGGGCGACCTGATCAGCTTTGATGTCTCCGGACTCAAGCGGCGAACCAAGTAGTCCGATGCAGAGCTATGCCGGGTGTCTATGAGGGGACGGGCTTCGCGAGAAGTCCGGTAACTCCTCCACGGTGTGACCCCTCCATGATCGGACGCACAGATGCGCACGCATTGCATCGCGCTTATCGCTAACGCGGACTCAGAGGCGACGCAAACCGGATGGTGGGAGGCGATTTTCAAACGCTGGCCTGTCGGTGTGCCACCGCCGCGACTTGAACTGATCACCCCTGAAACGCTGCTGACGGATGGGCGCGTGCTGCGCGCGGCACAAGGGTGGGATGCCGCCGTGCTTGCACCGGTTGATTGCTGTTTGGACACGGTGATCTGCCGCGTGCTGGACATTCTGCAACAATCGATGGTGCCGACGGTGCTGCTGGTCAGTGAGCCACCCGCCCGGCTTGATTCCTTTCATCCGGGCTCGATCGTGGTTCAGCCGTTGGATGCGCCGCCCGAGACCACGGCCGCGATCTTGTTCGCGCTTGCTCAGCGGCAACCCGCGGTGCGCGGGCTTGATCAGAGTCTGCGGCTGGCGCAATCGTTTCAGGGGGAGACCGCCGCGGAGATGGACCGGATGCAGCAAGAGTTGCTGCTCGCGGCCAAGGTTCAGCGTGACTTTCTGCCCAAGCACATGCCGACATCCGACACGGTTGAGAGCGGTGTCCTCTTTCGCCCGGCGAGCTTTGTTTCGGGCGATACATACGACATCACGCAGCTTGATGAATACCACATCGGGTTCTTTCTTGCCGATGCGATGGGGCACGGCGTTCCGGCTGCGTTGATGACGCTTTATGTGACCGGGTCGTTGCCGCGGCGTGAGATCACGAAGAATGGCGTGCGTTTGATCCCGCCGGGTGAGTCGCTCGAGCGGTTGAATGCCGAGTTGCACGAATCAATCGCCGGTCCTTCACGCTTTGTGACCGCGATCTGCGGCATCATTGATACGCGGACGGGGCTGATCACGATGGCTTGCGCGGGCCACCCCGCGCCGCTGCGGATCAGCGAGAAGGGCGTGCGCCCGGTTGAAGTTGCTGGCATGTTGCTCGGGGTTGTGTCGGATACCAAGTATGAGCAGGTGACGATCAAGCTGGAAGAGAATGAACTGCTGGTGCTCTATTCAGATGGTGTTGAGGAAGCGTTCTCGGGCAGGCATCACGGTAACAAGGCTGTATCGAATGTGATGCCGCCGCACTACATTCATCTCGCGTCGATGCGACGGGGCGCGGCGGTGGTGAGCCTTGACGCGGCGATGGAGCACCTTGCCTCGGACCTGGATGCACAAGCGGGCTCGTTTCATCAGGATGATGACCTGACGGTGCTCGCCTTTCAAGTCACCAGTGTGCGCGAGAGCGTGACGGGTTCATCTGAACCTAACACTCCGAGCGCCGTGCGAGCGGTCGAAGTCATGCACGCGGATTGAGCGTATCGGACTCGATCAGACCATCTTTCAGTCGCACGACACGCTGGCAGAGTTTGCTGATGCGATCATCGTGCGTCACCATGACGATGGTCATGCCCTCGGCGTGCAGGCGCTGAATGACCCCAAGAATTGCCTCACCGGTCTTTGAATCAAGATTGCCCGTTGGCTCATCGGCCATGAGAATCACGGGTTGAGTGACCAGTGCGCGCGCGATTGCGGCACGCTGCTGCTGGCCGCCCGAGAGTTCGCGTGGCCGGTGGCCGAGTCGATCGCCAAGACCCACGAGTTGAAGACTGGCAACCGCGCGGCGGTATCGCTCGGCCGGGCCGATGTGCTGATAGAACAGGGGCACCGCGACGTTCTCTTCAATCGAGAGTTCGGGAATGAGGTTGAAGGCCTGGAAGACAAAGCCGATCTTCTGTCCGCGAAAGCGGGAGAGCTGCTCATCGGGCATTCTGGCGCAGTCTTTACCATCGAGCAGGTATTGACCGGCGGTGGGTTTATCCAGACAGCCGAGCATGTTCATGAGTGTGGATTTGCCGGAGCCGGATGCGCCCATGATCGCGACGTATTGGCCGCGCTCGATCACAAGGTCGAGCGCCTGCTGGCCGCGCCCAACGGCCTCGACAAGCACTGAGCCATCGGGCTTGTAGTACGTCTTGCGAATGCCGCGAAGCTCGGCAATCGCCGGTCGCGAATGGGCAGTGAGCGAGGCCGTTGCCGGGTGGGGATTGGTCGCAACTTCGGTGGTCATGCGTGGGTGTTTACCGGTCTGGCCCATGCCGGTGGCGTTCGAGGGCAGGGTGTTGAGACCTTCAATCAACAGCAAACGTCAGGCTTCAACCCTGAAGACCGGACTCACGCTGTTCATCGCGCAGTTGCACTGTGGCGAGCGCGGTCATCTGGTCGGGTGCGAAATGAAAGACCCTGTCCAAGCCGGTCAACGTGATCATGGACCATGTCTCGTCACGCATTGAGCAGAGCACGAGCGAGCGATGACACTCGAGCAGCCGCTTGCGCAATCGAAGAAGAGAGGCGATGTGCGAGGAGTTGAGGTACGAGACCGAAGAGAAGTTGAGGACCACGCTCGGGAGATCGCCCTCGTGTTCGGTCGCGCTAGCGGGCGCGAGGTTGGTCTCGCGCACGGAACCTGGTGCGGGTCGCTTAGGGATTTTCAGTCGCTCAAAGATTGCCGAAAGCTCTTCCGAGAGTTCCGGCTCATCAGAGAGTTCGGCGAGGATGATGTTGTCGGACCAGTCGATGGGCATAGCAGTTATTGTATGCGCCGATTGTGACTGGACATGAGCCTTGGCGTTGAGCAGAGCACACAAATGCGGTGACATCCGACTGTGCCGCTTCGGCACTTAAAGGCAACGGGAATTACTTTAGTGGATCTGCAACCGGATCATGCACAATTGGTGCGTCCAGCCATCCGTCGAGAAACCACGCCACTGGAATCTGTAACAATGCCCGACCCGAGTCATCACGAACCGCAAGTGTAGCCGCACCTGCGATTCGAGTGGAGGAGTCTGGCTTAAACTGAACAATCAGTTCGTCGCCTGCGGAATGTACGACAGTCACCCACTTCGAGTCAGAAGATACAGTAAATGGGCGACCAAGAGGCATGTTTGTTACGCGATCTAATAACATAATTTTCGATGAATCCGCATCGTTAGCCTGCGCCATAGAAAAGACTACGGCTGCTGGCTTTGCGATAACAGCGCATATCCCTACGACAGTAAGTGGCACTGTGATCGCGGCATGCACTTCGCTTGAGGGGCGAACAAGTATTTCTCCTGATTGTCGACCAGAACCGCAAATGCCTTCCGCGATAAAGTGCCAAGTACCTTTACGAAGTGCCGCATCATTTACACGTCGCACTTTCCAATTTGTAAGCGTGCATTTCGGTGTAGGTGGTGCCGCATCTGACCCGTCAATAGCTCTGATGAACAAGTCGACACTGACATTTGTGCCTTCGATCGCCTTCAATGTCGCTTGTTCAGGTCGAACAAGCACTTCGATATCCGAGAAGTATGACAACAAGCAGATTCCTCGTTCTGACTGAGGTCCTGATGTATCGATCCACTTTGCACTGAACGTAGCGGATTGCGTCTGCTCACCAAAGGCAGGAGTTACTGTTGCAGACAATGTCAACACAGTCTGCTGACCTGGTTCGACAAGCACTTTCGAGAACGATGCGTTAAGACATCCGCAGCTCTTCGAGTTGATTTCGAGGCTGACTGGAAACGATATTTGATTGGCGAAGGTGACATTTCGCGTTGCACGCAACAAGGGCCGGATACGGCCACGCGATTCCGCTTCAGCTGATAAGACCTTTAGAGCAACCAAGTTGCTAGGATACTGCGAGCTTCGAGATCCCGGAGGCCTCAAATGTGCCAGCGGTTCTCCCTCAAGGCTTTTTGACTTAACGTCGATACCCGGAAGCATCTGCTGCATAATCAAAATGATGATTAACTGGCAGGCTATGAATGCGTTCATCTACTTGGCTCCGTATGACGAAAACCCTTTGCGCTTTCAGATTTGATCTTATTTAATTGCGAGTGACGAGCCTTCAATAGTTGCTTTGCTTCAACTCCACTTTCATATGCTCCCGCCTCATCGTTAAATACTTTTGCATCGTCCGGCACAAATGAAAGTATGCTGTCGATTGTTTGCGGTTTATTTACGATGATATTGTCGGCTATGAACACGATGGGGCAAGCTAACCAGCCGTCTTTGGTTATGCTCCCCAGTGGACATGCAGCTGTGGCACTCTTTGTAGCCGGAGTACCTTCGCACAACCGACGCAACCATAGCGCAACGTCAGCTGTATGTGCAGCTTCCGGAAGACCTTCAAAAAGGGTTGCCGCTTGCAAATCTTTCTTTGCTTCTTCGGTGATTGAAGTGTCGCTAACACCAGTCGGACACGGCTCATATAAACCAAGCACACCAACAGATGGCACATCCACTCCACTCACGCTTTGATATTGAGTAACAACCATCACTTCAAAGACCAAGTTATCGTGGCCGCGCACTCGTTTGATCAATCGCGGTGCGAACTGATGAAGGGGGTCGAATCGTGCTTCGATGTGATTCCAGATTTTGACGGTGGCACTTTCGGCGCGAATACCCGGCCACGGCTCCTCAACTGACGGTGGCAAATACTCCAGCGTCTTTGCAGAACGGAGAAGTTCCGAGAGCGGTCTCATCTCAAGTTGATTATCATTATCTAAGCAGCGTCCCAATGCACGCCAGACTGTACAGCCGACGGTAAAATGATAACTTCTCTGCGTAAATATTCCGGCGTTGTCATCAGCTGACCAAGTCAGCATGTAAGGACCTACTGCAGCCCTAAACTCTTGCGGGTATGACAGTTTATGATCTGCACTTTCGCCAGCAGACAATGCATGTGATGCATAAACCATCCACGTTCCCGACTCGTCGATGTATCGCTTGCCATCTTCGAGAAGCGTCCATTTCGCGCGACGCTTCGCTAAGCATGGCGAGCAATAGTCCTGCTGATGCCATGAAATGCACTTTATAGAAAGTTCGTGCGCCGTCAAGGCAGCAACTAAAGCATCACATCGTGGATCAACTGCGTCGGATGATGCGACTTCGACAACCGTCGATAAAGGATCAGCACGCTTTGCTGCAATATCGTGATTTGAATCACCTTGGATACACCAAGAGAATCCATAAACCAGTATCCCAGATATCATAGCTAGCAGGCTGACACACATTAGTTGATCTTTCCCATGAAGGACCCAGATTCAGGTAGATTTAATTTACACAAACCCTGCTAATTGACATGCTTCTGTTGTATAAATCCCGGGTG
>JBBSBC010000099.1:0-12970 GCA_038251595.1 Phycisphaerales bacterium | reverse complement strand
TCCATACGAGTAGGTGTCCAACCGATTGCTCCGCTTCTTGACCTCCGCCGGTGTTATCCACATCTCGGGGATGATGTGCCCCTTGTAGAACTTGATCGACATGTTGTTGTCGGTGTTGTTCTTGCTGAACGCCGTCTGCCCCTCCGCCAGTGCAACCGTGGAGTTGGCACCGTCAAACAGTCCAGGCAATGGGTAACTGCCCTTGTTGTTCTGCGCAAAGATCATCATCGACTGCATAATGCTCCGAACATGTATCGAATCCTTCAGTTGTCGCGCCTCGGCTCGCGCTTTGGACCATCTGCTGAGCGGGCTTGTGTCGCCCGCCTTTTCCGCTTCGCCCTCGCCCCTCTGCCCACTTGTGGCCGGCGGATCGCCTCCCCCCGCTTCGCCCACGCCCGTCGCGCTCATGGCCGCCCAGCAGCAGATGCCCACAACCCCCACCACCGTCGTCGCCGCCAACTCAACAATGGTGAATCCGCGCCCAAGGTTTCGACGCTGTTTCGAGATACGCATACGCTTCTCCAGCAAGGTCAGCACATTCGGAACCGGTTGAGAACATAGACTTACGCTCGTTCCCCCCGCCCGACCCACTTTGCTTGATCCAACTCGACTTGAGAACCAAGGCAACAGCCTATACAGAGAAGCACCCCCGAAGTTGCCCAATCTCGCGTGAATTCGCTCTCCCTCAGACGTCGCTTCTCAACAATCATGCCGACCGACCCATCCGCAATCCCGACATCTCAGCCCGACCCGACCCCCAACCCGGTCATCGAGAGCCCCTCTGCGAACGGCACCCCGCCCGATGCGCCCCGCAAATACATCTTTGATGAAGGTCCGCCCGACTCACCAAACACCACCTCGGGCAAGGGTCGCTGGGGCAAGGCCACACGCAACGTTGAAGAGGGCCAGTTTCTCGAAGGGCCGCTCAACCGTGGCGGCGAGCTTATCCGCACCATCCGCATCGGTCTCGAGTTCATCAGGGGCTTTCGTCGTCTGCACTTTGTGGGTCCGTGTGTTACGGTCTTTGGCTCGGCAAGGTTCAAGGAAGACCACCGCTATTACCAACTCGCACGCGATGTCTCGGGTCGGATCGGCAAGCTCGGGTTCACCATCATGACCGGCGGCGGCCCCGGAATCATGGAAGCCGCCAACCGTGGCGCGAAAGAACAGGGTGCCCGCTCCATCGGCTGCAACATCATGCTCCCCATGGAGCAGCACCCCAATCCCTATGTCGATAAGTTCATCGAGTTCCGCTACTTCTTCATTCGCAAGGTCATGCTCGTCAAGTACAGCTACGCCTTCGTCGTTCTGCCCGGTGGCTACGGAACCATGGATGAACTCTTCGAGGCCGTCACTCTGGTGCAGACCGACAAGATCCAGGACTTCCCCATCATCCTGATGGGTGTCGACTATTGGGCACCGCTCATCGAGTTCATCCGCGACAAGATGGTCAAGGAAAAGACCGTCAGCCCCGGCGATCTCAACTTGCTCACACTCACCGATTCGCCTGAAGAGGCCTGCGACCTCATCGCCGATGCCGCGCAACGTCACTTCGGGTTCCAATGGAAGACCGAGCTGGCCCTCAAACGACGCTGGTACCTCGGCGAATAAGCCCACATCCACAGTCGTCAGGGAACCGGTTGGGGCCTGATCCGTACCCATCATCGTTGGCCACACCGCTCCCTTGCGGTATCCTTTGCCTACGCCTTCCCCACCACCTGTTCCCCGTCCGCCCCCGCGCTCACCAATGGCCGGATTTCCCCATGCACAACGCCTCCGGCCCCCTGTTTTCACTCCTCATCGCGATCGCCGCAGCCACTTCCTGTGCTATGGCTGATCAGCCCGCATCTTCACCCACTTCGCCCGCCGCCGCCGCCCGTGAGTCGCGCATTCAGCGGCAACTCGCCTCAAAGCCCGGCGCACTCCCCACACTCGCCGATGCAACCCTTGGCCTTCCCAACATCGACGTGCGATTCAACGCCGATGGCTCGGTCGCGCCTTTCGTCGTCGCGTCGATCGACGCGCTCAAGCAATCGCCCGCGTGGCGCGAGCGCATCGCCGCGGCCGCGGCTCTTCGTTCGTCCCTCCCCGAACTCACGATCGATGACGATGCGCTTCTCGCCACGCCGCGCTTCGTGCGCTCCACGCGCGCCCTGCTCACACCACCACCCGATGACCAACATCCGAAGCGAGAAGCTCAAGACCTTGTGGCCCGCTTCATCGCCGATCACCGCGCCCTCTTCGAGATCGATCCGCTTGAAATCCCCGCCGCTCGACCATCGCGCGACTTCCTCACAACCCACAACGGCGCGCGCCACCTCACCTTTCAGCAACAGCTCTCCGTTCGTGGCCGTGCCGTCGATCTCGTCGGATGCGAGGTCCGCGCCAACATCACGCGCGCCAACCAACTCATCAACATTTCCAGCACCATGATCCCCCGTCCCGCGGCGGGTTTCATCGTCCCCTCGCCCACGCTCTCCGCGGCCGAGGCTCTTGCCGCCGCCGCACGCGATATTGGCATCACCCTGTCCACCAACCCTCAGCCCCTCGCGCCCGCGGCGAATCCCGACGATGAAACGACCCGCTGGCATCCCTTCCCCGAGCTCCGATCCACCGAACCACTCACCACGATGCCAGTCTGCTTCCCGCTCACGCGCACCGACATTCATCCCGCATACATCGTCTCACTCGCGCCGCGCGGCATAGGCCACACCTACGACCTCATCATCGATGCCCTCACCGGCGCAACCCTGTCACGCCACAACCGCCTCGTCTGGGATACCACCGAACCCGCCCAATACCGCGTCTTCACCGGCGAGAGCCCTGCGCCCAACATCCCCGGTCGGCCAACACCCGACGGCTTTCAAGCCCCCTTCGTCACGCGTGATCTAGTCACCATCGAGCCCTCCGCCATCTCCGCCATCAACCCCAACGGTTGGGTTCCCGATGGCTCGCTGCAAACGCTCGGCAACAACGTGCAGGCCCATCTCGATCTTGATGCCAACGACTCACCCGATCTGCCCCGTCCCGCCGCGACACTCGTCGGCAATACCCGCGTCTTCGATTTTCCGCTCGACCCCGCACAAGCGCCCGCCACATACCGCAACGCCGCCGTCGTGCAGCTCTTCTACTGGGGCAACCTCTACCACGACATCCTCCACAATCTTGGTTTCGATGAGCCCGCCGGCAACTTTCAAACCAGCAACTTCTCACGTGGCGGCACATCGGGCGATGCTATCACCGCCGATGCTCAAGATGGCAACGGCCTTGGCGGGCGCGTCAACAACGCCAACTTCAACTCCTCCGGTGTCGATGGCTCCAACGCGCGCATCCAGATGTACCTCTTCGACGGCCCTGATCCCGATCGCGATTCCTCGCTCGACGGCCTGACCGTCTTCCACGAGTTCACCCACGGCACCTCCATCCGGCTTCACGGTGGGCTCACCAGTTCGCAGTCTCGCGGCCTCGGCGAAGGTTGGAGCGATTTCTACGCACTCGCCCTCTTCTCGCGCCCGACCGACAACCCCAACGCCCCCTACGCCTTCGGCTCATACTCCACCTACCAGTTCTTCTCACCCGAGTTCATCGACAATTCTTACTACGGCATCCGCCGCTTTCCCTATTGCACCAACCCCAACATCAACCCACTCACCTTCGCCGATATCGATCCCGCGCAGATGAGCTTTCCCCCCGGTGTGCTCCGCAACCTCCTCCACGCCAACGTCGCCAACGAGGTCCACAACATCGGCGAGGTCTGGTGCAATATTCTCTGGGAGTGCCGCGCCGCCCTCTGGGCCGTGCACGGCCCGAGCGCCAATCAACTCATGCTCCAGCTCGCCACCGATGCCATGAAGCTCTCTCCCGCCAATCCCACATTCACCCAGGCGCGCGATGCCATCATCCAGGCCGATCTCGTCAACAGCAGCGGGGCCAACCATCGCCCTCTCTGGCGCGCCTTCGCCAAACGCGGCCTCGGCTTCGGGGCCATCGCCCCGATCGCCTCGTCCGCCACTGGTGTCGTCGAAAGTTACGAGACACCATTCTTCGCCCGCTTTGATTTTCCCAACGGTCTTCCGTCAACACTCCAACCCGGCTTCGCCACGCCGCTGCGCGTCAACATCACCGGCATCGATCTCGACATCCTTCCCGAATCGCCGCGCCTTTTCGTCAGTGCCAACTTTGCACCCGCCACATCTTGGCTGCTCACCCTCATCGCGCCCGGTCAATACCTCGCCCACATCCCGCCGCAGCAATGCCTCTCTTCGCTCCGCTACTGGTTCTCGGTTGAGACCACCGAAGGCCCGCGCCTTCACCCCGGCTCCGGCTCCTACTCCGCCTCCATCAACTCTGGTTCATCCATCGTCTTCACCGATTCCTTCGAGCTTGATACTGGCTGGTCCGTCGGGCCCAACACCGCCTCCTCCGGCCTCTGGCTGCGCGCCGATCCCATCGGCACTTCCGCACAGCCCGATGACGACCACACCACCGCTCCCGGCACCCTCTGCTGGATCACCGGCAACGCCCCCATCGGCGCTTCCATCGGCGCGGCCGATGTCGATAACGGTTTCACCACGCTCCTCAGCCCTTCATTCAACCTCTCTTCCGCGGGCGATGTCCGCATCTCCTACTGGCGCTGGTACAGCAGCGGCCTCGGCGCGGGAGCCTTTGCCGACACCTTCCGTGTCGATGTCTCGACCGACAACAGCGCATCATGGACCAACGCCGAAACCATCGGTCCCGATGAATCTCCCGACACCACACCCGGCTGGCGATTCGCCTCGTGGTCGCTGCGCCAGCTCGGCCTCGTGCCCACCTCGACGGTGCGTATCCGCTTCACCGCCGAAGATGTCGGCGTCGCGTCCGTCGTGGAGGCCGCCATCGATGACTTCACCATCGAAGCCCTGCTCTGTACAACCGCACCATCCTGCCTTGCCGATATCAACAGCGACTCTGCCCTCTCTCCCCAGGATATCTTCGAGTTCCTCACCGCCTTCTTCGCCAACTCCTCCGCGGCCGATCTCAATGCCTCCGGCGATGTCACGCTTCAGGACATCTTCGATTTTCTCACCAGCTACTTCTCCGGTTGCTGATGTGGTGGACCTCACTCACACCACGAGTTCACCACCAAACTTCCGGTGGCCTCCACATCAGTGCGTGTAACGATCCATCAATGCTCACACGCTTCCCGCCATCACGCCCATCGCCCGATGAGATGTTCAAGGCCCTCACCTCGCGCGACCGCGCGCTCGACGGTGTCTTCGTCGCCGCAATCAAGACTACCGGCATCTTCTGCCGCCCCGGCTGCGGCGCGCGAAGGCCCCGGCGCGAAAACGTCGAGTTCTTCGCAACCCCACGCGAGGCACTCCATGCCGGCTATCGCCCATGCCTCCGTTGTCGTCCGCTCGAAAATGGTGAGATTCCCCCCGAGTTCATCACCCGCGCGCTCAGGCTCATCGAGTCCAACCACGACCGGCGCCTCCGCGCTGCCGATCTTCGCGCCGCCCACCTCAGCCCCGAGCGCGTCACACGCTACTTCAAGAGTCGCTACGGCCTCACCTTCCAGGCCTATCACCGCGCCCGTCGTGTTGGCCGCGCGCTCGTGGTCGTGCGCAAGGGTCGCCCTATCCCCGCCGCCGCCGGGTTCGCGTCCGAGTCCGGCTTTCATGAAGCCTTCCAAAGGCTCTTCGGCTCCTCACCCGCTCGCATCCACACCCAAACCTCCGCCATCGCGCCCTCAGTCGCGCTCATGCGCTGGCTTCCCACGCCCCTTGGCCCCATGCTCGCCGGCGCGTGCGACGAGGGCATCTGCTTTCTTGAGTTCGTAGACCGCCGCGCCTTCGAAGCGCAGATCTCCGCGCTCCGCGCCCGCCTCGGCCCCGCGCGCATGATCCTTCCCGACCTTCCCGACCTTCCCGCGCACGACATCAACCCCGCTTCATCGCCGCGCTCGCACCTCGTGCACCTCACGCGCCAACTCGCCGAATACTTCGCCGCAAGTCGATCAGACTTCACCCTCCCACTCTTCGCGCCCGGCACGCCTTTCCAGGAGCAGGTCTGGCGCCAGCTCCGCCTCATCGAGCCCGGTCGCACGTGCTCATACCTTGATCTCGCTCGCGCCATCAACCGCCCCACCGCCACCCGCGCTGTCGCCCGTGCCAATGGCGACAACCGCATCGCCATCCTCATCCCCTGTCACCGCGTCATCGCCTCCGATGGCTCCCTAAGCGGCTACGGCGGCCAAGTCTGGCGTAAACAATGGCTCCTCGAGCACGAAGCGCGCACGCCCATCACCGGTCGAACCTGATCGCCCATCATCCATGGCCCACACGCACCCATCAACCGCCCATTCGCCCACCCCATCGCCCACCCCATCGCGCAGCCCATCGCGCGCCCCTTCGCGCACCCCGTCGCGCACCCAAGCCTTCACGCTCATCGAGCTGCTCGTCGTCATCGCCATCATCGCCATCCTGATCGGGCTCTTGCTCCCCGCACTCTCAAAGGCCCGCGAGTCTGGCCGCGCCTCGGTCTGCCTCTCCAATCTGCGCCAGGCCTTTCTCGCCTGTCGCCTCTATGCCGACGAGAACAAGGGCTTCGGCCCGGCCATCGGTCAGCCCTACACCACCCTGCCCAACTGGGCGCTCGTCGTGCAGACCTACTCCGGCCGCGATGGCTCGACACCCGCCGAGCTCTACGCCGCATCGTCTGTTCTGGTCTGCCCAACCATCGAATCCCACTACCGTCGCGCCATGACGCGTACCTACGCAATGAACGGCACCGGTCACGCCGGCCTTACGAGCACCAACGGCAGAGTCGATCCCGACAACTACGATTCACCCCTCCCCGCACCACCCAACGATCTTCGCGCGCCGATAGCACGACTCAACTTCGATGCCGTTGCCCGCCCCGGCGAGTCACCCGCAATCATCGATTCGGCCGATGCCGGTTCGACAACCAGCGGTGCGCCCCCCGCCACGCGCACCGCCAGCGTGATCGACTTTCGCTTGCCCCAGCATGTGGCCAATCGCCTCGGGCGCTTCCACGGCGGCCCACCCCTCGCCGCACAGACCCGCTTTCAGTGGGCCGCCTTCGATGGTTCAGCCAAGGCCGCGCGCGAAGTCCCCGCCCATTGGCAGGATCCTCAACCATGACCCGCATCAAGCCCGATCACTTCGCTGCCGTCCCGACGGGCACCAGCCGAACCACCTTGTCCGGATCATTCAGCACGACATAGATCGCGCCCTCCGGTCCACACACCACATCGCGCACGCGCCCAAGCCCGTGAACGATCTCTTCGCGCTCAACCACCTTCGGCGCTTTGCCACCGCTGAGTCGGAAGCGATCCACGTTTTGACCGCTCAACCCACCCGCGAACAGATCGCCCTTCCACTCGGGAAAGGCCGCGCCCCGCGCAACATCAAGCCCGCACGCGCCGATCGATGGCAGCCATCGATCAAGCGGCATCACGATCGAACTTCCTTCGGCAGGCCAGGGTGTGGTGAACGCCGAATCGTTATAGTTGATCCCAAAGCAGACCTTGGGCCAACCATAGTTGCGCCCCTTCTCAATCAGGTTCAGCTCATCGCCCCCACGCGGCCCATGCTCTGTATCCAGCAATCGCCCTTCAAGATCGAACACCAACCCTTGCGGGTTCCGATGGCCATACGACCAGACCGTTCGCTCTTTCGCCTCGTCACCCGCAAATGGATTGTCTTCAGGAATCTTGCCATCATCGGTCACGCGATGAATCTTCCCGTTCGGTCGCTTCAGATCCGGCGCACGCTCCATCTTGCCGCGCTCGCCCGTCGAAAAAAACAGGAAGTACCCCGCACCCGCATCCCGCTTCTGAAAGACCAGCCGACACCCGAAGTGAACCTCGCCCGATGAATAATGCTCGGGCTTCACCTCAAAGATCGTCTGCTCTTCGTTCCACTTTCCATCCGTGATCCTGCCCCGAACAACCTTCGTGAACCCCAGGCTCCGCCCTTCCTCCTTCAACTCATCCGCATAGGACAGATAGATCCACCCATTCTCCGCGAACTCCGGGTGCGGCGCAACATCCATCAACCCGCCCTGACCCTGATTGCGCACACGCGGCGTCCCTTCCACCGGCATCCCAAGCTTCCCATCCGCAAAGATGCGAAGCGTCCCCGGTCGCTCGGCGACCAGCATCCGCCCATCGGGTAGAAAGTCGATCGACCACGGCACATCAAGCCCGGCCTTCCGATCAATCACCGTTTCAATCCGGTGCCTGCCGTGCTTCGTCGTAAACACACCCTGAACCGCCTCCGGAGACCCGAGCCGTTCGCGTCGCTCGCGCGACTGCAACTCACGAATGTGGACCACCAGCGCCCACATCTGCGGATCGCTCAGCGTCGCCGCGAACGATTCCATCCCGTTCTCGGGCACACCGTTCTTGATCGCATCAAAGAACGCGCGGTCGTGCTTCTGGTCGAACAGATCATCCTTCAGCAGCGTTCGCGTCCCCGCCCCGCCTCCCTGCCCGCGCTCGCCATGGCAACTCGCGCAGTTGTTCGTCCAGATTCGCTCGGCGCTCATCTCCCCCCGCTGCGCCGCGGCGGGCAACGCACCAACAAGCAACCCCGCCACGCCCGCCAACACTCCGCAACAACGACTCAACAACGCAATGCGCATAACACATGCACCTTTCAGCTTGCCCCCCATCACCAGCATAGGGCCACTCCGCGCCATCCCACTCTCTCGCCCAACTGGGTGAAATTATGCTCACAAGTCATCCAACTTTCGCGCACCCTTCACGCGACCATGGATCACGACCGAAAGAAACAGCTATCCGACTTTCTGGCCTACGCCAAAACCCCTGTTGGCGACGAAAAGGGCGAGGCTCAAGTCTTCCTCGACAGACCCTTCCGTGCCCTTTCCCGCAACGGTTACAAAGAAGCCGGCCCGCGACTCGAAAATTGTGTCAAGCACGTTCGCGGCGGAACCTCTTTCGCCGATCTTGTGTGGAAGCCGATTCTCCTCATCGCCGCCGCAGAATGCGAACTCGGCGCCATCCCCGGCAAGAACTCGCTCAAGGATGCCCACGCCAATCTCGACGTCGCCGTTCTCGAGGCCTACGCCGTCAGCCCGATGAGGGACCCGCTCAAGCAACTTCTTGACTTGAACCGCGCCGTCGCCCGCGCCATCGATGAGCCGCTAGCCGTCACCGCTCCCGGCATCCCCAAGTCGTGCAACGACCCTGCCGATCTGATTACCGACGATTGCATTAAACCCTGAACGTTTCCGCACGGCGGCGCACCACGAACCGCCACACAAAAAAATCAAGCCGAGCCAAAGGCCCGGCCTGACAAGTGTCCACGGACATCCACCCCCACTCCTGCATTACCCCCAACCCGGCTTACTTGGATGTATACAGGCCGCGGCTCACACGCTTGAACTTGCCGCTGTTGATCAGCGTCTGGTTCACAATCGTGCGGAAGCTCGGGCTGGTCGTCATGTACCCGGCCCGCTGCACTGCCTCTGAAACTTCCGTCACCGACATCGTCTTGCCATCAAGCACGCCAGCCAGTGCTTCGACAAGGTTCGACTCGTTGCGCGGCCGGCGACGAACGCCATCGCCCGTGGCCGCAAGCATGCCGAGCGTCGAAATCTCCGCGTCGAGCTTCCCCAGCTTATCCAGAAGTTTCGTGCGACGACGACCGAGCGATGCCGCCTGACGCTGCCGTGTGACCAGCTCACGCTTGAGCTCATGAATTGAAATCTCCGCAAGTCCGCCGGCTTTCCGAGGTGCGCGCTTTGCCATTACTGCTTACTCCTGACCGCCTGTCGCCCGACGTCTTTGCTTACATGGGCGACCGTCTGTCGTGGACAACTCTATCTTGCAACCACCTTCAAGGGCCTCGCCCATGAACCGTGCAAGAGAGTAGGTTAGATGCCTGTTCTCACCTAAGCAAGTGTGCTTGAACATCATGCGAACAAACAACCCGACCCCCGGACGATCCGGCACGACGTACGTCCGCTCATAATATTCCCCCCACTCTCACATTCTGCTCGTGTTGGCTCCTCTTCTGACTACCGCATCACAAACCCCATCTTCCCCATCAGCCCATCAAAATGATCCAGGTCATAAAACTGCACAATCAGCTTTCCACGCTTTCCCCCCGCTTTCACACGCACTTCCACCTTCGTCCCCAGATGCTCGGCCAGTTGCTTCTCAAGCTCTTCCAGCCCCGCGCCCATGCCCGGCCCCTTCTTCTGCGCATCAGGTCCGGCCTTTGCTGTGCTTCCATCCGCATCAGTCAGACGTGCCGCCATCATCGTCATCTGATGACGCAACTCGGCGATCGACCATTCCTCATCCGCGGCCTTCTGTGAGAGCGTTGCACGCCAGCGCTCAGGTATTCCGAGCAGCACCTTCCCATGCCCCGCGGTCAATCGTCCCTCTTCAATCAGTCTCAGCACGCCCGGCTCAAGCTCAGTGAGTCGCACAAGATTCGTCACCGATGAACGATCAAGGCCCAGCTTGTCGGCCGCCTGCGCGTGCGTAAGACCGAACTGCGAGCACAGCGTCTTGATCGCGCGGCCCTGCTCAACCGCGTTCAGGTCCGCGCGCTGCACGTTCTCGATCAACGCCCATTCCGCCGATTGCTCGTCGCTCAGCTCGGCCACCACCGCCGGAAGGCGCGCCAACCCCGCCAGCCTTGCCGCGCGCCACCGCCGCTCACCGGCCACCAGTTCGTAGCGCGTGCTACCAACTGTATTGCTCGTTACGGGCACGACCCGCACCAGGATCGGTTGCACAACCCCCGCCACTCGGATCGACGCCGCCAGCTCGCTCAGCGCCGCCTCCGAGAATGCCCGCCGCGGCTGCCAGCGATTGGGTATCACCTCATCCAGCCCCACCATCACGATCCGCTCTCCACCGACCTCGACAGGTGTCGCCACCCCCCCCTCCCCCACTGCCCAAACATCCGCCGCGACGGCCACTTGCCCCGCCGGAACATCAACCTTCACCGGAGTTCCCAGCAGACTGTTCAGCCCACGCCCCAAGCGTCTTGGAGCGGCTGCCGACGTTGTTTGTAATTTGGACATATAATATAATCCTAACAACACTTGATATTCACGCCAGCGTCATGTACGATTCGTCCTGATATCACTAATGTAGAGAGGTTCTCTTCCGATGGCAAAGCGCACCAGTTCAAATACCAAATCTCCCAAATCAGCGCGCAGCGCCAAGCCGCACATCGAGTTCATCGCGCGCGGACTCTGGATCCACGGCTCCAAGGTGCTCCTCTGCCGCAACACCATCAAAGACTACCTCTACCTTCCCGGCGGCCACATCGAGTTTGGTGAGTCGGCCGCGGCCGCGCTCGCGCGCGAGTTTCTCGAGGAGACGGGGATCAAGGTGCGTGTCGGTCCGATGCTTCTGGCCACAGAAGGCACGTTCACGACCAAGAAGCATCGTCACCACGAATTGAACCTGATGTTCCACGTGGAACATCGAAGTACAGCCACCACAAAGTCTCCGCCCCGAGTCATAAGCAAAGAGAAAGGAATCGCATTCGAGTGGCTTGACCTCGCGGCGGTCGTCGATTCGGACATCCGACCAACAGCCATCAAAGCCTGGTTGGCCACCGGACCATTGACCACCAACCCAGAGTGGGTTTCCGAGATTTCCGTAAATGCTTGATGTTCCACGTGGAACATCCATGATCCGGCGATCTTGACCCAAGTCGCTCCCCCAATCAGCCGATGGTGACCCACAAGGTCGCCATGAAATCGCCCAACTCTTCAGATCCGCTCCCAGCCCCACCAGCCCTTGGCACCCCTGCGCACCCGACCAATCCACTCGACATTCTTGATCGAGTAGACGAGTTGAGAGCCCAGGTTTCGCACCTGAACTCTGTTCTGGAACATCATGAACGTCTGGCAACACTCGGCACCATCGCCGCCCTGATCGCCCACGAGTTCAACAACGTGCTGACGCCGATCACCTCATACGCACAAATGGCCATTGCCCGGCCGGATGATCGCGAACTGACGACCAAGGCGTTGAAAAAAGCGGTTGATGGTACCGAGCGTGCCGCGGCGATCGCGGCCGCCATTCTGGGCTTTGTCCGCGATGAATCAAGCTGTACCGAAGGTCGCGCCGCACGTTTCGATGTTGCTCGTGGAACATTGAGGTGCAACATCGCCAGAGCGGCTGAAGATGCGCTCGGGTGTCTTGCTCGTGATCCGGAACAAGATGGTATTGAGTTGGTGATTCAGATCGACCCGCACATTGAAGTCGCGGCCAAGCCTGTCGCGATTCAGCATGTTCTGCTCAACCTGATCTTGAACGCCCGTAGCGCCATGCTGCCCGGTGGGGGGCGATTGACCATTGTCGCCAGATGTTCGGCGAAGTGTCCGACTGTTGAAGCAGGCGCGGTCAGCAGCTTCGACGCGCTTCAGAGCACGCTTCCGGGCGAGCATGTTCCACGTGGAACATCGGAGTCTGGCTGGATCACCATCGAGGTGATTGACAATGGGCGCGGCATGAATACGGAACAAATAGCAAACGTCTTTCGCCCGTTCTTTACGCGCGGACTGCGTGAGGGCGATGTTGGCGAGCTTGATGCCGACCGTCGAATCACCGATGCCAGCGCGGCGGACGATCGCCGGAAGGGTGGCGAAAGACGCGGCACGGGGCTTGGGATGACGATCTGCAAGCGGCTGCTGGCGGATGTGGGGGGGTTTATGTGGGTGAAGAGTGTCGAGGGGCAGGGGACGACGGCTGGGGTGGTCGTGCCTGCCGTTTAGCCGTGCCTACACGTTGTATGTGAAGCTACAATCAACCATTCTGCTGCGGGTGTGAGGTGTGGGGGTTTTCGAAAGTCTTATGTGCGTTGGGCACTTGGCCCACCCCCCCGCCCCCCCCCCCACCGGGGGGGGGGGACCACACGGGGCGGGGGCGGTGGGGGGGGGTTGGAGGGGGGGGATGGGGCCCCAAACT
>JBBSBC010000098.1:0-12993 GCA_038251595.1 Phycisphaerales bacterium | reverse complement strand
GGCTCTCGGCCAACTGCGAGATGTTCATGAACCAGTAACTGAGCGTCGGCCCATCGCCCACCATCTGCAGTTCGCCATTCAATGTGGCCACATGCAGGTCGGTCGTGAACAACGCCTGACCAGCCCAGCCGAGGTTGCCACCGATCAGCGGACCAACCCCGCCAGTAGGGCCGGCAAGTTCAAAGACAAAGTTTTCAGCTTGAAATGTGCCGTTTGCTGTGAATGTCAGACGCACCTGAGCATCGGTGATGACGCCCGCGGCGGTCGTCGCGAGCAGATACTCGCCGCCGAATGGCAACAGTTCGAGCCCCGTCAACGGAAAATCAACCGTAACCGGTGGCGGAAGCGCCTGGGCCGATCGTGCCGCACCCAACAGGGCCAACGCGGCACAAATATTGGCCGCCACGACAAACCTTGCCTGACGAACGCGAGTCATCATGGTGAGCTCCTTATACGGTCTTGCCAAGAGTGTAGAAGCGCGGCGGATCATCGCTGTTCCCACGACATTCGCATTCAAATGGAGGGCCTGAGCACCGATATTCGCGTCTTGTGGGGTCTCCCGGCACGCGAGGGCTCCAACCTCCATACCCTTTGGGCACTCATGCCCATCCCGCGTATCGCCATTGTGGGCCGACCGAACGTCGGCAAGTCGTCCCTTCTGAACATGATTGCGCACGAGAAGATCTCGATCGTCGACCCGACGGCGGGCACGACGCGCGACCGTGTGTCCATCATTGCCGACCTTGTTCCACCGAACGAGAGCGTCGATTCGCAGCGGAAAATCACCATCGAGGTGACGGACACCGGCGGCTTTGGTGCCTATTTCGGCGAAGACGGTCGGTTCGACGATATCGGTAACGACCTGACTCGCCTGACCGACGATATCGAGTTTCAGATCAGTGAAGCCGTGGCGGGTGCTGATCTGGTTTTGTTCGTGATTGATGCTCAGGAGGGCATCACGCCGCGCGATCTCGAAATCGCCAAGCTTCTGCGCGAGCGCGTGCTCGGTGGCGGGCGCGGCACAAAGGCCCGCAAGCAGGCGGGGACGGCCGACGAGAATGCGCAAATCGATGAAGACGAACGGGGCGCGAAGATCGGGCGACCTAGCCTGCGCATTCAGGTGATAGCCAACAAGACCGACGGCCCGCGCTGGGAAGCGCACGGCTACGAGGCCGCGGCGATGGGATTTGGTGAGCCGCTCTGCGTGAGCGCCAAGAACAACTACTTTCGGCGCGACTTTCTCGATGCGCTCTACGAACGGGTCTCGAAGCTGCCGGGCGTGCGGACAGGTCCGCAGGTTGATGACATCCGGGCCGATATGAAGATCGCGATCATCGGCAAGCGCAACGCGGGCAAGAGCTCGCTGGTCAACGCGCTGGCGGGCGAGAAACGTGTGATCGTGAGCGAGATTCCCGGCACCACGCGCGATGCGGTGGATGTCGTCTTCGAGATGGATGGCAAGTCGTTCGTGGCCATCGACACCGCGGGCCTTCGCAAGAAGAAGAGTTTCGCCGACCGCATCGAGCACTTTGCGTTTGACCGGGCCCAGCGCGCCATCGATCGTGCCGATGTTGTCTTTGTGATGCTCGATGCGACCGAGCCGGTCTCGCAGGTCGATCAACAGCTCATGTGGCTGGTGCAGAACGCCTATAAGCCCTGCCTCATTGTCGTCAACAAGTGGGATCTCGTCGAAGGCCGCACGGGCAACAATGGAAAGCTGGTCACGACCGAGACCTACGAAGAGTACCTACGCAAGGAGACCAAGGGTCTCGACTTCGCGCCGATCACGTTCATCAGCGCCGAACGCGGCACGAATGTCGTCAAAACCATCAAGCTCGGCTTCGCGCTCATGAAGCAATCGGCCGAGCGCGCCAGCACCGGGCGCCTCAACCGGAAGCTGCGCGAGATCCTCGACACGCGCGGCCCGAGCAGCAAGCTCGGCACCTTTGCCAAGGCATACTTCATCGCACAGGTGGCCGTCAGCCCACCGACCATTGTTATCGTTGTCAACAACGATGCGCTCTTCACCAACAACTACCAGCGCTTTCTCCTGAACGCGCTGCGCAAAGAGCTGCCCTACCCGGAAGTCCCCATCAAGCTCATCATCAAGAACCGCAAGCGCGCTCGCCTGCAGGATCTCGAAACCGGCGAGCACCACCGCAAGAAGCTCGAAGCCCTCGGCGCGGCCGCGCTCGGCCAGGCCAACATCGAGATCGACGATGCCGAGTGGGATGCGCAGTTGGAAGGCGAGTTTGGCGATGAGATTGCCGAAGCCCGCGACGATGCCGCCAAGCCGCACACGCTTCCCGATGGCGAGTCGCTCGGCGAGGATGGGGCGGAGATTGACTTCTCAGAAGACATCCTTGCCAACCTGGATGATGATGACCTCACCGATCTCGACGAGCCCGACGGAAGCGATGACGACGATGCCGAGAACAAGTGATCGGCCTGCACGCTTGGTCTACCTCACCACCCACCCCAAGTAGACCGCATAGATGATCCCCCACACACCGGTGTGCAGCATCACCATGCGCCGCTTCGACCACCCATGCACAACCCTGGTGACAATCACCCGCGCGATGAGCGTCACCATGGCAAATCGCGCCCCTCGCGCCACCAGCCCGCAAAGCAAGAAAACCGGGAGTGACACCCCCGCCGCCTCGGCCGTCACCGCATAGGTCTTGAACGGCACAAAGCTCACACCGCCCACGATCATCGCTACCGGCCCGTGCAGCATCACCTCGCGTTGCGCACGATCCATCACCCGCGCCGTCGCGCCCGGTGTCTGAGCAACCGCCAGAAAGGCATCGCCGGGATAGGCGTGCTCCCAGATGTACATACTCGTGCCGCCAATCATCGCTCCGCCGAGCGCGAATGCAGCGCACCACCACGCCACACGCTTCCCATAGATCGCCACCGCCGAGAGCAGCACATCGGGCACGATGAAGAAGAGCGTCGCCTCCGCAAACCCCCAGAGCAGGGCCACGATGGGCGCGGCTATTCCGATCAAACGTCGAGCCGGAGTTGTCGTTGGTTCTGTCGGCACGGCGGCATCACAATAGTCGGATGGCGCACCAGCCACCGATGCGCGCAACAGTGGCCCGGGCATACGCCCCGAGCCTTTTGTCTGCACTCAGGCCGGGGTGGTCGGCTTCCCGTTCTGTTCGGGCGCGGGCTCGGTCCCCGAGAGCCGACCGAGAGAGGCGGGCAACTGAATACCGGCCTGATTCGCCAACTCGTGCAATCGTGGCAGCGCACCGACCATGCCGCTCAGCCAATCGGCGGTGGTGTTTCGGCCGCCGCCACCCGCCCCGCCGCCGTTGCCGCTGGTCCCGCTGTCCCACACGGTGATCTTGTCGATCTTCAGGTTCTGAATTGCCTTCACCTGTTCGGCGACCAAGGCGGGCAACTGTTCGATCAGCAGCAGCGTCGGCCCGACCTGCGGGTTGCTGCCGCACGCCTCGATGAGCTTGCGATATCCCTCGGCCTTCGCTTCGAGGACCTTCTGCGTGCCCGAGGCCTCGGCCTCATACTTGGCGAGAATCGCATCCGCCTCGCCGTGCGCCTCGATGCGGCGCTTCTCGGCCTCGGCGCTCGCGGCGAGTTCGACCCGCTTCTTCTCGATCTCCTGCGGCGCAAGCTGCTCCTTGGCCAGTCGGGCAAGCTCTTGCTCGCGCTGCGCGGTGAAGATGGCCTCCTGCGCTTTCGCGGTTGCCACATCGGATCGTCGGCGGGTGTCTGCCCGGATCTCCGCCAGCTTGGCATCCGACTCGGCCACGAGCGCCGACGATGAGTTCTCGCCCGTGCGAGCTCTGGCTTCGGCCTCGGCCACGCTGATGCGCTGCGTCTGCTCCGCCGCCTTCTTTGCGGCGACCGTCTCGGCTTCGCGCTCGGCGATGGCGATCTCGCGCGTCCGCTTGCTCTCGACCTCGCCGCGGACCGCGTCTGCCTCAAGGGCCGCGACACGCACGCGCTGCTGTTGCTCCAGTTCCTTCTCACCTTGCACCGCGGC
Organism: Phycisphaerales bacterium; assembly: GCA_038251595.1. GTDB lineage: Bacteria > Planctomycetota > Phycisphaerae > Phycisphaerales > UBA1924 > JADLCX01. Next base: position 8,981 of record JBBSBC010000098.1, on the reverse strand, counting down.
CGTCCGCTCGCGCGCCACGTTGATGGTCTTCTCGCGGAGCGCGATCGATTCGCCCGTCGCGCCCGATTGCTCCTGCTGCGCAACCTCCACCTTGGCACGGTTGATCGCCTCGGCCGCGGCCCGCTTGCCCGTCGCCTGGATGTATCCCGACTCGTCGGTGATATCGCGTATGTTCACGTTGATCAGGTGCAGACCAACTTTGTTGATCTCCTGCCCGACGTTCTCGTTGATCTGCTTCATGAACTTCTCGCGGTCACGGTTGATCTCCTCAATCGTGAGCGTCGCAATCACCAGCCGAAGCTGACCAAGGATGATGTCCTGCACCAGCTCGCGGATCTGCTGCACGTTCATGTGCAACAGCCGCTCCGCCGCGTTGTTCATGAGCACGGGGTCGGTCGAGACCCCCACGGTAAACGTGCTGGGCACATCGACACGGATGTTGTTCTGCGAGAGCGCACCCTGCAGCGGAATGTCGATCACCAGGGGCTCGAGCGTCAGGTACGCAAACTCCTGCACCACCGGCCACACGAACGCGCCGCCACCGTGGATGCACCGGCTCGCCTTCGCATCGCCCACTCGACCCGAGATCACCAGGATCTGGTTCGCCGGGCAGCGCCGGTAGCGCTTGATGATGAACAACACCACGAACAGCAGCAGCGCAATCGCCGCGACCGCGCCGCCCAGTGCGGCCATCTTTCCCAGTTCGGCCCGGTCTTGTGCCAGCAACCACATCATGATGAATCTCCTCTTGACTTATGTCGAAGCCGTGTAGCGGGCTGTCAGTGCCCAGCCCACCGCGCGATCCGTGAGCGCGATCAGCACGCGCTGCGCCACCCATCGGCAATCCGCAGCTTAGCAGACCTTGTCGTCACGGGTACCGAGCCCCGGTTACCCGTGACAGATTGTGTTTAATCAAGCATCAGACTGGAATCACGTTCAGCGTGTTCGCACCACTGATCCCCACGATCCGCACCCGAGTGTTCCGCGGCAGTTCCGTGCCCGCCGTAATCGCGTCGTACGTTCGCTGCCGCTGATCGACAACCACCACCACCTGACCCGAGCCCGCGCTCTCGCCGGGTATCGACGCATACACGGTCCCTTCCCAACCGATCGCGGCGTTGATATCGATGTTCCCGCTGCTCTGCAACTGCAACATGCTCGCCATCACCGCGCCCATGATGTACATCATCACAATACCCGCAAGTATCGCCATCGCAAACACACCGGGCAGCTTCCAATCGGTGCCCGCGAGCAGGCCCAGCCCGCCCCAGCCAAAGCCCATCGCGAACGCAAGAATGCCCTGCACAGAAAGCAGCTTGATCGCCGCCTCCGAAGCATCCGGAACGTGGTCCAGAGCTCCGTCGTGAGTATCAAGCCCGCCATCGGCGTGCCCACCGATCAGCACCAGCCCTAGCTTCACAACAAACAGCGCCGTAGCGATCAGCGCGGGCACCGAAAACCAGATTGCATGACCGGTAAACAGCGCGTCCCACATGGTGAAATCCCTCCAGTACACGCCGCCGACCCAGCGACCACGATCTCAGAATAAATCCTGAGTTCGACCACAGATTCTTAGGAGAGTATAACAGCCGATTTCAATACGGGAGCAGTAAGCCTAACGACGATGCTTACCGGGAATCGACACGTCGGGCCGATCCACCACCTCCACCTTTTCCCCCGCCATTCCCCCCCCCGACTGAAGCATCCGCGACGCCCGGGGCTTCGTCGCCGTTTGAAACCAGGAAGAACCGCGCCACCCGCGCCTCAAACTTTGCACCCCCTTCCAGCTCGGCCGAGATGCGCTCGAACTGGTACGTGCCTTCCATCGTTCCCCACGATGTTGCAAGCGGGCAATACGAAGAGTACTCGAAGCTCTGCCCCGGCGCAAGCACCGGCTGCTGCCCCACCACCCCGTCGCCCTTCACCTCGCTGCGCTCACCATTGCCATCAACGATGATCCAATGACGCGAGAGCAGTTGAATCGCCACGTTCGACTCGTTGGAAATCCGTATGCGATAGCTGAACACGTACCGTCCCGCGCCGCGCCCCCGCTCCGATGACTTGGGCTCGGATCGATCCGCAAGATACGAGGGTGCCACCACCACGCGCACGCCCTCGGTCAAGGCGTCTGATCCAAACGAACGTTGTGCGGGTGCCATGGTCATGGAGAGTTCTCGAGCCCGATCGACGTGACAAACAACTACAGACAGTAGCCGCGAATCCATCGAACAACATCGCCGAACCATGAAGGAATGCTCATCCGCATCGGAAGACCCCACGAGCTTCCACCGCTCAAAACCATCCATGCCGACTGGCCGGGTTATCGGCACGTTCTGCTCACCGAGCAGTTCCTCCCACTCCCGCCCGAAGTCGTCTTCCCCTTCTTCGCCGATGCCGCCAACCTCAACCTGCTCACCCCGCCCTGGCTTCATTTCCGCATCCTCACACGCCTGCCCATTTCCATGTGCCGGGATGCACGCATCGATTACTCGATCCGGCTCCGCATCGTCCCCATGCGCTGGCAGACCAGCATCACCACCTGGAACCCTCCCCACGGGTTTGTCGATCAACAAGTCAAAGGCCCCTACGCCCTCTGGCACCACGAGCACCTCTTCTTGCCCAAAGATGGCGGCACCCTGATGACCGACCGCGTTGACTACGCCCTCGCTCTCGGAAGCCTTTGGCCCACCCGCGCCATCCACGCCGCAATCGTCAAGCCCGACCTCCGGCGCATCTTTGCCTATCGCCGCGCCGCCATGGACCGCCACTTCGGGGTTCAAGAGCGTCCTGCTTAACTGTTGTATCGGATATTCGTATTTTGTGAGGATCGTTCTTGATCCCCTGGCTCAGATCGGTCCTCATCGATACGATGATGGTGTTCCCCGTGGAACCACCTTTCGTCACCCATCATCGGAGACCGTCTCATGAACATCAAGACCCTGCTCGCAGCCACCGCCGGACTCTCAATCTTCGCCTTTGCGGCCATCGCGATGGATCCGCCAGCGAAGCCCGATCTTAAGTCGGTCCCGATGAAGAAGATCGAGCCGCTCAAGACCGCTGAGCCCGGCAAGGGCAAGAAGAGCGAGAAGAAGCCCGAGGTCACGCTCAAGGTCGGCGACAAGGCCCCCGCCGTCAAGGTTGACAAGTGGGTGAAGGGCGAGGCCGTCAGCGGCTTCGACAGCGGCAAGGTCTATGTTGTTGAGTTCTGGGCCACATGGTGCCCACCCTGCATCGAAGCCATCCCGCACATGACCGAGCTTCAGAAGAAGCACAAGGCCGTCACGTTTATCGGTGTGGCGGGCAGCGAACGCCAGAAGGGCGACAAAGACGCCAAGGACGAGCGGCTTGAGAAGGTCGAGGCCTTCGTCAAGAAGCAGGGCGACAAGATGGATTATCGCGTGGCCTTCGACGGCACGCGCGCCATGCCCGAGGCATGGCTGCGTCCGGCTGGCAAGAACGGCATTCCCTGTGCATTCGTGGTCGATCACGAAGGTAAGGTCGCTTGGATCGGCAACCCCCTGAGCGAAGCGGACAAGATGGAAGAGACCATCGAGGCTGCGCTCAAGAAGGCCGCCCCCAAGGCTTAAGTTCACGAACTCAACCCGGTGCCCACCGCAAGCCCGGCACCACGTCGGGCTTGCTTTATTTTTGTGGCAGAGTTGGAACGTGCGCCTCCGCACCACTCGGGAAATACTTCTTCAACCTCAGCAGCGGGTTCTCAAAGATTCGCCAACTCACCCATGCCGCGGCCAGCGTGAGCCCGATACACAGCGGATAAAAGATCAACTGTCCGAAGATCTGGGACCCCATGAACAGCGGGAAGTGAAACTTCGCACTCTCGATCGGCCCAAAGATCAGGTCGCGCACGATGGCGCGGATAGGCTGGTGAAACAAGTACATCGCGTACGCATACTTCCCGAACGTCCTCAGCAGCCGGTTGGTCAGCACCCGGTTTACAAACGCGCCCTTGGGCGAGGCAAGCCCGATGAGCAGCACCGAACCAAAGACCAGCGAGAGCAGCGTCAGCCCGAACGTGAGGAACAGCGGCGTCTGCCCGATATACGGCCCGACCTCCGCGTTGTAAACCGACCCACGTGTTTCAAGCACGGCGATCGCCACGGCGACGACAAAGCCGATGAGCGCCAGCGGCCGCGCTCGCCGGGCCAGCGCGGGAAGATTCACACCCGGCTGGCGCAGCCAGAGCGCCAGAAAGGCCCCCGCCACCAGCGCATCCATCCTGGAGAATGTCGAGACATAGACCGCAATCGCCGTGTGCATGGGGATCATGTCCGGGCGATACATCGGCAACACAAACTGCACGAGCAGCCGCCACACCAGGGCCAGCACAAAGACCGCCGCGCACACCCGCATGAGGCGCTCGCGCGAGCAATAGCGCACCACCGCGGGCCAGACGAGGTAGAACTGCTCCTCGATCGCCAGCGACCAGCAGACACCCAGAATGCCATGGAAGAACGATCCATAAATCGCCATGGGAATGTTGCACAGGTACAGCCAGAACCAGTGCTCATACCCCTGCACATTGCCGAACCGGTCGAGCTTGCCCATCAGCACATCGGTTGTCTGCGGCGAGACCACATGCGGCAGGATCGCCGGCAACACCTTGGGAATCACCACCAGACAGACAAACACCACCGCGTAGTACAGCGGAAAGATGCGCAGCGTCCGGCGCGCATAGAAGTTGCGGAAGTAATCAGCCGTCCCCTTCGCATCCCACAAAATGCCCGTGATCAGGAACCCCGACAGCACAAAGAAGAGGTCAACACCCACCCACCCCATGCCAAGCACCAGTCTGAAGTTCTCGCAGAACTCGGTCTTTGAGTTCATGACCGTCATGTGGTAAAGCATGACCAGCAGAATCGCCAAACCACGCACACCATCCAGCACCGGGTTAAACCCGCTGCGGCCGCCGACAGGAATGGGAACTGGGTTGGGAAGGGAGGTGGCCATATGAAGAGACCAGTGTAGAGAACTCCAAGGAAACAAGACGTCTGGTGGGCCGGGTTTCTGGTGGGCCAGATTTCCAAACCCGGCCCCGATCGCCCCCGTAGCGCCCAACGCCATCATCAACCCCTGCGGCACCCGAGCCCCACCAATCAACACGGGCCGCTGGCCCCTCACCCACTTGCCGCTCTCGCGATTCGCAGCAATCCGCCGGAACAGCCTGTGTACACTCGCGACAACATGCCCAACACCGACCCCGAAATCAACAGCCGGCTCGACTTTGCCCGCCGCGCGGCGGAGGGGGCGCGAAGCGTCATCATGCGTCACTTTGCGGCCGGCGGCGCGGGGGTGCGCTTTCAGACCAAGCCCGATGGCTCACCCGTCACGGTCGCCGATGTGGGCGCTGAAGAGCTGGTCCGCGACCTGATCGGACGCGAGTGGTCCGATGATGGGGTGATCGGTGAAGAGTGCGGGCAGACAGACGGAAGTTCCGAGTACCGCTGGGTGATCGACCCGATCGATGGGACCAAATCCTACATCCATGGTGTCCCGCTCTTTGGAACCCTGATCGGTGTGCAGCGGCGCGAGGGAAGTGTGTGGGTCTCTGTCGCGGGCATCGCGGCCTTTCCCGCGCTCAACGAGTCGGTCTGGGCCGCACGGGGCGGCGGTGCCTGGCACCTTGGGCCTGATGGCGAAGTGCGCCGGGCCGGTGTTTCGCGCGCGACCGCACTTGCCGATTCCACCGTGAGCGTGACCAGCCCACGCGGCATGTTGGAAGAGCCGAACAAGGCCTTCTACCTCAGGCTCAACAGCCGCGTGAAGCTCAGCCGCAGATGGAGCGATTGCTACGGAACCATGCTCGTGGCCACCGGGCGCATCGAAGCGATGATCGACCCGCCGATGAAGCTCTGGGATGTCTGCGCCCTCGAGCCGATCGTTATCGAAGCGGGCGGAAAGCTCACGGGCTGGGATGGGATGCCGACCGAAGGCCCAACCGGCGCAGTGGCGAGCAATGGGCTTGTGCATGATGAGATCATCAGCCTCATACGCTCCTGAAATGGGCCTGGATGGGCGGAAAAACAACACCGCCGAGCAGACGCAATCGTCGGCCCGGCGGCGCACACAGGAAGGGAAAGATGCGCGATCGTCTGACAATCAGTGGGCGGCGGGCTGGGCCAGCTTCTCGGCCACGGCCTTGGGCAGAAGCACGCTGTCAATCACGTGGATGACGCCGTTGCTCGAATCCAGATCGGCCTTGACGACGGTCGCGTCGTTGATCTTGACGGAGCTGCCTGACTGCGTGATCTGAACCTTGTCACCCTGGACGGTGGGCGCCTTGCCGGCCTTGATCGCATCGGGGCTGAAGACTCGCCCGCTAATGACGTGGTACTTGAGAATCGAGGTGAGCGTCTCCTTGTTTTCAGGCTTGAGGAGCATCTCGACGGTGCCCTTGGGGAGCTTGGCAAATGCGGCATCGGTCGGGGCAAAGACCGTGAGCGGACCTTCGCCGGAGAGCGTGCTGTCAAGACCCGCGGCGGTGGCGGCGGCGAGCAGCGTCTTGAACATGCCGGCCTTGTCGGCGGTCTGCACGATGTTGTCGGTCGAGGGCATGATCACCGAGTCGATGACGTGGATCACACCATTCGACGTGATAATGTCGGTCTTGACGATCTTCGCGCCATCAATCATGGGTGCGCCACTGCTCATCGCGATATCCACGCGCTGACCTGTCAGCGATGCGAACGCGGGCGCGGCCAGCACATCGGCGGCGAGAAAGCGCCCAGGGACAACGTGATACTTGAGGATCTCGGCAAGCTTGCCCTTGTTCTCTGGCTTCAGGAGCGTCTCAACCGTGCCCTTGGGCAGCTTGGCAAAGGCCTCATCGGTCGGCGCGAAGACGGTGAAGGGACCCGGACCCTTGAGGGCCTCAGCAAGGCCTGCGGCCTGAACTGCAGCGACAAGCGTCTTGAAGCTGCCAGCCGCGATCGCGGTATCAACAATATCACCCGTCGCTGCGGACATCGATGCGGCGGAGACAGCCGAAGCCGTGCCGGCGCACTGGGCGAGCGCAGGTGCAGACGCGACGAACGAGCAGGCAGCAACCGCGAAAAGACCGAACGACTGATAACGCTGGAACCTCATGGGGGAAACCTTTCCGCCGCTGTGAGCGGCCTTTGACTTTGAACAACCCGGCTTTCACGAACATTCGTGAGCAGGCCTGAGCGGCATGGAGTTCGCAACGCCTCGTCGGCTCGATTCACATCTCTTGCCAAATTCAGATTTACACCGTGTGGCGGCAGGAGAACGCGGGTACCATCGAACCCGCACCATCCTTATTGAAGAAGGATACCGCCTCGTGGTATCCCGAGGTGGGCGCACCTACCGTTTGTGACGTTTGGATTCGCAGCGGGGCGGAATCCAAGAAGTTGCGGGCATCGAAGACCATGCCGTTGAGTGTCGATCGTCAGTGTCGATCGTCAGTGTCGATCGTTAGTGTCGATCGTCGGTGTCGATCAGGGCTCACCGGCAGCAAATGAGGAAAGACAACGGCCTGTGCCGCCTTCCGTTCTTCAACGCATAGCTGCCGGTGACCCCACCGCGGCACAGGACTGCATCGACTGCTTTGGTGGTCTGGTGTGGCATCTGGCGCGTCGAACACTGCACAGCCGTGCAGATCTCGATGATGCGGTGCAGGAGGTCTTCGTGGAGTTGTGGAAGGCCGCGAGCAAGTTTGACCCCAACGTCGCGTCCGAGCGTTCATTTATCGCGATGATCGCGCGGCGTCGTCTCATTGATCGGGGTCGGCGCGAACGCACACGCATCGCCTCGACCGTCAACGCCGGCGACTTTGACTCAACCTTCAGCCGATCAAGCAATGATGAGGCACCAAGCCGGCCGATGGAGCGGCGCGAAGAATCGGCCATGGCCGCGGCGGCCATCCGGCGACTTTCGCCCGAGCAACAGCAGGCTCTGCGGATGTCGATCTATGACGGCTTAAGCCATCAGGAAATCTCCGACAAGCTCAACATGCCGCTCGGAACAGTCAAGACGAACCTGCGCCGCGGGTTGATACGCATCCGAGAGATGCTGGCCCAGCAATCTTCGAGCACGACAGCAACGATGACCGGGGAGGTGATGCCATGAGCGCACCTGACCCACATCACAATGGTCGTGGCCCATCCGGCGAGCGTGATGCACTCATGGACCTGTTGACCACGCGGGCAACCGAAGGTATTTCATTGCAAGAATCGCAGGAGCTTGATCGGATGCTCGGCCACGCACCGGATGTTGATCCGGACGGGCTCGAACTGGCCGCGGCGACGGTCGCGGTTGCGTACTTCGATGAGCACGACAACACAGGTGCCCAACCCGAAGCCATGCCCGATGCACTGCGTCGGAGGTTACGATCGCTGGCGATGGAGATGGTGATCCCGGGCACAAGAAGATTGCCGGACGACGGGGTTGCGAAGGTTGTGGCAAGGCCACAGGATGTCTCAACGCTCCGACTCACCGAGAGCGAACGTCCGCCGCGACCGGTTGCCAAGCCTCGCGGTCTGTCGCTTGGCTGGCTGGCGGCTGCGGCGGCGGTGGTGCTCGCGGGGGCTGGCTGGTGGCGGGCGACGAATGTCGGCGGACCCGCGGCCCAGAAGATCGCGCTCGTGGCGGAATACACGACGTTTGTGCAACAGGCCGACGATCTGGTGCGATGGCCGTGGCAGGTTAAAGAGGCGGGGTTTGAAGGGGTGAAGGGTGAAGTGGTGTGGAGCGATGCGCTGCAGCGCGGGTATATGACCTTCACGGGCCTGACGGCCAACGATCCGACACAGAAGGAATACCAACTGTGGATCGTCGATCCTTTGCGCGACAAGCACCCGGTGGATGGGGGCGTATTCGACATCGCGGCCTCGTGCGGGCCTGATCGGATGACCCCCAAGGGCGAGATCATCGTGCCCATCGAGAGCAAGCTGAAGGTAACCAAGCCTGCGGCCTTTGCTTTGACGGTTGAGAAGCCGGGTGGC
>JBBSBC010000097.1:0-13040 GCA_038251595.1 Phycisphaerales bacterium | reverse complement strand
CGATCGACATCGTGACCGCGAAGCCTTTGATCTCCTGCGTGCCGAAGAAACCGAGAACCAGGCAGGTGATAAGGTGGGTGAGGTTGCCGTCAATGATCGGGGCCATGGCGCGGCTGTAGGCGAGGCGAACCGCGGTGCGAAGATCGTTTCCTCGCTGGACTTCTTCGCGGAGACGCTCGTAGATGAGGACGTTGGCATCGACCGCCATGCCGAACGCGAGAATGACACCGGCGATACCGGGGAGAGTGAACGCGGCGTGGTTCAGGGCCATCATCGCGAGAAGGAAAATCAGGTTGAAGAGCAGGCCGATGATGGCGATAAAGCCTGAGCTGAAGTAGTAAGCGACCATGAACCCGGAGACAACGAAGAACGCGATAATGCCGGCCTTGAGCCCGCGTTCGAGATTGTCAGCACCAAGTTCGGGGCCGAGGATGCTCTGGCTGATGGGCTCATCGCCGAGTTTGGCACTGAGCGAGCCGGCCGAAAGGACGCGAACGACGTAATCGATCTCGGCTTGAGTAAATGAGCCCTCGATGATGCCGCTGGTGGAGATTCGGCTGTTGAGCCGAGGGGCTGTGTAGACCTCGTCATCGAGAAGTACGGCCATTTTCTTGCCGACGTTCTTCTCGGTAAGGGCACCAAGCTTGTCGGCACCGAGCGCGTTCATGCTGAAAGCGATGGCTGGACGCCCCAACTGATCCTGCGAAGTTCCGGCGTTGGCCAGAGACCACTCACCATCGTCTTCGGTAAGCCGCTGGGCACGATTGTCCCAGCAGAGCATGTAGATCTCGCCCTTGTACTCTTCCGCGATGTAGCCTTGCTGCGCAAAGAAGGCCGCGGGCTTGAGTGTGTTGAGGCTCTCGAGAGATTCGACGGAGTTGATCCAGCCATCGATCTTGTTGAGTTTGTACCAGCGGGCATCGGTGGCCTTGACGCTCCTCGGTCCGCCGGCCTTGAGTTGCGTGCGGGCATCCTGCTCGCCGGCGTAGCTGCCGGGATCGACACTGATACGGAAGTTCAAGACGCCCGCACCGCGGAGGAGGCGCGTGAGGTCGGCGGGATCGTCGAGCGTGCGACGCTCTTTCTCATAGGTATTCCACGCGAGCACAGCCCGATCGAGTTGATCGGTCTCGGTTGGATGATTCTTGCGAAGCTCATCGAGCGCGGCCTGACGTGGGCTGGGGCGCGTGTGTACCTTGCCGTTTTTGTCGGTCAGACGTAGCTCAGCATCGGAAAGCTGCAAGGCCTTTCGGACATCTGCGCCAGACATTCCGGATGTCAGTCCCTCGTCGCGGGCCTTCTCATAACCCAGATCCGCAGCGGCAACAGTATCGACAACGGTGGTAACCCGCTGCTTGGCGGCCGTCTGCGCGGCGATAAGGGCTGTGAGCAGGTCGCTGCCTTCGGCCTCACCCTTGGAACGGAGGTCGGCAATCTGATTATCCACCTGGGCAGCGTCGGCCTGCGCTGTTACGAGTTCCGCACGTGAGCGCTTGAGTTCTTCAAACAGTGCCGCGGCGATGTTGAGCTTCTCAACACGGTTCTGATCGCCCGCGGCCATCTCCACAATCTTGCCCGACCTCGTCTCTGGTGGGAGCAGGGCGATGCGCTCGAAAAGCTCGGGCGAAACGGAAGAAGCGGCGAACTTCTGCACCTCGGCATCAAACTTCTTCTTGACTTCTTTGACCGAACGGTCCGGAAGCGGCATGGTGATCTCAATCCGGTCCGCGCCTTGCGCGACGACGGAGATTTCCATGACACCCTTGGGGTCGATACGGTCTTTGACAACCTCGATGACTTTGCCAATGACACCGGATTCACCCGGCTTGGTGTAGACCTGATAGACGAGGCTTGCGCCACCGGCCAGATCCTTACCCTTGCGGAGCTTCTTGTCGGTCGGCAGGATGGAATAGATCGCGATGACCAGAGCCACCAGCAGAATGATCGAGTTTCGGACGAGATTTCGCATGGTTTGAAAGTTCGAGGAGATGTTGAGGGAAAGGGAGAGAGCGGATGGTTCTTGCGGAACTAGACCGCGGCCTTCTCAGCCATGGATTTGACTTCGACCTTGGTGTTTGCAGGAGCGGTGGATGGGTTCAGCACCGCTTGGATCGACGCCTTGGTGAACTTGACACGAGTATTCGCGTTCTCATCAATGCGAAGAACGACCTCGTGCTCATCGACATCGACCACGTTTCCGATGATGCCGCCGATGGTCACGACCTTGTCGTGCTTCTTGAGGCTGGACATCATGGCTTGACGGGCCTTGCGCTCACGACGACCACCCATGACAGACTGAAACAACATGAAGAACACCAACGCGCCCATCACGATGAAGATCATCGATGAACCCGGGCCTTGTTGCTGGGTCTGACCAGGAACAGCAGCCCCGCCCACCCCGCCTACCCCCCCAGTCCCCGCGCCCGTAGTCGTTGCGGTGTTGCCCGACTCTGGCCCTGAGCCGAACATCAAGGGCGAGCCAGGATCGGCGGCGGGCTGGGTCTGTGCAATCAAGAATGTGAACGCGGGCGTGAAGTCGGTCATGGTCATGGGTTTCTTACTTGGTATGAAATCGTTGAATCGTCGGAAACGACGCGTCAATTTAGGAGGGTCAGGCTGAGACTGAGACCTATGAGTCAACGAGAGGGGACGGGAGGGTCGCGGATTCGATGGCTACAGGCCAGCGGGCGATGAAACCATTCCAGTCATCGGTAGTAACAGTCCGCCGCATGTCTTCCATGAAGCGTTGGAAGTGGCGGAGATTGTGCATGCTCACCAAGATCGGTCCAAGCATCTCCTTTGCGAAGAACAGATGGCGAATATAGGCGCGCGAGAAGGGTAGGCCACTCTTGGAAGCCAAACTATTCCCTATCAAGCCAGTTGGCGAACAGGCAGGGCAGTCACACCCTTGTTCGAGCGGGCCGCTATCCCCCTCATATTGGGCATTTCGAAGTCGAATCTGGCCCTTTGAAGTGAAGGCGTTGGCGTTCCGACCATTCCTGGTTGGGAGAACGCAATCGAACATATCGATGCCAGCTCGCACAGCGGCCAACAGGTCGCGCTCGTAGCCGACACCCATGAGGTAGCGTGGCTTATCGATGGGCATGAGGGGAGCGGTGTGGCGAACGACGCGAGCGATATCGCCCGACTGCTCGCCGACGGCGACACCACCGATGGCGTAGCCGGGGAGGTCGATGTTGCAGATGCGCTCGGCGGACCAATCGCGCTGCGCGAGGTCGGTTCCACCTTGCACAATCCCGAAGAGCGATCGCTGCGATGGACCATCGAGTCGAATGTGCTCGAGCTTGCACCGCTCGAGCCAGCGAACCGTGCGCTCGTTGGCGAGTTTGAGCCGATCGGCGTGGTCGTAAATCCGTTTGCGGCGGGGACCGGGCGCGATTGGCATCGCGGCATCACGGATGGCGGCGGTTTTGAGCCGGGGTTGTGTGACGGGGCCCAACTCGGGATCAACCGAAGGGGGACAATCATCAAACGCCATGATGATGTCGGCCCCGAGTTGATTCTGGATTGCTGTGGCTCGTTCGGGTGTGAGTTCGACTTCACGCCCATCGATGATGGACTTGAAGATCACGCCATTTTCCGAGATTCGGTTTGTTGCGGCGAGCGAATACGCCTGATAGCCGCCGGAATCGGTGAGCATCGGACCGGTCCAGCCGGAAAATTCGTGCAGACCACCGAGCCGTTCGACAAGATCCGCACCGGGGCGGAGCATGAGGTGGTAAGTGTTACCGAGGATGATCTCGGCACCGATCGCGGCAACCGTTGCGGGGAAGAGTCCTCGAACTGTCCCTCTTGTGCCGACGGGCATGAAGGCGGGGGTTTGAAAGGAACCGTGGGGCGTGGCGACAACACCGAGCCGGGCAAGGCACGACGAAGATCGGTGGTGAATCTTGAACGAGAGGCTCATGAAGTGGCGAAGGGTAGCGATGCATGGAGCCGTGGCTGATGGGTATGGAACTATGAATCGCGCTCGCTCTGCATCATCCCGCGGACGATCGCCCGCTCAGCTTCGGTGAGGCTTTCCGACCCTTCAACGCGGGCTTTTTCAATAATGCGATCGAAGGCCGCGTAGCGAGCTGGCGCTGCGGCGGCTGGCCCGGCACGAAGTGCTTCGCTGCCGCTTGTAGCGCGATCGCTTTGGTGGCCGATGGGTTTCGATTCTTGCCTGCGGGGGAAGAGTCCGAACCCGCCAACAAGATCGCGCATTATGTAGGGACGACGAATGAGGAACGCGCCCGCGAGTGCGCCACCAACGTGGGCCGCGTCGCCACCGGCGTTGTGGCCGCCCTTGTATAGGTTGAACAGTGCCAGTGCCAGGAAGATATAGACCGCGGTGCGCAGCTTCATGGGGATGATGAGCATGACCTGAACGATGGCTGTGGGGGCGATGAACGACGCAGCCATGAGCACGCCAAAGACCCCGGCGGATGCGCCGATGAGCGGCGTGTAGGGATCATCGAAGAGCAGGAAGGGAATCGAGGGCTTGGCCCCGGCTTGCAGAAGAAAGTAGCCGAACAGATTCAGGAGCATGTATGCAAGCGCGCCGCAGACGCCGCACACAAGGTAGAAGACCGCGTAGCGACGTCGGCCAAGATACTGCTCGACCAAGCCGCCCACGAACCAGAGCCCGAGCATGTTGAAGAGCAGGTGCCAGTGGTCAAAGTGCAGGAACTGGAAAGTGATGAGCCGCCAGAGCTGGCCCTCCTTCCAGAACTTCCAGGTTGAAAAATGTCCGACGGCTTCGATCTCGGGTTGGACTCTGAAGCGCTCGTACCCGATTGCCACCGGAACAGGACGGCCGAGCGGATCGACCTGCATGGTTTCAGGGTCGAAGATCGGGCAGTGAAAGGTGCCATCACGGTCGAGTTGCGCAAGTCGCCGCTCGACCTGACCTCGGGCGGCCTGTACTTCGGTGACACCTTTGAGGTAGTAGGTACCAGAACCAACGCCGCGCTGCACGTTCTGAAAGACGACGTTGTTGAGGATAAACACAAGGACGTTGATCACGATGAGCCAGGTGTTCACCGAGACGAACCGCATGTTGCCGAGACTGCTCGCGGAACCTGGCCTGACGGGAACGCGAGATTGTTTGTTGGTACTCATTGACGTGATTGATGGGACATCGGTCTATCGGGTTCTACGCCGCGAATCGCGGGTCAGTTCATCGGCGTTCGCGCCCCGTTCTGGTCAGTCGCCGCGTGCGGTCACATCGCTCCGACCTTGTGCTTCGCGCTTTCTTCGGGTTGCTTCTTCGAGCGATTTGCGTTCGAGACGCGAGAGCGACTGCATTCCTGATTTGGCGATCTTTTCAAGGATTCGGTCTTCCTCCGCCTGTTCTTTCAGAACCACTTCCTGCCTGCGACGAGCGGCATCAAAGGCTCGATCAGGCTTGGCACTTCGGGCTGGCGGTGAGGTGCGGGGGCCGTAACCGAATGTTGCGGGGGTGCCAAGGTCGTACGTGTCATCGTCGAGCATGGCGACGCGCGCGCGCTGGCTATAGGAAGATATTCCGCAGAAGAAGGCAATCGCGAAAAGTGTATTGGAGCCAGCAAACAGCGCGAAGACACCAATGGTTATGGCCATCACGAGTCCGACGTTGGTCGCGATGAGCATCGACTTACGGTAACCGAGTTTGCGCCAGAGCAAGGTCTGCAAGATGCGTCCGGCATCCATCGGATACATGACGAGCAACATGTTAAAGGCAAAGAGCGCGAGGTTGGTCTGATAGGCGGACCAGAGGAAGTACTTCCAGTACGCGGCATCAAACGAAAACCATGGCTGCGCCCAGACGAGTTTGACATCAAACGGATTGTAAATCACAGCGCCCCAACCTGCGCCCGCGGCAAGGAGCGATGCGCCGAGGATCGGTATGAGCACCAGGTTGACCAGTGGCCCGCCCAGCACGGTGATGAGGTCGGCCTTCCAGTTGTGCGGGGGTTGGCAGAACGCCAATCCGCCGAGGGGCCACATGAGGATTCGGTCGGCATTGCCGCCAACCTTTCGACACGCAAAGCAATGGCCAAACTCGTGCAGCAGGACGAAGAGAAATAGTGTGGCCATTGAAAACGCGGAGAAGGCGTAACCCCAGGTATCGCGGCGGACTGGCCAGACCATGAAGCCGACGATCATCACGATGTAAAAGAGGTGAATCCTAACCTCAATGCCGAAGACTCGGAAGAGTTTGACCGACCACGAATAAAAGTCATCGCCCTCTACAAAGATGCGGCGCAGCGCCTTGCGGAACCTTCCCCCGGTCGTTTCCTCATGGTTGTCGTATCGTCGTTCCTGCCAGCCCATCAATGCACCCCGTTGGATTCGAGCTCGGTGCTCAACATGCCGCGCCTGTGGGCCACCAACAACGCCGTCATCGACTTTCCATCGCGAAGTTCGCCGCGGTCGATCATCTCAAACACCTTGTCCGCCGGAAAGGTTTCAACCTCGATCGATTCGTCATCTTCAAGGTCTTGCCCGACGTGCGTAAGGCCCTTGGCGATGAATGCGTGCATGCGCTCATCGGTCATGCCCGGGGTTGTGTAGAACCAACCGAGTGGTTCGATGGTTGCGGCGCGATAGCCAGTCTCTTCAATAAGCTCGCGGCCCGCGCAGACCGCTGGATCTTCGCCGGGTTCGAGCGTGCCCGCGCAACACTCATAGATTTTCTCGCTCAGGCTGATGCGGAAGTTGCGGATGAGCACGATCCGACCGTCATCGGTCACCGGCACCACGACAACTGCCCCGGGGTGACGAACGATCTCTCGCTCAAGAAGTGAACCGTCAGGTCGGTGAACGGAGAGCATCTCAAAGTCAAACTTCCGACCTTTTTGAATGAGTCGGCGTGCGATCACCAAGGGAGAACCCCGTGCGTCGGTGTGAGTCGCGCTTGGCGAACTGGATGTTGTCGGCGATTGTGGATTCGTCATCAGTACCGATGGTATCGGTCATCCAACGGGATGGACGGCACGATGTTGAACTGCGTTTGGCTGGCTCGGACGGTCCAGAGCACCGTGATGCGCGTCAAGCATGGGGTTTGCGTACTGTCAATCTGTTGACAAACACCGTAGACCAATCCAATATGGGTGAAAACCCGGTTTCGATACATGATGTGGCTGCGGCCGCGAAAGTATCTATTGCCACGGTCAGCCGCGTTTTACACAACTCGCCGGTCGTTGCAGAAGCAACGGCGGCACGGGTGCGGCGGGTGATCAAAGAGCTTGGGTATGTCCCTAACCCAATGGCTCAGGTTCTGAGTTCTGGCGAGCGCAAGGTGATCGGTCTGGCCCTGCCGCGGTTTCACGGTGAGTTTATGACGTGGCTGCTGCACGGAGCGGATGAAGAGGCCACTTCGCTTGGGTATCACTTGCTGATGACCACCATTTCGACGGATGCTGAGGGGCACCGGCGGCCGCGGATTGTGGGCTCGGGGCTGGTTGATGCGATGTTGGTGGTCATCACCGAAAGTGAGGACCCACTGACCAAGGTGGTTCAGGAGGCTGGGCTGCCCACGGTTGTGATCGACACGGATATGAGTGAGCACGGGCTCGACAGCGTGGTGCTCGATAACGAGAAGGGAACGCAGGAGGCCGTCGAACACTTGCTGCGGTGGGTCGAACCATCATCGTTGTACTTTGTCGGAGGTCCGCGAGGCAACTTCGATACCATCGGGCGTGCAAAGGCTTTCTCTGATGCGCTGACTGAGCGTGGGTGCCAAACTGATCCTGAGCAGATCAGCCTCGGTGATTATTCGATCGAGTGGGGCAAAGAGTGGGCGATCAGGATGATCCAGCGGAAACGACTCGGCGCAGGTGAGGGCACGGTTCGGGCCGTGATCGCGGCGAACGACAAGATCGCCTGCGGCATCATGCGCGCGGCCGAAGATGCACGGATCTGGGTGCCCGATCAGCTCCGCATCATCGGCTTCAACGACTCACAGATCTCGCAGCTTGTCAGGCCGCGACTCTCGACGGTCGCGCTCCCCATGGCGGAGATGGGCGCGGCCGCAGTACGAATGCTGGTTCGCAGAATACACAACAAGTCGGCGGAAGTGGTGTGTACGAAGTTGCCAACGAAGCTGATCATTCGCGAGAGCAGCACGGCGATGAACTTTTAAAGGAGCACGGGCGGCCCGCCCTTGTGCGTTTGTGGAGTGCCACTCTATCAAACAGTTGGCTTCTAACCGATATGCGTCAGCACGCACATTGCCATACACCTGTTGCGAAAGGTCGGGCGAGATTCTCAGCGAGCCAAGTTCTCGGCGTGCGGGATGCCAACTCCGATGCTGTGTCCAAGCAGACCGATCGCGCATGGAGGATGGGCCCCATCCGTATCATCCAATAGGAACTGTGAATGCAGCAGTATAGAAAATATTACTGGCCGCTGGCTATTCGCGCATATGGGTAGTGTGCAGTTGCCAGCCTTTGTCTCGTGTCGGTTGGGCCGCTTCTTGTTTTTGCATTGTCGGCCGTGTTTAGAATGACACAGCCTGCTATAATAAACGTGCCGTTCCGACTTTGGGGTCGGAGTTTATCTGATATAGGCTTTGTCGTGCCTGGCAGCATATCGATAATTGGGGTGTGCGGATTAATCATCGCGTCGATAGATGTTTTTCCTGCGTTGGCGGCAGAAGCTCGGTATGATGGCAGCGTGTGTGTTCAGTGTGCCTACTGCCGATCGGGCTCCGACATCAAAGCGTGTCCGGAGTGCGGTGACACGACTTCACTCGTGCAATGCCGACAAATGTGGCGTGAATATTTAGTCAAAACTTCACTGGGCAATATCGCGAATCGGCTTCACGGGACTTCACGATAACTTATGGGTGCCGCAAACCCCATCACGTCCGTCCCGACCGTTCACGCCGCCTTTCGGTACCGATAACGAAGGCATCCCACCAGCCGACATGCCGGTGAATGACTGAGCTAAGGCGAATAGAGGCTTTGGGGTACAGAGTCCCGGTGAGGCTCTCGATGATAATGCAAAAGAAGCACAGGCCAGACGAGATCATCCCGAGACTGCGGATTTCGATGTTCCGCCGGAACACATGATAGGGTTTCTCGACAACATCGGCGTGTTCCAGAAGGCGAAAGGTCTCGCCGCGGAAGTCGTATCCGTGCGTACACCGTTGGGCGATTCGTCATCGTTCACCGCTTCCAAGTCACATTCCCATACACCGCGCTCTCACCCAGATCCTCCGCAATCCGGATGAGCTGGTTGTACTTGGCATTGCGATCGCTGCGGCAAGGTGCGCCGGTTTTGATCTGACCACAGTTGGTGGCGACCGCGATATCGGCGATGGTGGCATCTTCGGTTTCGCCTGAGCGGTGCGAGAGGACGGCGGAGAAGCCGTTTCGCATGGCGAGGTTGACGGCGGCGAAGGTTTCGCTGAGGGTGCCGATCTGGTTGACCTTGACGAGGATGGAGTTGGCGCAGTTTTCCTTGATGCCGCGGGCGAGGAACTTGGGGTTGGTGACGAAGAGGTCGTCACCAACGATCTGCACCTTGTCGCCGAGTCGCTTGGTGAGCTTGGCCCAGCCGGCCCAGTCGTTCTCGGCGAGGCCATCTTCGATCGAGCGGATCGGGTACTTGTCGCACCAACCGGCCCAGAGGTCGATCATTTCATCACTGGTGGCGATTCGGTCTTTCTGACTCTTAAAGAAGTTATACCCGGTCTTGCCCTTGGCGTGGGCCTCATTCCACAACTCGCTGGTCGCGGGGTCGAGGGCGATGAAGATCTGCTCCCCCCACTTGTACCCAGCCTTGAGTGTGGCCTCTTCGATCAGGCGCAGGGCATCTTCCGCGCTCTTGAGGTCGGGTGCGAAGCCGCCCTCATCGCCCACCGCTGTTGAGAGGTGGCGCTCGTGCAGCACCTTTTTGAGCGCATGATAAATCTCGACACCCGCCCGCATCGCGTCGTGAAAGTTGTCAAACCCCCAGGGTTGGATCATGAACTCCTGAAAATCGACGTTGTTGTCGGCGTGCTTGCCGCCGTTCAGAATATTGAACATCGGGACGGGCAGCGTCTTTGCGGCCGTGCCGCCAAGGTAGCGATAAAGCGGCATTTCACTGGCCTGCGCGGCGGCTTTCGCCACGGCCATCGATACGCCGAGAATAGCGTTCGCACCGAGCTCGCCCTTGTTGGCAGTGCCGTCAAGCTCGATCATGAGGCGGTCGATGGTCTCCTGCTCGCGGCAGTCAAGCCCGATGATCGCGTTCGCGATTTTATCGGCAACGTTGATGACGGCCTTGGTGACACCCTTGCCGAGGAAGATATCCTTGCGGCCGTCGCGAAGCTCTACGGCCTCGTTTTCGCCGGTGCTGGCTCCTGATGGGACTGCGGCGCGGCCAATGATGCCCGAGGCGAGAACGATATCCACTTCAACCGTAGGGTTTCCACGGGAATCGAGGATCTGACGGCCCAGCACATTCTGAATGACGAACATCGGCGATACTCCTGAAGACCCTCAGGATAGACCCGGATGGAGAGGGTGGCCGAAGGCGATATGGGGAAACTTGCGGTCAAACAAAACCAGGTGATGCCCGACGGTCGGTAATATGGTATCGTTCCAATGGATTCACCAGCCCTCTCGGACACCATGCCCACTTCACCAGACTTTACAATCCGTATCGCTCAGCTGAAATCAGACCTCGTGTTGCAATCGCGGCGTGTGCAGGCGCTGATCGAGGCCGCGTGCGATGCTGCGTTTGCCCGCGACCCGATCGCTGCCGATCGCGCCATGCAGATGGATGAACCCATCGACCGCGTGGATGTTGAGATTGAAAAGGCTGCGGTCCAGTTGTTGACAGATGCGACCGTCTCGGGCGCGGCCCTGCGCCCCGAACAACTGCGCAGCGTGCTGACGATCGTCAAGGTCAACAACGAGTTGGAGCGCATCGCAGATGCCGGGGTCGCCATTGCGGAACTCACGGCGACGTTGGCGGCGAAGAACACCCAGCTTCCTGATACGGTGCGAGTGATCACCAACTCGGTCATTGGCATACTTCGCGATGTCGGGACCTGCTTTGATCGTGATGATGCACAACTGGCTCGAATAGTTCTTTCTTCTGAAGACGCGGTAGAAGAGTTTAAGAAGGCTATCAGCCGCGATGCGCAGGTGCAGGTCTCAACGGGCAAGATGTCGGTTGATCTTGCCTTTCTGCTGCAGGAGTTTGGGAATCTTTGCGAGGTGATGGCGGCACACTGCACGAATATCGCGGAGCAGGTGCTCTATTCGACAACGGGCACGATTGTGCGTCACATGGGCGGGCATTGGCAGGTCGTCAAGCAGGCCGCGCCGTAATTCCAACGGGGTTTCTCACGACCAGTCATGTTCTCAGCCAGGCCAAGCGGTGTTGTCGATCAGCCGAACCGATCCGACCCGAGCGGCAATGAGCGCGCGACCGTTGTGCGGACCGTTCCCGCTAAACGGCAACAAGGTCTGCGCGTCGCGAACGACGGCGTACTCAACATGCAAGCCTGCGTGACTAAGGCGGTCGGACATTGATTGTTCCGCTGTTGATACGGACTTTGCGCTGAGCGCGTCGTGAAGCGAGCGGGAGATGGCCAGAGCCTTAGATCGATCAGCCGGGGTGAGAAAGACGTTGCGGCTGCTCATCGCCAATCCATCAGCTTCGCGAACGGTGGGCACACCCACGACGCGTGGGCGCAGACGCAGTTCAGGTGACGAAGCCACCATGGCTTCTATGACTTTGAACTGCTGCCAGTCCTTCTCGCCGAAAAGAGCAACATGGGCACGCACAAGCTCGAACAATCGTGCGACCACCTGGCAAACCCCGGCGAAGTGCCCGGGTCGGGTCGCATCTTCCAGTCGTGGCGAAGTGGCAACATAGGGGAGGGTCGGCACAAGGATTCTGGTTTCGGGTGGATAGACCTCGCTCTCGTCGGGTACATAGACCGCATCGGCCCCGCACTCGCCGCAAAGCCTGCTGTCAGATTCGAGTGTGCGCGGGTATCGCGCGAGATCTGACTCTTCATTGAACTGCGTAGGGTTGACAAAGATGCTCACGATGACCGGGAGTGATGATCGCTCCCTAGCCCGGAGCAGCACCGCTTCACGAATGAGCGCGGCATGTCCAACGTGCAGCGCACCCATGGTTGGCACAAAGATGCAGCCATGGGAAACAAGTCCTTGAAACTCGCGCGTTGTTCGTACCAGCCGCATGCGTGAGCGTAGACCGATGTCAGATTCCCGGACGGTGATGAAGTCCGTGGACCCATGTTCGTATGGCTTCGGATTCGGGAAGCGGAAGAAGATTCACGCTCGTTCGGTAGAGACCGTCTCCATCATACTCGCACTTGCTGACCATGCCGTAGAGCGGTACCGGATGATCATCAACCAGATGAACCGCGATGAGCAACTCTCGCCCTTCGTAGCACATTCTGCGGGAGCGGAAGCTGAGGTTGGAGCGGCTCAGTTCAGTGGCGCGGCCTGTCCAGACGGTCCCCGGTCTTCCCCGTGTGTCGATCTCGGTGATGTCAAGCTCGGCGCGGAAAGCAAAGACGCCTTGAGTCTTGGCCGTGCTCACCGGAGTGCCGGGTCGGCTGACGGTCTCCGTGTCAGGTCGGCTTTCGCGCGCGACGGCACGAGAGCGCTGACGGAGCATTTCGTCGGATGGAGTGATTCGTCCCATGGTGCTTACTCAAAGCCGCGACTAGACAGGTGTAGATCGGTTTAAAGCCACCCGCACTGCATCGCGACCACACCGCCAACCAATGAACAGCCGAGTTGTGGGCCACCAGAACAGCGAATTTATTGCTGCGCTGGTTCTCGGACGGATAAGCATGCGCGGCCGCGTTAAACTCTTCGGCTTATGAAGTCAGACTCGATTCAGCCAACCCCGGTGCATGTTGTTGTGTCCACGCACACAACCAGACACCTCGCGAGGGTGATTCAGGGGCTGGTTGTCCAGACCCGAACGCCCACCTCGGTCGTCGTCACATCGGATGTTGATGAACCTGCGATTCACTCCCTCGTTGAAGAAATGGCACCGAAGGTTCCGTTCGCAAT
>JBBSBC010000096.1:0-13074 GCA_038251595.1 Phycisphaerales bacterium | reverse complement strand
GTGGGGGTGGGGGCGTCCATGCGGGAGTGATGGTATGTGGGCATGATGAACACGGGATATGTGTGCGCTCTACGATCGGGGCATGACTATGCGGCAAGGTGATGGAACCACGGATACGAAAGCGGCGCGGTGGCCCTTGCGGCTCGCGATTGTTGCGGCGGTCATCGGGCTGGCGACGTGGGGGTATTTCGGTTGGGTGAGGCCGAACCTTGTGCCGCGAAACTTCGGCATTGTGGAAGCTGGAACGCTGTATCGATCGGCGGCGCTGACACCGGGGGCGACGCGGCGGGTGCATGAGCGGTATGGCATCAAGACGATTGTTGATCTGGGCGGCTTTGACAAAGATCCGACGGGGGATCGGGTGGCGAGTCGGACGGCGGCAGCGCTGGGGATTGAGCGGTACGTCTTTCCGCTTGAGGGCGATGGCACGGGCAACCCGAACGCGTATGTGGCGGCGTTGCGGGTGATCAATGACCCGAGCAAGCGGCCGGTGCTGGTGCATTGTTCGGCGGGTGCGCAGCGGACGAGCGGGTGCGTGATGCTTTATCGCGATCTGGTGCAGGGTCGCCCGTTGGAAGAGACGTACTCTGAAGCCAAGGAGTACCGGCACGACCCAGCGAGAAACCCACGGCTGATGCCTTTCCTGACCGAGCATGAGCGGGCGATACGCCAGGCGTATGAGCATGGTGGGCGGGTTGAGGGATTTCCGGAGGTGAAGCTGGAGTTGACCAAGCCGTGATGAGCGGCGTTGGGCGACCGCGTGTGGTGAAGGAATGCTTGGTCGGGTTGGCTCCTATTGTTGGTGCTTGTGTCTTGGGCGGGGGAGTGGGGTTGCAAAGGTTCCTTGAGCATGAGCGGTGCGCTACGCCCGGTGATTTTCGATATTGGCCTGCATCATGGCGAAGATACCGACTTCTATTTGAAGAAGGGCTTTGACGTGGTGGCGGTCGAGGCCGACCCGCGCCACGTGACCAAGGCGAAAGAGCGATTTGCTGGTGCAATCGCCGAAGGGCGGATGGAGATCGTGAGCGCGGCCATTGCGGATGAGCCGGGCGAGATCGAGTTTTACGTCAACCTGGACAAGGACGATTGGGGATCGACCGACCCGACGTATGGAACACGCGCGGGTACGCGGCATGAGAAGATCCGCGTGCCGGCGATCAGGTTTGATGAGTTGTTCACGCGGGTATCGCGGCAGGGGCTGGCGGGCGAGGGGCCGCGGCGGGTGCATTACGTGAAGTGCGATATCGAGGGTGGCGACATTCATGTGCTGACGGGGCTGCTGCGTTGCCCGCTGGAATCGCGACCGATGCACCTGTCGGTCGAGGCGCACAAGGTCGAGTACGCGGCGTACCTGGCGGTGATGGGCTTTACGCGATTCAAGCTTGTGAACCAGAATCTGAACTGGACGCAGAAAGTTCCGAACCCGACCCGAGAGGGCGAGGGGAGCGGGCGCGAGCACTTTGAATATCAGTTTAAGGGACACTCAAGCGGGCCATTTGGTGAAGAGGCACCGGGCTTGTGGGTGAGCTTTGAAGAGGTGGCGTATCTATATATGTCGCTGAAGCGGGCTGCGGCGAGCTATCCGACGATCTCGATCGCGTGGTATGACTTTCACGCGGCGATGGAGGTAGTTGGGGGGGTGTAGGGGATCAGTCGCCGCGGAGGAGTTCGGGGATATCGCGATGGTGGTCGGTGCCGTGGCGCATTCGGGTGATCAGGTTGGCGGGTGGAAGTCGCTTGATGGTGGTGATGACGCGGTAGCTTCGGCTGGCGCGGATGCGTGCGAGGCGATCGGCCGGATCGGCGGCGGATTCCGGGCGCGCCCACTCGCGGCCGTAGCGTGCGCGTGCGTAGAGGGTGTAGAGGGGAAAGTTTTTGCAACCCTGCACGAGTCGCCAGGTGGTGGAACGCTCGATGTAGCCGAGCGCGTGCTCGGCGGCTCGGCGGGCGCGATCGTGTTCGTGTCGACGTTCGGCTTCGAGGGCCATGGCGCGCTGATGTCCGGGCCAGAGCTGGTCGCTGAGGTCGCGCTGGCGGACCCAGTCGATGCCGGTCACGGCGATCTCGCGTGCGAAGGCGGGGGTGAGGGTCTGGCGCGGTGCGGTTTGTTTGAGGAGGGCGGCCTGATCGATCAGGTGCTCGATGCGCTCGGCCATCTTGCTGAGTTGATGGTGTTGGATGACGTGCAATCGCGCGGCCGCGCCGATGGTGGCGCGCTGATCGGGGTCGGCGATCAGTTGGGCGAGCAGGCGTGCGTAGGTTTCGGCCTCCTCGGCCTTGTCGTCGTTGAGCGGAAGGAGAAAGCCGGTTCCGGGAACGACCAGCTCACGCTGGCCGCCGACGATCGCGCCGACAACGGAGAGGCTCATGGACATGGCCTCGTAGATCGAGAGGGCCACGCCTTCCTGCATGGAAGGAAGGAAGAAGATGTCGCTGGCCGCGTAGAGCGCGGGCATTCGGGTGATGGGGACCGCGCCGAGCAAGCGGACATGGTCTGAGAGGGAGTTGTCAGCGATGTAGCGTTCGAGGGCGGGACGGTCTTCACCATCGCCAGCAACCAGCGCGAGCCAGCGGCTGCCGGCGGCGCGGTCGATCAGTCGGCGCATGGTGTCGGCGAAGACCATGGGTTGCTTCTGGGCCGTGAGTCGGACGGGGTAGAGCAGGACGGTGACCTCGGGATCGATGCCGAGTTCGAGGCGCGTGGCGTCGCGGAGTTCGGGGTCGGGCTTCCAGAGGGTTGAATCGACATTGGTCGGACAGACTTCGATGCGATCGGGCGATGCGCCGCGCGCGACCATCCAACGCTTGAGGTGCTGCGAGGCGACGATGTTGAGTTCGAGTTGGTCTTGTGCGCCTGCGGCGGCGCGTGGGTGGCCGCCGTTCTTCCAGTAGACCTCTTCCATGTGGTTGTAATCCACATAGGTGGGGCCGGGGCAGTGGGCTCGCAGGTAAGGGAGCGTGAGGTAGCCAAGCTCACTGTTGGTGAGCATGACGACCTCGGGCTTGCGCGAATCGATCAGGTAGCGGAGCAGGCGCGGGTAGTGGGGGAGCTGCGCCAGGTGGTCGAGCATGAAGACATCGGGCGTGTAGCGTGTGAACTCGGGAACCCATGGGTGGCCGGCGAGCGTGGTGGCGATGGTGACTTCCCACCCGCGCTCGGTCATGGTGCGGAGAAGGTCGAGGTTGAACTTGTCGGCCCCGCCCATGCGGAACCAGGGAATGATCATCAGCAGGCGGCGTGCTTGTGAGTCGAGCGGGTTGGACCAAGGCATCAGCTCGGGAATATCGGCGTGCGGGGCGTGCCATTGGCGCGAGGGGTACGGAAAGTGCCCTTCAAAAAGACGCGGGTAGAGCCGCTTGAGCCGTTCGCGGAAGCAGCGGTGGTTCTCGGCGGACTTCAAGTTGGCCCAGGCGTCGTACTGCATCGGCGCGCGCCGGCGGTACCAGTCGAGATATTCCGGGATGGTTCCGCCCCAGTGGTCGTGGTCGGCGCAGCGCAGCCAGAAGTCCCAGTCTTCAAGCCCGCCGCGGATCGTTTCGTCAAAACCTCCGACACGCGCGTGGATGCTGGTGCGCAGCATCTTGGTCGCGGTGGCGAGGTTCTGATCGAGCATCGCGGCGTGGTTGTGAAACCCGCGATCCCAGACATATTCCTGCCCTCCGAAACCGACGTTGAATCCGCCGACAAAGGCGAACTCGGGGTTGGCCTCGAGAAACCAGGCGCACTTTTCGAGCGTCGTGGGCTCGATGAGGTCGTCGGAGTCCAACATGAAGACGTAGGGTGCGCGGGCGGCGCGAAAGCCGGTGTTGCGTGCCGCGGAGAGCCCGTGGTTGGCGCGGTGATCGATGATGCGTATGCGTGGGTCGCCCGATCGGTTGCGTGCGCCGCCGGGGCGATACTCATCAAGCACCGCGAGCGCGCCGGGGTCGGTCGAGCGATCGTTGATGATGATCCACTCGAACCGCTGCAACGATTGCCCGAGCACGCACGCGGCCGTTTCGTGGAAGATCTCGCCCGTGTTGAAGTAGGGCGTGATGACCGTCACGACAGGGGGCGTCGGGGGTGCGCCATCGTCGGTGGTGTCGGGTTCGGCCGCGCGATAGAGGAATCGCGGGCGATCCGCGGCGATGGGTGTGCTCGAAAAGTTTGGCTGGCGAGGGTCGATCATGCGTGTGAAGCAGGGAGGGGGGGGGTGCTCGGATGAAGGAGACGGCTCACCAGTTGAGATCGTGCTCGTACCCAAGCTCAATGAGCAGCGAACCGGCGGTCGCCTTGAACAGGTGCTTGTCATCTTCGGCGAAGTGGTTGCGCCAATCGCCAACGATACCCTTGCGCCACTCCGCCAGCGGATCGGCCTGCCCGCGTTTGCGGCCTTCTGAGAAGTTCTCGAACTTGCAATCTTCGACGATCTGGTGTAGACGCTCGTCGGTCATGGATGCGCTGACACCGAGCCAGTCGTAGATGCGACGGAGCTGCGCGGGCGTGTCGTGAACGAGCGATTCATATCGCACATCCAGAAAGGCCGGGCCATAGAGCTCGGCGGCCCGTTGACCGCCGGAGACGACGGCGATCCACTCCTGAACGAGGAATCGCAGCAGCGCGGCGGTAAAGAGCGGCATCGGCAGGCCGCGGCCGTTGATGTGGAACTCGAAGGACCTGCGCGCATCGTCGCGGACCTCGGCGGGCAGGTCGGCCCACTTCTGCTCGCGGAAGATGAGGAAGAGGTTTGAGACCACGACATCGCGCCCATCGCGGAGCATGGAGAGGAAGCGTGTGGGCGCGTGCGGGCTGGCGGGTGTGGGGGGGAAGAGGTCGAAGAGCGTGTCGGCAGCGAGGTTGTAGAAGTTGGTGGTTTTGTCGCCGCACCAGCGGAGGGTGTTCCAGTCTTTCCATCCTTCGCGGATGGTGGCCTGCCGAAAGACCTCGCGCAGCATGGCCTGCTGCATCAGTCGCGCGGCCTCGCCGGGTGTGATGTCACGCATCCATGTGCCGCGGGCCTCTTTGCGCGCCGCCCAGTGGTTGAACTGCGGACGGTTGAACCAGGTCTCGAACGAGGAACCCTGATCGTTGAACAACCACCCCTCATTGCGGATGTGCAGCTCAGGGTGCGAGTTGAGCATCGAGGCCAGCCACGTTGTGCCCGAGCGGCGGTGGCCGCCGAAGAAGAGGAAACCGGGGCTGCCCGCGGCAGGGTGAGGAAGCGGGTGCGGCCGTTCGGAGGTTGAGGAAATGTGGACAGAGATTGGGCGTTCCGGGAGTAAAGTGGCGCGGGCGGAAGAGGGCGAAGAGGAAAGATGGGCGGAAGCGTTGGGCATGAGCGGTTTGAACAGGTGGCCGATGGCGTGGATCTGAGGAGAGCGGGGTGAGCGGGGTGTGAGCGGCGGGTGAACTTGATGCAGTCTTGACAAGTCTAGTGCCGGAGAGGTGGGGTGGTTTGTTGGGGTAGGCTGGGGTTGTGAGATTGGAAGGGCATAGGCCGTTTCGCAGTTTGGCCGCAGCGTAGACGACAGGGGGCAGGGTGGGGAGGATGGGGGGACGTGCTGGTGGGCTGCTGAGCGCTTCGGCATCTTGCCCGCGAACAGGTAGACCACCCGCCGCGCTGGTTGTGCGCTCCGAGTGCCTTGGGCGGGGGTGGTGCTGGCCGCACGGGCGGAAAGAGTGGAGGCGACTCCGCGATGAGAACTTCTCGGGACTTTCCCCGATACCATGTCCCGACCAAGGAGCGCCTTCATGCCCGACGATCCGTCGACAGCCTCGCAAGGGTCCACGCAGAACCGGCCGCATCCCCCCGGCGACGCCACGACGACGGTTTCGTCGCCCATGCAGCGCGCGGGCGAAATGATCGGTCCGTACAAGCTGCTCCAACCCATCGGCGAGGGGGGCTTCGGCACCGTCTGGCTGGCCGAGCGGCGCGAGCCGATCGTCCAGCGGGTCGCGCTCAAAATCATCAAGCCGGGCATGGACACCAGGGCCGTCATTGCCCGCTTCGAGCAGGAGCGTCAGGCCCTCGCGGTCATGGATCATCCGTTCATCGCCAAGGTCTTCGACGCCGGGGCCACGCCCGCGGGCCGCCCGTACTTCGGGATGGAGCACGTCGCGGGCGAGCCGATCACCACCTACGCCGACCGGCACAACCTGGGCGTGCGGCATCGGCTGGAGCTCTTCGCGGGCGTGTGCGAGGCGATCCAGCACGCCCACCTCAAGGGCATCATCCACCGCGACATCAAGCCCTCGAACATCCTGGTCACGGTCCGCGACGGCACACCGCAGCCCAAGGTCATCGACTTCGGCGTCGCCAAGGCCATCACGCACACGCTGACCGACAAGACGATCTTCACCGAGCGGGGCCAGCTTCTCGGCACGCCCGAGTACATGAGCCCCGAGCAGGCCGAGATGGGCGCGACCGACATCGACACCCGCACCGATGTCTATTCGCTGGGCGTGGTGCTCTACGAGTTGCTCTCGGGGCTGCTGCCGTTTGACTCGAAATCTCTCCGCGCGGCGGGGTACGAGGCGATCTGCAGGGTTCTTCGCGAGGACGACCCACCAAAGCCCAGCACCCGCCTCTCCTCCGCGGACGCGGACAGTGGCGCGCTCATCGGGAAGTCTCGCGGG
Source organism: Phycisphaerales bacterium (assembly GCA_038251595.1). Taxonomy (GTDB): domain Bacteria; phylum Planctomycetota; class Phycisphaerae; order Phycisphaerales; family UBA1924; genus JADLCX01. The sequence goes on along the minus strand of JBBSBC010000096.1, from coordinate 6,455 downwards.
ATGGACCGCGGCGACCTGGCGATCGAACTGCGGCGGGAACTCGACTGGATCCCGCTCAAGGCCCTCCGCAAGGACCGCACCGAGCGCTACCAGTCGCCGTCGGACCTCGCGCGGGATGTGGGATGCCGCCACGGGCGAGAGCCTGGCCGAGCTCAAGGGCCACACGGGCTTTGTCCGATCCGCCGCGTTCAGCCCGGACGGCACGCGGATCGTGACCGCGTCGTATGACCAACCCGCGCGGGTGTGGGACAGCGTGCCGTGGCGCGAGCGGTTCAAGGAGTTGCAGGCACGCGGGCTTCGGAAGTAGCCGAGCCACGCTTCTGGATCGCGACGGTCGCGCTTCTCGACCACCGTCGCCCCTCATGCCGCCACCGTCGCCCCTCATGTTGCAACGGTTGCCGTCGCAATCTCCGACCACGGCCCCTTCTCGCCGCAGGTGCAGACCCACCCGTTTTGAAGACGGCCCTCTTGCCGCGCACCTCGTACTCGCGGACGTGTTGAACGCCAACTATGCGGCGTGCATGAAGAGCAACATCATGCTGAAGTGATCTTGCCCCGCCCCGCCGGTGCGGCCCCGATGGATCATCATGTCTTCCAAGGGTTCTGCATCGGGCGTCAAGGCCCGCCCGTCGCTCCACCAGTGGCGACACCCCTGCGCTACGCTGGGGCGAGAGCCGGTGCCTTGCTCTGTGTGCTCTGTGCGTTCCGCGCCGCCGAGTGAACTCTTCTGGTTTGCGTCGCCACCATTGCCGCGCACGTCGTCGACCGCACGCCCATCGCTCTGCGCACCCTTACCCGATCACTCGCCGCCGCTGATTCACGTAATCCCACACGACGTAGCGATCGAGGTCGCGTCCGCCTGTGAAGAAGACGCGGCCTTTGGTGGTTTCGGCGAGGCGTTGGGCGAACTGGATGTCTTCGCTGGACTGGCTCCAGCTTGGGAGGAGGAAGATGTTGATCGTGATGCCGGCGCGTTGGCAGAGCAGGGCTTCGCGCATGGTGGCGCGTTCGGTGAGCGGGTCGGGCGGGTAGAGGAAGAAGAGTTCCTGTCCCTCGAAGTGCGCGGTGGGAAGGCCATCGGTGATGAGGATGACCTGGCGGTTGGGCGTGTCTTGCGTGCTGAGGACCTGGCGCGCGAGCTGGAGCGCGTGCTGGATGTTCGTGAAGTGCTGCGGCAGTTGCGACTCGCCGATGCGCGGGTCGCTCATGTCGGCCTTGAGCCGCACGCGTGAGGCGTGGATGCTGACCGGCTTGGGCAGGAGCGCGGGCACTTCGCCGATCGGGCGCAGCTTGGCGATGCTGTACATCTCGATGAAGCTGAGATGGTCGCCGGGGTACTCGCTGCGGATCAGCCCGTCGAGCGCGAGGGCCATGCGCTTGCACTGGATGTACTGCCCGTTGTGGCGCATCGAGCCCGACATATCCATCAGCACCGCCGTCGCGCACCTCGGGTTGTTGCGGGTGAGGTGGATGGTGATGTCGGAGGCGTTGACCGAGAACGGGCGGCCATCGGCCCCGCCGCGCACCGCGCCGTTGATGATGGTCTGAACGATGTCGATATTGGCCGCGGAATCGCCAAACTCGTAGGGCTTGGTCCGTTCGAGCTCGACGACACCCTCACCGGTCACGCCGACGGCGTGTCGCCCGCTGCGAGCGGCGGCCAGATCGCTGAAAATCTCGCCCAGCAGGTGACGCTGAAAGAGGCGCAGGGCTTTGGGTGTGAGGCGGTAGCCCGCGCCAGATTTTTCGAGGCCCTGCTCTGCGGCCTGCTGTTGCAGGTATTCCTGAATCTGCTCTTGAAGGCGGTTGAGGGATTCGATCTGGCCGGGCTCGGCGTACTCGCTGAGCGCCTCCATATCGATGATGGCGAGCTGGGCATCCTTCTCGGCGTTCTTGAGCTGTTCGAGCAGCTTGTCGATCTGCTCAAGCTCGGCCTTGATCTCCAAGGCTTCGGGAATGCTCATCGCTTCGCGCCCGGTGAAGGGGTAGGTATCGGCGAGCTCTTCGATCTGGTAGGCGTTGCCCAGCGCATCGATCAGGAGCGTGAGCTGGCGGGCGAAGGGCGAGCGGTCATCGCGGTTTTTGTAGTAGAGCCGCTCGAGATCCTGAATCTGTTCATCGCGGATGGCCTTCTCAAAGGCGTCGCGCAGGGGTTTGGGAGGTGTGGCCTGCTGCGAGAGTTCGGTGAAGGCGCTCGCGGCATCCTGACGCACCGTGTCGGTCTCGTACTTTTCGAGGATGCGGCGTTTGCGCTCTTCAAGCATGGCCCGCAACGCCTGAAGGCTCGGGCCGAGTTGGGGAAACATGGAAGGATCGAGGCGAATGGCGTTGGCGAGTTCCTCGTCGGTCAGCTCGTGCCCCTCACCGAACATGAGCATTTGCTCGAAGGCGGCCGCGGCCATGCCGGAGTTGGGGTTGGGATCGGTGGGTGAAGGGAAGGTTTGGGGGTCGTACTTCTGATAGGCGTGAACGATGCCACCGCCGCCGCCACGGGCGTGTGGCGCTTCGGTAGCGGGGTCGGGCTCAGCATCAGGTGGTGGGATACTCATGTTCGGTTCAACGACTTACTTGATGTCGTACGAGAGGCGACCGTGCCGCTCGGCCCGGCTCACCACGTCGGTCGCCCACAGGCCAGCCAGCACAAACTCGATGCAGCTCGCGCGCACCGCGGGCGATTCGGAAGCGTTGACCTCGAAGGCTTTTTCCCAGATGGCCGGAACGCGCTGCATCATCTTGGCGTAGTGCGTGCTGGGGAGCATGTCGCCGACCTCGATCTTGACACCCTTGGCAAAGACCTCGCCGATCTCGGCCAGGCCGTGCTTGCTGACGTACTCGCCGAAGACCTGCTTGATCGCCTCGGCGAAGATGGCGTCGAGCGTCTGCCGTTCGTTCATCTGATGACTGCCGAGCAGGTCAAGCTCGAGCTTGCCCGAGGCCGAGGCGTGGAAGTGGGCAAGGTCGCTGATTCGCGGCACGGCCGGCGATTCGTTGAGCACAATGGCCCGGCGGCGTGCGTTGGCAACCATGGTTTTGTAGTTGGCGATCGAGAAGCGGGCCGAGACGCCGGAGGCCTGGTCCACGTACTTGCTTTTGCGCGCGGCGATCGAGAGTTGCTCGACGACTTCCTTCATGAATCGCGGCACGAGGACGGGGAACTCGCCCCCATGGTCGATCCCGCCGGCCAGAACCCCCGCCTCGGTGATCTCGATCCCCATGTCGCGCTGGCGTGGGTAGTGGGTGGTGATGGTGGTGCCGATGCGGTCTTTGAGCTGGGGAATGACCTTGCCGGATCGGTTGTACGTGCTGGGGTTGGCGCTGAAGAGGATGAGCACATCGATATCGAACTTCACGGGCAGGCCGCGAATCTGCACATCGCGCTCTTCGAGAATGTTGAAGAGCCCGACCTGCACGAGGTCATCGAGATCCGGGAGTTCGTTCATGGCGAAGATACCGCGGTGCATGCGTGGGATCAGCCCGAAGTGCAGAGCCTCCTCGGTTCCCATGCCCGCGCCCGCGAGCAGGCGGGCGGGGTCGATCTCTCCGATGATGTCGGCGAACTTGGTTCCCGGGGCGAGCCGCTCGACGTAGCGTTCTGATCGAGGCCACCAGGCGATGCGGGCCGCATCACCGGCGGCGGCAAGATACTCGCGGCCCCAATGCGTGATGGGGTGGTAAGGGTCTTCGTGAACAGGGCAGTGACCCATCGCAGCGGGGATATCGAGATAGGGCGTGTGTTCATCGAGAAAGCGCGAGAGCATGCGCATCAGCTTGCTCTTGGCCTGCCCCTTCTCACCAAGGAAGAGCATATCGTGCCCGGCGATGATCCCGTTGATGACTTCGGGAATGACCGTCTCGTCATAGCCCATGATGCCGGGAAACAACACTTCATTGCCGGTGCGCATCGCAGCGATCAGGTTTTCGCGAAGTTCGGCCTTGACGGAGCGCGATTGCCAACCGGAAGCCCGCAGGTCGCCAAGGTTCATGGCTCGGGTGAGCGGTCGTGTGGAGGATGGTTGTGTGGTGGTTGTGGGCATGGCTGGTTGAGTGGCGAGTGGCGTGAAAGACCCCCGTTTCTCTCATCATTGGGGGTCACTGGGGTTTGATCGAAAAAGACAAGATTGAACTCAGAGAGATCAGAGTCAATGAGAGGCTCAGGCGTGGGTTGGTCCTCGCACTTGCCCGTCTCCCCTCCCATGGCCATCCATCTTTCCGCTCACGCTGAGTTCGATCCCTGCTATTGGAGTTCGCAGGTGGGCGGGTGCGAGATTCGCATGAAGAGTCAGTTGGCCGCAACTCGTCGCGGCCATGGGGCACAGTTCCCAGATATGAGGGATAACCATTCGCCCGTCCCCAGGGTTCAAAGGCAGGATCGAACTCGAGCGTGAGGGAAAGCACAGCGGATTATGGAAGAATAGAGGATGAGACTCTGAACTCTCCCAACCACGTACCGCTCACGACCCCGGATGCGGCGTGCTCAGAAGGTCCGCCAGCAACCGCACACCCCAACCCGTTGGGCCTTTGACGAAGGGGCCGGAATCACTCTCGACGGCGTGGACTCCCGCGATATCGATATGCGCCCAAGGCACCTTGGGTTCGACAAAGTAGCTGAGAAAGGCCGCCCCTTGGATGGGGTGGGCTTTCCGGTTGGGGTTGCTGTTCAGGATGTCGGCGATGGGCGACTTCATCATGTCGCGGTACTCGGGGTCCATCGGGAGTCGCCACCAACGCTCACCGCTGGTCGCCATGGCCCGTTCGAGCCGCTCGCGCAGGCGGTCGTTCTCGCAGAACATTCCGGCGAAGGTGGAGCCCAGTGCGGTCACGACACCCCCGGTGAGTGTGGCGAGGTCGATGATGTATTCGGGGTTCTCCAGCTCGCAGGCCCAGATGAGCGCATCGGCGAGGACCAGGCGGCCCTCGGCATCGGTGTTGGTGATCTCGACGGTCACCCCGTTGCGGAAGGTGAGCACATCGTCGGGTCGATAGGCGACATCGCCGACGGAGTTTTCGGCGACGGCCAGAAGGGCGACGACGGGTCGGTCGGGCTTGATGATCGTACCGATCGCGTGCATGGCGCCCAGCACAGCGCACCCGCCATCCTTGTCACGCTTCATGCCGACCATTCCGTTGTTGATCTTGAGCGAGAGGCCGCCGGTGTCGTAGGTCATCGTCTTGCCGATGAGGACGACGGGCGAACGCTTCTTGGTCCCCTTGGAACTTCCTTTGGGTGTGTATTCGAGCCGGATGAGGCAGGGCTTGTTCGCGCTCCCCTTGCCGACGTTGATCAGGCCCGTCATCTTCTGTTTGTCGAGTTCCTTCCCGTCGATCACGCGGCAGGAGAGGCCCGCCACTTTCGCCATGGCGCGGGCCTGCTCGGCCATGTAGGACGGGATGGCGATGTTGGGGGGCGTCTCGGAGAGATCGCGGCAGAAGTTGACCGAACCCGCGAGCGCGAGGCCGCGGGCAAGCCCGGCGGCGAAGTCGGTGTCGGGAGAACTGATCGTGAGGTTGGTGCGTTTGGTCGGTTCGGAACCGGGGTTCGCGGCCTTGCCCTTGAAGACCCAGCTCTTCCATCCGAGAAGGCCCAGCCCTTCACCGAAACAGCGGCCAGCAAACTCGGGCTTGGCACGCTTGGCGGTTGAAAGGATGCCCACAAGGTCGATGCTGATGCCGGTTTCTTTGGTTGTGGCGAGTCGGCGCCCGATGGCGGCGGCAACGGTGCGCAAGGTGCCGGCCTCGAACGAATCTTTCTTGCCCAGACCGGCGATGATGATGCGGGTGGGAGAAGGGGGAGTGCTCTTGCCCGTGGGGAAGGCCTCGGCCAGGCGACCGGACTCGCCCGAGCACTCGCCCCGCGCCAGCGCGGCGGAGATGATGCCCGCGTAAATCTTGTCGAGGGCCTTGCTGTTTGCATCAAGCTGCTTATCGGCGAAGATGCCGATCACGATGACGCTCGGCTTGGCGCTGGCGGCGGGAACGGCGCGGATGGATTCAAACATGCACTCGACTCCGGTGATTGTGTTGGGTTGTGAGTTTAGACGCACGGGGTGGGCTACGGCGGTGAATCGCCCGTAGGCTTCTCCATGCCCGAAGATCCATCGAAGAGCGATAGCCCACCGGCCACCAACAGCCCCGCGCGGCTTCAGGCGCCGTGGCGGCTTGAGTATCTTGAGGGTGTGGGTGAAGCCGAACGCAAGAGCGGGGGGCCATCGAGCGGGAGCTTTCTCCGCGAGTACTGGTGTTCGCCCGAGCGTGATGGGCCGAACCATTTGATTGTGCGGACCGATGATCCGAACGGGCGCGACCGGGGTGGCGTTGGAGGGGTCGGGGGCGTGGGAGGGGTGGGTGGGATGGTGCTGCTCAATGCCTATCCGTATTCCAACGGACACCTGCTGGTCGCACTCGGTGAACCTCGCCCGACGTTGCTCGACTATTCCCCCGAGCAGCGGGCCGCGCTC
>JBBSBC010000095.1:0-13105 GCA_038251595.1 Phycisphaerales bacterium | reverse complement strand
GGTGAGGTAGTAGGAGCCGGGCTGGGTGATCTTGAAGCGGCTGTCGGCATCGCCGGGCGTATTGGTCGCGTTGATGGCGATTCGCGGCTCGACCTCAGTCAGCGTCTTGTACGTCGAAGTCACCGGCCCGGCGGGCGGGTTGATCGGCCCGGCGAACAGAAGCCCCCCCCAACCGACGGCGACGAGGGTGAGGGCGGCGGCGGTGATGATGCGGGTGCGGTTCATGTCAGAGTCTCCTTTGGTGGTGCGGGTGAACGATTAGTACGAGAAGTTGGCGTTGGGGTCGGTGCTGCCCAGCGTGCTGGCGGCCGCGGTCCCGCTGACAGCGGGTGTCGAGGCGACCGCGGCGGGGATGCGGCGGTCGAGGATGGGGCCGTAGATGTTGTTGGCGACGATGGCCCAGTCGGTGGTGTTGTTGGCGCAAGTGTTCCTGATGATGATGTTGCCGGCCCCATCGATATCGATGCCGCGGTCGTTGTCGAGGCAGTTATTGCCCTCGACACGGGAATCGTCGAAGACCACGTGGATGCCCGCCCCATCATTTGCGAAGCCGAAGCCGTTGTTGATGCAGGTGTTGTTGAGGATGGTCGAGTTGGCGTTGACCCGGATGCCGTCGAGGTAGTTCAGCCTAAGCGCGCAGCCGCTGACCACGCACCCATAGCCGACCGAGATTCCGTTCTGCTGATTTCCATCGGCGGAGCAGCCGGTGATCGTGACGGTGTCGCCCATCCAGAAGCCGTTGCCGGTGTTGGCCCCGGATGAGCACTCGGAGACGGTACTGATGAAGCCGATTTGCATCCCATCGCCGGTGTTGAGGTAGGCCGAGCAGCGGGTGATCGAGAACGCGCTGCCCACCGCCAGACCGCCGCCGCCGTTGTCGGTGGCCCGCACGTCAAGGAGCGCCCCGCCGCGTACCGACTCCGTGCGGAGATCGACGCCCACGTCCCCCCAGGTGCGCACCGAACCGTTGCGGATCGTGATGCTGCGGAGGTTGTTGACGGTGGCGGCGATGCCGTCGAGCGAGCCGGGAACACCGCTCAGGTCAAAGCCCATGAGGTCGATTGTGACACCACCGCTGGTGATCTCGATCCCGTGCTTGCCCACGACGCCGGTGATGTTGCCGGTGAGGTAGTAGGAGCCGCGCTGGGTGATCTTGAAGAGGCTGTCGGCATCGCCGGGGGTGTTGGTGAGGTTGATGGCGGTGCGCGGCTCGACTTCGGTGAGGGTCTTGTAGGTCGGGGTGATGGGCCCCGGTGGCGGGTCAATTGGGCCAGCGCTGGTGGTGATGACGGCCAGCAGGACGATCGCTGCGGTGGGGAGCGCGATGCGGGTTGGGCATCCGAGGATCGAGCGGTGGGGAACTGGGGGATTTGTCATGGGTTATCTTTCAAAGTGAAGGGGCATGGATGGCCCGAAGGTCGCATCGGGAAGCGGCACGTACCTGCACGCTCAATCTACCATGACAGGCGGACGGGGCAAGGATGATCGTTTTCGGCGATTGGGAGGAGTTATTGAAGGGCGTCTGGAGCGCAAGCGCGGGTGGCGGGTGTTTGGAGCGCGTATCGGGAGGCGCACAAAGGGCTGAGGAATACGCGGCGGGGTGAGACCGAGTCGGCTGCGTGTGCGCTCAGGACCTTGTGGAGCCTGCCCATCGGGACGAGCGCGGGGTTGCGTACGCTTGGTGTGAAGGAGATTTTTGCCATGCGGATCAAGCCCATCGCGATCATGGTTGGCGGCCTGATGGTCATGCTTTCGGTCTCCAGCGCACGTGCGCTCGGGCAGCCGGTTGCGCCGGCGGTTGCCCCTGTGCCGGAGCGCAAACCCATTGTGCCGGAGGCCAAGGTGAAGGTGTATGACGAGGCCGCGGATGCCCGCGCGCAGATCGCCGGTGCGCTGGTGAAGGCCCGGCGCGACCACACCCGGGTGCTGATTCAGTGGGGTGGCAACTGGTGCCCGTGGTGCATCCGAATGCACGAACTGATGAAGGCCGACAAGGCGATCGCGCGCACGTTGTTGTATGAGTATGAGGTCATCCATATCGATGCGGGGCGACCGAACGGGAAGAACCTCGATGTGGGCCTGATGTATGGTGCGGGCGGGATGAGGGAGCACGGGTTTCCGTACCTGACGGTGCTGGATGAGGACGGGAAGCCGATCGCGAATCAGGCGACGGCCGCGCTCGAACTGAAAGATGCGGCCGGAGCGGCCAGCGTGGCGGCGGGGCACGACCCGAAGGCCGTGCTTAAGTTTCTGGAGGACCACAAGGCGACCGCGCCCGCAGCGCAGGTGCTGCTGGATGAGGGACTCGCGAGCGCGAAGGGGACGGGCAAGCGGGTCTTTGTACACTTCGGCGCGCCGTGGTGCGGGTGGTGCCATCGGCTGGAGGACTGGATGGCGAAACCGGAGATTGCGGCGGTTCTGAAGAAGGACTTTGTGGATGTGAAGATCGATCAGGACCGCTGCGCGGGTGGCGCGGCGATGTTGAAGAAGTATGAAGGGGAGAAGGCCTCGGGCATCCCGTGGTTTGCGTTCCTGGATGACAAGGGGGAGGTGCTGATTACCAGCACGGGGAAGGACGGGAACACGGGCTTTCCGGCCGCGACGGAGGAACTGGCCCACTTTGAGGCGATGCTGAAGCATGCGCAGAAGAACATGACGGATGCGGAGGTGAAGATGCTGGTGGCGTCGCTGAAACAGGCCGACGGTTCAGGGCATTAGTTGGATGGACGGTGTGGAGGTGGGGTACAGGAGAAGATGGTGAGCAGCGATCCTCTCAAGCTGGGCATGGTGGGTGGAGGGCAGGGCGCGTTTATCGGCGCGGTGCATCGGATGGCGGCCGCGCTTGATGGGCAGTGGGTGCTGGTGGCGGGTGCGTTGTCATCGACCACGGAGAAGTCGCGCGCCTCAGCGCGCGAGCTTGGGCTTGCGGCCGATCGGTCGTACGCGACGTGGCGCGAGATGCTGGAGGTTGAATCGGCGCGGCCTGCGGGTGAGCGCGTTGATACGGTCGCGATCGTGACACCGAACGCGACGCACTTTGAGATCGCGATGGCGTTTGTCGCGGCGGGGTTCAACATCATCTGCGATAAGCCGATGGTGACCACCGTTGCGGAGGCCGAGGCGCTGAGCGCGTTGGTGAAGAGGATGGGGACCGTGTTTGCGGTGATGTACAACTACACGGGCTATCCGATGGTGAAGCAGGCCGCGGCGATGGTGCGGGGGGGAGAGCTGGGGCGTGTGCGCAAGGTGTTTGTCGAGTATCACCAGGGGTGGCTTTCCGGCGCGATCGAACAGGATGGGCAGAAGCAGGCGAGCTGGCGGCAGAACCCGGCGATGGCGGGTCAGGGCGGGTGTATTGGCGACATCGGCACGCACGCGGAGAACCTGCTGCACACCGTGACGGGGCTGGAGATCGAATCGCTGAGCGCGGAGCTGACGAGCTTTGTGCCGGGACGGATTCTGGATGATGATGCGACGGTGCTGCTGCGGATGCATGGCGGCGCAAAGGGAGTGCTGACGGCGAGCCAGGTGTGCATCGGTGAGCAGAACAACCTCACGCTGCGGGTGCATGGTGAGCATGGTTCGCTCTGGTGGCGGCAGGAGGAGCCCAACACGATGGTTGTTGATCGGGCCGATGGCACACGGCAGGTATACTCGCGTGGTGGTGCGCTTGCTGCCGGCGCTGTGGCGGGCACGCGGTTACCGATGGGCCACCCCGAGGGATTTCTTGAGGCATTTGCGAACGTCTATCGCGGGGTTGCGGAGAAGTTGCGGAGCAATCGCGTTGAAACGATGGCAACCGGCGGCACGCTTGCGGCGGGTGTGCCGACGGTAGAAGATGGACTGCGGGGCGTGCGGTTCGTGATGAAGGTGGTTGAGAGCTCGAAGAACGATGGGCGATGGGTGAAGTTTTGAGCGGCTGGTATGCACCATCGTCAAGGCGAACTACTTGAGGACTTTGACCTTGATGTTGCGGAAGGCGACTTCGTCACCGTGATCCTGCAGCGCGATGTGTCCCTTGATCGGTTTGCCGAAGTCGGGCATCGAGGGGAACTTGCTGGCGGCGAGTGCGGCCTTGTATTCGTCGGAGGCGGTGTCGATATCGACGACGCGCACACCGTTGAGCCAGTGCTCGATACGTGTTCCGTTGCAGGTGATGCGAGAGCGGTTCCACTCGCCAAAGGGTCGGACCACATCGGCCCGGCACTCGAAGAGGTCGTACATCGTGCCCGAGCGCGTCTTGGGCTTTTTGCCGTCGTTGTGGTTCTCATCGTCGAGAATCTGCATCTCGCGCCCGGTCTCCCACGGGAACTTGTGGTCCTCATCGCAGCGGTAGATGATGCCGGAGTTTCCGCCCTTGGCGACTTTCCACTCGCACTCGAAGGCGAAGTTCTCGAACTGGTCTTTGGTCACGAGATCGCCGCCGCCGCCCTGGTTTGTGTGAACGAGTGTGGCATCTTTGATGACCCAGCCCTTGTCGGGAAACTTGTCGGACTTGAACCCGCGCAGTCCGCTGGGTGAGGTTCCATCGAAAAGGAGGTTCCAGCCTTCGGCCTGCTCATCGGGTGAGAGTGAGTTGTGGGTGCGCACATCGGCGAAGGTGGGCGGGAGCGAGACGCGACCGGTGGCGGCCCATTCGGAACCGCGGGCCAGCAGGGCGCGGAACTGCGGATCGAGCACGCTGCGCTTGCTGGCCTGATCGCCAACCCAAACGTGACCGAGCGGGGTGGCGAAGATTCGGCCTTCACCGAACTGCAGGGTAAAGGCCATCGGTTGCACTGTACCGGTTCCGCCGGAGTCTTTGTTCGACATGGCCTGCATCAGGAGACGAGGCTGGGTCTTCTGCGAGTTCACCAGGTTGTGGTACAACTCATCTGGATGCTTCTTGAATGGGGCAAGCCCTTTGGTGATCGGGTGCTCGGGATCAAGAACATCGACATCAAACTCGTGAAACTTGCCGTGTCCGGTGCCATCGCGCCACATGAGACCGAGCATGAACTCGTACTCGCTCCAACCTTTGAAGGCGTTGTTGGCTGCGTGAATGGCGACCACGCCGGTGCCCGCTTTGACCGCGCGAGCAAAGTTTTTCTTGACCATCTGGTCCCACGGGCGCGGGTCGTGCGAGTCGTTGAAGTCGATCACAAAGAGACGGTATTTCTTCAGCGCCTCGGCGTTGGAGAGGGCCAGTTCAGGATCTTCGGCGATGTCAACCAAAAAGAGTCCGGTTGATTCGAGTGTCTCTTTGTGTACGCGGCTGGTGAACGCCCAGTTGTGGTTGTTGTGTCCGGTGAGCAGCAGGGCACGGATCGGCGGTTCGGCACCGGGGGTCAATGTGGCAAAGCCCAAGACCAGCATGGCACCAAGCATCAGGAATCGAACCGACATGGAGAGTCTCCTGCGGGGCGAGTTGAACGAACGATCGTCGAATGAAAAGTAGCCGGGTCGGGGTGTGGCCCTTGTTGCGAGTACGGACTTGATGCGCAGGTGTTACGGGTCATCTTGCAGCGAGTTCGTCGCGAGTCCGTTCAAGCAAGCGCTTGGTGGCGCGGATGCCCTCGGGTTCGCTCAGGGTCTTGCCTTCGTATTCGATGCCGATGCGGCCGCGATACCCGGCCTTCATCACAATATCAAGCATGCGGCGGTAGTCGATCTTGGTGTCATCACCGGTGGTTGGGTCGAAGTCGTAGCTTTTGGCTGAAACTCCGCGGGCGAAGGGCATCATGTCGGTCACACCCTGGTATCGGTCGTACTCCTTCGGATCGAAGTTCCCGAAGTCGGGGAGGGTGCCCACACGCGGATGACCGACCAGACGCATGACCCCGGCGAGCCAGCGTCCGTTGGAAGAAAGCCCCCAGTGATTTTCAACGATCACGTTCAGGCCGTAGCCATCGCTCAGCTCACACAACTTTCGCAGGCCATCCGCGGCGAGTTTCTGCTGCTCTTCAAAGGTGCCGGTGCTCTGCGCGTTGACGCGGATCGAGTGGCAGCCGAGCGATCTGGCCGCGTCGAGCCACTTGCGGTGGTTTTCGACCGCGAGTGAGCGTTTGACCACGTCGGGGTCACCGAGTGGGCCCTCACCATCGCACATGATGAGCACACTGGTTACGCCATGATCGCGGCAGCGTTGGGCCAACTGAGCGTTGTAGGTGTTGCTCGACTTTTCCTTGAAGAACGCGTTGACGTACTCGACGGCGTCGATTCCGTAGTCGACCTTTGCGGCCTTGGGAAAGTCGAGGTGGTCGAGCGATCCTGCGTAAAGGGCGCGGTGCAGCGACCATTGCGCGAGCGAGATTGTGAACAGAGGGTCTGCGGGGGGCTTGAGGTTGGCAGCAGTGTCAGGCTTGCTTGCGGTGTTTGGATCTTTGCCAGATGAAGTCATGCAACCTGCCGCTGTCGCGCTCGCGGCCAGCGCGGCCAGGGTCATTAGGACTCGCCGACGGTCAACGCTGCGAAAGCATGGGTCGTTCATGCCTGTAGGATACCGATTCTCTGCCGCTTTGGCGTGGAAGATCTCGATCTGCCTGGCTGCGAGCGATCACTGCGACGGGGGATGAGGGTGGTCAGCCTGCTGTTCGCATGGCTTCCAATGCCCATGGAGGTGTATTGGCGACGAATGCCCGGACAATCTTTTCGCGCGAGAAGTAGTACCACGCCGTCAGGCCCGGGCCGATCAGGCCGGCCACCATCATGCTGCCGTAGAGGCCATAGGTGACCACGCCGGTAATCTCGCTGATCATGGCATCGGCTTGGGCATCGCCGGTCGATCCACCTTGCGCGGAAAGGAGGGGATTGTCTGCCGCGCTGCGAAGCGACCATGCCGCGTAGATGACGATGAGCAGCCCCAGCCCGATCTGGTTGTACCCCATCACCCTCGCCCCGCGCGGATCGAAGCGTTTGAGCATTGCCACGCCTCGGAGTTCGTTCCACCCGAGCGTGCCCAGGGCGAGACCCATGACCATGGCCGCAACATCGCCCAGGATGGCACTTACCGCAGTGATTCCGGCGAAAATAAGGATTGTCCATCCGCTGAACGCGCCGATGGAGGCCGCGCGACGCAGTTTTTTGGCACGCGATCGGGCATCGCGCAGCACGCTGAGGTTCTCGACCGAGAGCGGCCCGGGCTCATGACCGCTTGTGGGGGCGGTCGAGTTATGAGTTGGCCGTGGATCGATCGGATCGGTGATGGTGGTTGATCCGTGTTAAATGGTGTGTGGGAAGGTGTACATGCTACCCAACGAAAAGGCCCCGCGTGTGCGGGGCCTTTTCGCGTTGTTTGAAGGAGACTCTGAAAGGTCGATTTGATTCAGACGGACCTGCTTAACCACTGCCCGCTCACCCCCTGAACTGGACAAGCTCACCCGGAGTTGGATCAGTTTCCGTCGGCTGAATCGCGTTTCATGTCTTGCGCGTGGGCCTTTGAGTATTGCGGGCTGTCCTTGAACGAGCCATCGGCCGCGCGGACGGAGTAGAGCTTCTTGCCCGCACTCGAACGGTTGGTGGTTCGGCTGGCCTTCTTCTTGGCGGCCTTCTTGGCCGGAGCCTTCTTGGTCGGAGCCTTCTTGGTCGGAGCCTTCTTGCTTGCGCTCTTGGCGGTCGAGGCCTTCATGGCCGGTGCGGCTTTGCCCGCGGCAGGTTTGGCCATGGCAGGTTTGGCCATGGCGTTCTTCGCCGGGGCCTTCTTGGTGGTCGTCTTCTTTGCTGTTGATGCCTTCTTAGTCGTCTTCTTTTTCGCCATGTTCGATCATCCGTAAGTTGATTTTCTGCCGGAATCGCGGCCGCGCCGCACTCCAAGGACTCCCGGCGACACGATCAATCTACTGCGCTTTGTCCGGTGATGCAAGTTGGAGGATCTGCACAATCGGTGAGCGCATGGTTGGGGGTGTGTTGTTGGTCAGTCTGCGGATGGTCGGACTATTGGGGACCAACGTACACGACAAAGTCGGCGCGATCGCGGTCAGATTCGTGCATGCGAGGTGCGTCGGGGGGGCCATCGGCCAAAGTATTCACATAGCTCACGGTCAGCACACGCACACCGGGCCGGAGCGCGGAGAGGGCCATGACCAGGCCACCATCAAAGTCGGAATGGAAGCGACCGACGACTTGGAGGACCGGCCTATGACCCTGCTCAAGGGCATTGGTCAGGCTCTCGGCCATGGTCCAATCCCAGAGCGATTGGCTGCGGAACATGCCTTCATCGTTCGGGGATGGAGGCTCGGGCGGCGTAGCGGGCGGAGCATCAGGTGGGAGGTCCGAGCTGCCGCGAAGAAATGTGTCGAAATCGCGTCTATAGCGTGTGCCGGGCTCGGGCAGGCGATCGGGAATGCGGAAGAGGCGGCGCTGTTCGGCGCCGAGCGCGGCCAGGCGTGGGTAGCCCTCAAGTCGAGCGATGCGCACGTAGCGGCGCGGGGCGTTGGAGGCGATGATGGGGGATCCGGTTGCTTTGGCGCCGTTGATCATGGCGAGGTGACCGGGCGGATTGCTGACGGCGGACCCGAAGGCCCGCGTTTGAAAGGTGCGTTCGTCGGTCAGGCTGCTGAGGTAGTCGTCAACATGAACCTGCACATCGCGTTCGAGAAACTCCATGGAGAGTGCGCGGTTGGGACCGGCGAGATCTGCCCAGATTGCTGCCGCGTTGGCCAGCCCGAGCGGGTGACCGTGGTTTTCGCCGATGACCAGAACATCAGCGTTGGCGGCGGCGGAGAGCATGTCTGACCAGGGGGCGGAGTTTCCCGATGTGCCATGGAAAATCGGCACGGCACGGGCGAGGGTCGAGCCGAGCAGCGCGGTCGCCGCATCGGGCTTCGGGTGTGAGGGGCTGGTTGCGCAACCGGAAAGGAGTGAGGCGCACAGGAACAGGCACAGAAGTCTGGCCATTGGGATGCTCGGGAGGGATTAAGAAGTGCGGGATTGATCGATGCCAGAACCATAGTCGGTTCGGCCCAGGCATTTACAAGGTCTTAATCAATCGTCTTTCTCACGGTTTTATTGTATGTGTCGCAATGGACGCTCTGGTATGCTGGTTCCTGCTAATCAACTTCAAGGAAACAGCATGTACGGGAAAATGCGAATCTTCATGACGTGTGCAGCCCTTTCGATCGGGATGCTTGTCTTCGGTCTCGGAGAGCTGTTGCGGTGCGGCAAGACGCTGCTTGGACCATCGACGGTGACCTTCGCGCAGGCGACGGGACAGGGTGGTGGGGGGTTAGCGTCGTACGGGTATGTGAGGGTTACGGGTGCGCGATCGGCGATGGACCGCACGGTGATCGTGATGAAGATGAAGAAAAATCAGTCGGTCGATCAGGGACAATGGGCCGGCGCGTATGTGCCGATCGTGGATGCGGCGGATGACCAAGAGAGTGGGCCCTGCAGCCTGCTTGCGTGGTTGCCGCAAGCGAATGAAGATGCAGACCTTGACGAAATGGAGAGCCTTGAAGGCGAGGCCGGGGATGAACTGGTGGGGTTTGTCGAGTGTGCCTATGAAAAGCTCGACCCGAAACACCAACAGGTCATTGCGCCGATGGCACGGATCAACACCCGCAACTGCTGGGTCGTTGATGTGCGGAAGCCCTCGTGGCTGAAAGGGCTGGGGCTGGTGATCGGTGGGCTGGCGATTCCGGGAATCGCGGTGGCGTGGAAGTTGAAGAAGGGGTTTGTGAGCTAAAGGCAGAACTGTGTCGTACATCAGGTGCCGCAGGCGGCGCGGTGCCTTGTGCATGTGTGGAAAGTGTTGCACACAAGAAAGCCCGAGCGGGTGCGCTGGGGCTCTTTAAGTTTCAGGCAGAGTTGTGGGATGTGGGCTGCGGAAAGGCAGATGCGAATCACCAATCGGCCCTCATTCCAGCCAATCTTTCGCTTTTAGCCGCATGGGGACGTATTGCTCGGTGACATAAGAAATGTCCTTGGTGATCAGCGATTCGACCTCCATTTTGAAGCCATTTTCAAGCATGGTCTCGATCTCTTTTTTCCACCCTCGATGACCGGCGAACCATGGATAGGCGAGGATTTCGCCAGCGCGTTTGCGATCGTTGTCGTTGAGGTCGATCTTGACAGCATCGGAGAGTTCGCACTCGTCGTAATCTTTGGCGCGGATGCCAAGGAAGCGGGCCTCGGGGATGGCCAGGCGTGTGGACTCGAAGGCGAGGGAGATGGAGCCCTGCTTGATGACGGAGTAGATGTAGTGGCCCCAAGGGTCGCAGTCGAGCAGGCAGATGATCGGGAGCTTGAGTTCCTGATTGAAACGTTGAAGAAGCCTGCGGCAGCCGCGTGGGGGCTGGCCCGCGCCGTGGGTGAGGATGCAGTTGTTCTCTTCCCAGAAGCGGTCTTCGTTAAAGCGGTTCCAGACCGTCCCCTTTTCAACGTGCAGGACAAACTTGGCCTCGCACTTCTTGAACTGCAGAATGTCGGGCTCGACGATTGAAGGGATGGCGTATCCGCCCGAGCCCATGCGTCGGCAGTCGATATCGTCGCCCTTGTCGGTGATGGTGATGTTGCCAACGAGCGCGCCACGGTTCTCGGCAAAGACGTGCAGCTCTTCACGGAGCGCACCGAGGGCAACCTCAAGGTCTTCAAGGATCGGGTCGGACTCATCCTGTCCATCGAAGGTGTTTTCCTTCGTGCCGGCAACGGTGTGTTTGGCCTTGTAAAAGACGCCGCGGAGGCTGGAGGTCTTCTCAGCATCAATGAGGTCTTTGATGGTGCTGGCGTGCAGCATGGTCTGCATGAACTGTTTGGCCTGGTTGAGGTTGAAGAGTTCGCGTTCCTGCTTGGCATCGCCCATTTCAAGGATGCCGCGTTTTTTGTTCCAGAGCGTGTTGCTCTTGGCGCGGGTGGGGATGGCGACAACGGGCTCGATGCCGGCAAGGGCCGACTTGCTGACTCTGTCGGCGAGATCAACAACCTTGGCGAGCGTGAGGCGGTCGCGCTCTTTGCGGGCCTTGGAGGGGCCGGGACGGGAGGACGAAGTTGGGGAGGGTTTGGACTTGGGCATGGGCGGCACTCCGTTGCCGGTGCGGATGGGGGTGATGGTGCGGTGTAGACTGATGAACGCGATGTTGAGGTTCAACGGTATACATCATGTTGCGATCATCTGCTCGGACTACGAGCGGTCGAAGGCGTTTTACATGCGGGTGCTTGGGTTGCGCATGGTGCGCGAGACGTTTCGCGGGGAGCGTGGGTCGTTCAAGCTGGATCTGGAGGGTGGGGGAATGTGCGTGGAGCTGTTCTCGTTTGGCCCGCCCTCGACGGTGCCCCCCACGAGACCGACGCGCCCGGAAGCGTGCGGACTTCGGCACTTGGCGTTCGGGGTCAACGATGTGGATGAAGCGGTGCGAGAACTGATGGCCCAAGGTGTGGTGTGCGAGCCGGTGCGTGTGGACGAGCTGACGGGGAAGCGGTTCACGTTCTTTGCCGATCCGGATGGGTTGCCGCTTGAGGTGTATGAAGGCTGAAGGTGGGGGAGGCATGGCCTGATCAGAAGAAGGCATGATCAGAAGAGGGCGGGGCCATCATCGACAGGAACCATCTTGCCGTTGACCAGACGCATACGCGGCTTGGGCTTGGTGCCCGAGGCTGCGGGTGCGGGGCGTGCGCGAGGGACGGGCGATGGAGCCGCGCCGGTTTTCTTTGACGGTTTGGTTTGGTACGTGCTGGTCTTTGCCGTTGTGGATGACTTCTTGGATGGAGGCTCACCCTTGCGGCTGAGACGCCTGGTTGGCTCGGTGTTGATGAGCCTCTGCTGCGGGTCATCACCCTTGGCGAGCGCGGCCACCTTGAGCATGGCGGCCTCGGCCTTGGACTGCTTGAAGATCGGATCGCCACTGGCAACCGCCGCGTTGCGCACGGTGGTGGGGGCGGGCTGGGCGGATTCGATGATGATGACGCCATCCCGATCGGCGTGTTCGTGTTCCTTGATGGCCTTGCCATCTTCATCGAGCTCGATATCGGCGATGGCGGTGAGCTTGCGGGCCTGCGCGAGGAGCGTGTCGTAGAGCTTCCTGGCATCTGTGCCGTTGATGGCGTGTACGGCCTTGGTGATCTCGCCTATGTAGCGCTCGAAGACATCGCGACGCTCGGCCTCGCGACGCATCTTGTGGCGTTTGCGGAGATAGGTGCCGAGTTTGCGGCCGCACTCCATAAGCGCGAGCTTCATCTCTTTGCGGATCTCGTCATAATCGGCGATGGCCTCCTTGGACTCGCTGGTGAAGGGAACCCAGACGCTGGCCATGTGGATCATGACCACGATGGGACCAACGGGGACACTGCCGCGGGGCTGCTGAAGGTTGTAGTTCTTCCATGCGGTCTCGATGACGGCCTTGAAGCTGCTGCACGCCGACTGCTGGAAGAGCAGTGGCACGCGGTTGGCGAAGCGGATGACGCGGGCGGTGTCTTCGGTGGGCAGCTCGCCGCCAAAGGCGATGGCGGCTTCGATCTGGAAAGGGCGGCCGCGATAGACGTTGGCCTCGCGTGTGCTGGCGGCGTAAAACTCGGCCCGCACGCCCTTGAACATGCCCTTGAGAAGCTGCTGCACACCGATCGGCGCGAGGCAATCGGTTGGTGGTGGGGGAAGCTTGGCTTCTTGAAGGTGTTTGAAGAGGCGTTCGGCCTGAGCGTGGTCAACATCGGCTACCTTGGTGTTTTTGTTGGCACCGACGGCCTGACAAAGCGCGCCCGCGGTGGCGGCCGAGACGCGGCAGAACTTATCCTGCAGGAAGTTGTAGAGCGTGTAGCCCTTCTCATCCTGCTCCGATTCTTTGAGCATCTGAAGGAGGATGCCGAGCTCGATCCCCTTGGGGTGCGGCTGAATCTCTTTGGTCTCGGGTGGAAGCTCGCTGACAGCGCGCGGAAAGAGGATGAGCCCCGAGAGTTCGGTGGTGACTTGTGGGAGTGCCGGGGCTTGCACGACCTGATCGCTTGCGCTGTCGGCTGCCACGGCATCGCTTCCACCAGCCTTTCGGTTTCGAGGAAGCAGGGCTTCATCGTCTTCGGCCGCGCTTTCGCGGGTGGGGGGAACGAAGGTGATGCGTGCGTGCGGGTTGGCGATCGCGGTGAGTTCGAGGAACTCATCGACACTGCCGCGGCCTTTCTGGTAGCGGCCTTCAAGCTCGAT